>JAUNNT010000026.1:13747-33002 GCA_030531305.1 Akkermansia sp.
GCCCCTCCGGCTTCCCAGCCTGCAACTGCAAAGGCTGCCGCACAGGCTCCGGCCGTTGCGCAACAGGCTGCGGCCGCCCCGCAGCAGGCAAAGGGGCAGGTGGTGCAGAAGGCCGCGCCGGCTGCCGTGGATGCCCCTCCGGCTTCCCAGCCTGCAACTGCAAAGGCTGCCGCACAGGCTCCGGCCGCTGCGCGAAAGGTGCCGGCAGCTCCGCAGCGGGCAAAGAAACGGGCACCGCGCAAGGTTAAGCCCGCCGAAACACAGGAACGCATTCGTTCCACCGAGCGCGTGATCAAATCTGAAACAACCGTCAGCTAACCGTGAACAGAATCATCGCATACGCGCTGGTGTTCTCCGCACCCTGCCTCTATGCCCAAGCTGAAACGCAGCAGCAGCAGAAGGAAGACCCCTTCCAAAAGCTCTCCGAATCCTTGGTGGCCAAGCTGCCGGAACACCAGAAGCCCGTCAAGCTCGGCGTGGGCAACTTTGTGTACGGCAACACGCCCATGATGTCTCCGCTCTCCGTGGTTATCCGCGAGGAGCTGGAAATTGCCCTGCCCAAATCCAACCAGGTGAAAATCATCACCCGCTCCAACCTGGACCAGCTGGAGATGGAGGGTGAATTCCAAGCCTCGGAGCTGGTGGAACCCGGTACCGCCGTGGAGAAGGTTACCGTGGAGGGCGTGGAGGGTATCGTCCGCGGCCGCTTCGTCTCGGACGGCACCACCGTCACACTCTACACGGAAATCGCCTGGCTCCAGGGGGGCGAGGTCACCAAGGACAAGGTGACCTGGAAGATGAACGAGGTGACCGCACGCGTGTGGCCGGAGAAATCCGCGGAACAGGCGCAGCAGGCCGTCACCCCCCAGAACGCGGAGCAATCCATGGCCGGAATCGAGGAGGTGACCAACGCCAAACTGCTCGACATCCGCAAGGATTTCGACATCCAGCTCAAGACCGCGGACGGTGAGCGCGTGTACGAGGAGGGCAGCAACATCTCCTTCAAGATGAAAAGCCCGGAGGCCTGCCACGTGGCCGTCATCTGCCACCAGAGCGATGGCAACTCCGTGGTGCTCTTCCCCAACAAGTGGCACAAGGACACCCTCATCCCCAAGGACCACTGGGTCTCCATTCCCGGCGCCCTCAAGAGCGGGTTCGAGATTGAGATTGCGGAGCCCTTCGGCTCGGATGTGGTGCAGGTCATCGCCTGCACGGATCAGAACGCTCTCATGAAGGAAATCAAGGGCATGGCCTCCGCCGCGACGGAGGATGATCCCTACCCCGTCATGACCCGCGGCATGGTTGTCAAGAAGGTCAAGGCCGCCACCGCGGCGGATGTCTCCAAGCAGACCCTCTGGAGTGAGAAGCACATCGTCGTCAGCACCTTCCCCAAGGGCTGACTTTTCATTCTAGCCGCCGCATGCACCCTCACCGGCTGCATGCGGCGGCATATTTACCAATCAAATACATTCTATATATTACAAGTGAAAACTATGCCTTGTTTCTTGGTTGTGTCCGGCGTGATTCTACTTGCCGGCTGCAAGCACTCTGCCACTCTCACCAACGGAAGTGCACCGGCTGCCTCCGCGCGCGCAGAGGCCCCTGCGTCCGTATCGGGAAAAACCTTCACCTATTATCCGAAAACGCATGTGTGCGATGATGACGTCTGCTCCAATCCCCGGCATCAGCAGCCATGGAGCTTGACTTGGCGCAATTCCAATGAATGCAAGGAGACGAGCGCTAACGGCTGGATGGATGAATACAAATACGTTAAAACATCTGAAACAGAGGCCGTTATTTACTGGTTTAGTCATAATGATGTGAGGGGGAACGACAGGACCTTACACCTCCATTTCACTTCTCCCACGGGTGGGACGGCCAGTTTCGAGGTTGACGGCAGTCCCTACATGGTAGGTAGCAGCGGTACTGGGACATTCACTCTTCTTTAGTTTCCGCCACTCATGCACAGGCCCCCTTTCTGTGCATAGTAATACCTCGAGGCACGCGGAGGATAACCGGCTTCGCCGTTTCATCATTCTAAAAACTTATGAAAAGGAATAATGTGCCAATCTGCGCGCTGTTGCTTTGCCTAAGCGCTATTTCCGCCACTGGCACCATGGTGGACAATCCCCTCACCGGGGAACGGATAAATGTGCCGGACCGGGACTGGAACCGGATATCCACCGTTGTTTCCGAGCTGGAGGGCCAGCTCAGCCGCTGGGATTACGGAATGCTCCTGCAGGGTTTGGACGATTGGTTCAAGCTGCGGGAATATTATCTTGCCCGCAACGAAAGCAGAGACAGTGAAGCTGAGAGCTACGATAGGGGCGAATCCTGCAGCCCCGTACGGCTGGATCAGCTGATTGACACCCTGCGTAAAATTTCCCGGCATCCGGAGGATAGGAAATTATTCCTCCGCCCTATTCTGGAGGAACCGCCGTCCACGGGCGTTGTGTTCCAAGAGGATATCCGCAACAATGGCGATTGGGTGTATCACGGGGATTCCAATTACCTGATTACCCTGCGCAAGGAAGCCGACTATGTCCGGTACAGCTTTTGGAATTCCCGTACCTGCCGCTTGGATTCTTCCTTGCTGATTCCCATGGACGCCAACGGATTGAAAAGCGAAGAAGGAGAACCACCCAGTTATCCGTTTTTGTCGAGCACGCATGCTGATGCGTACGCCATGCTTTGTTCCGATACTTATCTTTCTTGGGCTCATAGATTCGACCGTCTCACTTGGGAGGAAGAAGGTAAATTCCCAATTTCTCCATACGCGATTGTTTATGCACCCTCAAGCCGGCGGCTGTATCCGGTATCTTCAGAATGTAGCCAAGAGCAATATATGGGTAAGGGTGGTGTACATGACCGCTACCTGGATGGCAGGGCTCAGTGTATCGCTACATGTTTGGCAACATCCAAGAAAATGGGAGAGGAATCCGCGGCACCGATGATTGATAAAAGAGTTCTACGGCCCAATAGAGCATTTGTAATAGAGGAGGCGGCAGACAACGAAGGCCTCTACTTCTGGCCTGCCAAAGAGCTGTCGTTTTGGTTGGATCCGGATTCCGCAGGAAGCGGGGATGTCCTTCGCCTCACGCTGTCGGACGGCGTGAAGGAGAATGTGGATTTGAACCGGCTTGCCAATACTCGGGAATATGGCAAGTGCAGAATTGAAAACCCCTATGCCATACGGCAAGCCTCTCCCGATTTAGGGGCTCTGAAGGCATTGCTCAAGGATATACCCATGGGGAACAAATACCCTGCTTGGAGAAAGAAGGATCATGTAGATGTGGCCATCGAAGCGCAGGACGAGGGCATAGCCATCTTTTCCATTCCATTTCCATATGACTCGGGGGTCGAAGCTACAGAAGAGTGGAACTACCTGATGGGTATCACCATCAATGGCGCTGCCTACCTTTTCCCGGCAATGGATGCTTTTACCGGGGGCAAACGCGCGTCCCTGATTGAATATTCATGCTTGAAGGTAGAGCTTTTATTTGAGAAGCGAGAAGTGGAGACATTGTTCCGCTATGCTCCCTTTGACGAGGATATGGCAAGTGACCGCGATATTTTTGCCGCGATTTGTGGAGCGACCACAATGGGGCATCCGCTGCTTATGGTTGGGAATAAGTACAAGATTCATTTCTTTGACCTGGACTCTGCCGCCAAGAGTGCCACCCACTTGCGCGAGATGGACTGCTATGGGGAGTTGCCTGCGCTGTGGTGGCGGAAAAACCAGCTGCTTCTCCTGCCGGTGAATGAGCATCAATACAAGATGCTGGACGTTTCAGACCCGTTGAAGGACAACAAGGTGGCAGACCTGTACCTGGCCGGGCGGGATGGGTATGCCATCGTATTGCCCAATGGACACTATGCGTGCACCCCTGCATGCGAGAGCTACCTTCTTGCGGGTGACGGGCAGCGGCGTCTCGGCATTGCCCCGCTGGCGCCGTGGTACAACCGCCCGCACGAGGTGTTGGAAACCCTGAACGGAAACGCAGACGACATTGCCGCGCTCAGGGAAACCACGCGCCGCTGGCTCAAGAAAACCCACGGCATGGATCTGGACAACATGCCGGAGCAGCCTGCCATCTCGGATTTCCCGGAGACGGTGCTGGAGATTCCCGCACCCTTGGTGACCGATGGGGCGCAGGCGGCGGCCACCATCAAGTTCACGGCCCATGCACGTCCCATCACCAAGTTCCACATGCGTGTGGACGGTGCGGAAACGGAAGTGCCGGCCATGGACACGCTGGAAGCGGGGAACTCCCGTTCCATTGAAATCAACATCCCCCTTTCCGTGGGGCAAAACTGGGTGGAAATAACCCCGGAGGACAGCGCAGGCTATTCCGGAGATTCGCTGCGCTTCCGCATTGTGCGGCGCGGGGATGACGACTCCGCCCTGTATGTGGTGGCCATGGGCGTGTCCAAGTACCAGGACAGCAGCCTGAACCTGCAGTACGCGGCCAAGGATGCTGCGGATCTGTGCGCGGCTCTCAAGAAGCATGGCAAGGGTACGGTGAAAACCCTGCTGCTCACCGATGAGAAGGTTTGCCCGGCGGCACTGGATGAAATCCGCGCCTTCTTGAAGGATTGCCGCATCCAGGACCGCGTGGTGCTGTATGTGGCCGGACATGGCCTGCTGGACGATGAGCTCACCTACCACTACGCCCCCTACGGCATCGACACGGAAGATGTGAAGGGAACCGGCATCGATATAGACTCTCTGCTGGAAAAAAGCCTTGGGGATTGCGCGGCGCGCAAACGCGTGCTGCTGCTGGATACCTGCCACAGCGGTTCGCTCGGCGAAGAGGACCTGGACAAGCTGGCGGCAAACGGCATGAACCTCCCGCATGGCGTCCGCGCCATCGCCTCCCGCGGCATGAAAGTGAAAAGCGCGGATGCCGTATTGAATTCCGCTCAGAAAAAGAGGTACATTGAGGAAATGTTCTCCATGGCCGGAACGCGGCGCGGCGTCAACATTCTGGCAGGGTCTTCCGGTTCGGAGTTCGCCTTGGAATCCACGGAGTGGAGCAATGGCGTGTTTACGGCGTGCCTGCTTCAGGCAATCAACGGTGATGTGGGTGCAGACTTTGATTTTGATGGCATACTTAACTTGAATGAGCTGCAGCAGTATGTCTCTGCAAGGGTGCATCAAATGACTGCCGGCATGCAGAAGATATCCGTGGACGCCGCAGAGGACGGTTCTGCATTTCCCCTGGCGGTTGGCAAGTTGTCTTTGCCTCGTGGAGAAAAACCCATCTCCCTGAAGATGGAATGGAATGGGACCTTCTTTTCGCCTTTGCCGGGCAAGAAGGATATGTCTGATGACACCTTAAAGGCCAAGGGCTATTCTACGGCTCAAATCAAGGCTCTTCATGCCATCTTGCCGCAAAGGAAAAAGACGGAACTTCTCATCGATGTCTGCAGATCTGATTTCACGAACGAAGCTCAAAAGGCGGCAGCCATGCGTCAAAAAGCGGGAGCTCTCTCCGATGCAGGCAAGGATGAAGAAGCGTTGATATTGATTATCCGGGCTGCCAGAGATGGTGACGCTACAGCTCAGCGCTGGCTGGGGTGGCGCTATTATCAGGGCCGGGGCGTGCCCAAGGATTTGGAGTGCGCCTGGCATTGGTTCGAGCAGGCCGCAAACAAAGGAGATGCTGCAGCGCGGGAAGCTCTCAAGACAGTGGATCCTTACGCAGGGTGGAGCGCGGAGCGCATCCGCAAGGAGGGAGGGCGGCTCTCTGATGCCGGGCAGCAGGAGCTGGCATTGATACTCATCCGACGTGCCGCCCAAATGGGCGACAGCACCGCGCAGCGATGGATGGGATACCGCTATCTCAACGGCCGCGGCGTGTCTGAGGACCTGATTGAGGCCAGGTACTGGTTCTCCCGTGCCGCCGACCAAGGCGACCGCAAAGCCGCGGATGCGCTGAAGGATATTCGATAATTTGCGTGGTTGTATGAAAGGTTTTCTGATACAATCATGTCCGCTGCCGTGGCTTGTCTCTCCTCTCCCGTGGGAAGTCGCGGCACTGACGCAGCCTTGCTTTTGATTAGCCATGAAACTCAAACACCTGCTCTCCTTCTCCCTCGCCTCTCTCTGCTGCATTTCCCCAGCGATGGCGGCCACGGAGTACGTTAAAGACGCCTATACCGGCGAAACGTACTCGTTCGACTCCTTCTTTTGGCGGAAGCTGGCGGACGTCAACGCCCGCCTGCAGCAAAGGCTCACCCCCCCGGACTACTCGGAAATATTGAAGGGCGAGCTGTACTGGTACACCCAAAGGCGCGAGCATGGTGCAGAGGCATGCCCGGAAGGGATGAAAGACGAAAACATGCTGTTGCAGCGCTTGGAGAAAATAGCCGGGAACCCAGAGGACTTCCGCCTGTTTCCGCGCCCCTTCTTCATGCACGGCGGCAAACAATCGGGGCCACAATACAAGGGAGACCTGCGGCATGACAGGGAGATGGTTCACTTTGCAGATGACAGGGTGACGGTTACACAGACGCTCACCAAGGACCCTTTCTACTCGTTTTGGGACACGCGCACCTGCCGCCTCATTGGCAAGGTGTTCATTGCATGCACAATCGCTGAAGTCGCAGGGGAGAGCAAATCCAGGTACCGCTTGCTACCATTTCAGAGCTCGGACACCTGGTCTGGCGAAAGTCTGTTTTCGGGAAGCCGCGATACAACATACATTGCCGTTGACCTGGAGAGGGAAACGGCGGGTAGGGTGAAGGGCAGCCACGAATTGCAACACATAGCCCAGCCCCTGCGGTCGCTCGAGGTTGCCGGTCGAGTGCAGGGTTGTGATGATTCCAGTGACAGTTTTATTACCAGGCAACTGAACGGGATAGACGAGCTTTTCAACTATCGCGCCGCTCTGACGGAAATCGGCAAACGCTGCAGGTTCATCTCTTATCAAAAAATCCAGCGTGACATCGAAGGATATAGCGAAGATGGCTTCCCCAGTCCCGTTCTCCCATACTGGTGGGGAGGCAATGCACGGGGAGAGTGCATGGCCGTTGCATCTGCGGCAAGGAGCGGCCTGTATTCCGTATATGATTTGGATTCTCTCACCATGCGGCGCGGCAGTGCTGGCATAGCCCTTACCAGATCACCCTTCTCATCGCAAAGCAAAAAGGAAATCAATGACTATGGGCAAGTTATAACGAGGCAGGGCTGGGTGATGGAGGAATTCCTGAATCCCGATAGTGAGGCGGCTGAAAAATCGATTCCGGCACTCTTTGCCAAAGCTCCGTGGGATCCATACGATTCAATGAGGCGAACTACAAGCGGGGTGGTCGCTGATATTGCTGCATCCAATCCGGTCAAAGGTTCCTTTCTGTGCATATTCCCCACATATTATGAGGCGTATGGCGGCACGTATAGCACAGCCGTTTATCTGGTCCGCGGCAAGGAAGTATACACCTTCCAACGCACCAAAGGCGATACGGGGAAAATCATCCCCCTGTTTTCCTCCCTGCCCGAAAAACGGGCATTGAATTTTTTGCAAAGGGGGGGCGAGAGCTGGCTGGCTGAACACACCGAGCCGGGCGATGCCACCCTGTTGGCATGGTGGGAGGAAAACGGGGAATATTTAGGGCTCTTCACGATACTTGACGGGTGGGGCGGGATTGGGAACCAGGTTGTCCTCATCAGCGTTGACATGGGAGCTAAGACTTACCGCCTGTGCCGCCGCTGGACGTACACCGGAGAAATGACACCCGCATGGTTCAACCGCCAGCGTATGCTGTTTGTTCCGGAGAGCGACCACGAATACTCCATTGTGAAAATTGCCGGGGCGGACAGGCAAGAGCGCATAGGCTCCATGTTTGTGGACCCGGAGCGCGGTTTTGCCGTGGCATTGGCCGACGGGCGGTATGGGGGCACGGCGGGGTGTGAATCCCTGATGCGCTGGTGCAATGGGCGGGAAAGCGTGGATATGGCAGCGCTTGCCCTGTGGCGCAACCGCCCCGGGGAAGTACTGGAGGCGCTCGGCGGCAATCCGGACGATGTGGCGGCGTTGAAAGAGACCACGCGCCGCTGGCTCCTGAAACAGGGGTACACGGAAGCCTCCCTGTCCCCGGAACCGGAGCTCGCGGATTTGCCGAAAGCCACACCGGAGCTCCCGAAGCTGCGCACCACGTCCCGGGATGTTTCCTTTGCCGTGCGGGTTGTACCGGGATTGAGGCCCGTGAAGGAACTTTCCGTGAGGATAAACGGGGTAGAGCAACCCCGTGCCGCCGAGATTCGCGCGGCCATCTCCTCCCCGGAATCGGTGGCCTGCTCCGTTCACCTGGGTGCCGGGCAAAATTGGGTGGAGGTGACTCCGGTGGATACTGCGGGGATCCATGGGCAAACGGAGAGTTTCCGCGTGGTGTGCGATGCTGCGGCCATGCCGGAAACGTATGTGGTGGCCATGGGTGTCTCCCGATACAACGATGACAGCATGAGCCTGAGGTACGCCGCCAAGGATGCTGCGGACCTGGCCGCCGCCTTCCAACGCTGCGGCGCGGGTAGGGTGCATACGCTGCTGCTCACGGATGCCGAGGTGAAGGCGCAGGGCGCCATGGACCAGATCCGCGGCTTTCTCGCCGCAGCCACCGAGGACGACTCCATCATCATGTACTGCGCCGGTCACGGCCTGCTGGACGATCAGTTGAACTACTACTACGCACCATCCGATATTGACACGGAACGCCTGGCCGAGACAGGCATAGGCATGGATGCGCTCACCGCGTGCCTGGAAGGCACGAAATCCCGCCGACGTCTGTTGCTGTTGGATACCTGCCACTCCGGCGCAATGGGAGAGGCAGATGAAGAAAGATTGGCTTCCATTCAGGGCAGCCTGCCGCACGGCGTGCGCGCCGTTGCAAAGCGCGGCATGAAGGTGAAATCCGTATCGCTGTTGAAGGATGCCAAGCAGAAAAAGCGCTACATGGAGGAAATGTTCTCCAGAACGGGAATACGCAGGGGCGTGAACGTGATTGCCGGAGCCGCAGGCTCGGAATTCGCCTTGGAATCCGACAAATGGAACAACGGCGTGTTCACCGCATCCATTATGGAAGCGCTGCGGGGTACTGCGCAAAGCGACATCAACGGAGACGGGCGCGTTTCCGTGGCGGAGCTGTCCTATTTCCTTTCCGCTAGCGTGCGCAAACTCACCTCTGGCACGCAGCAGCCGGACGCATCTCTTGATTTCGGGGATGATTTTATTGTCGCAGAAACCCCCGTTGCAGCCATCAACCGCGCAGATTGGCAACTGCTGGACGAGATGCTGGAACGCGGAGTACAAGTGCAGGAGGATTTTTTGCCGGAGGGGCGCTCCGCTATCAGCCTTGCTAAAAGCAAGGGTATTCCCCCGAATAAAATACCATCCCTCATCAAAGCGGGAGCGGATCCAAAGCGAAAGGTGCTGCATTTCGAATGTCAAGAGGCCTCTATCGGCAAGTACAACAATTATGTACAAGAAAACACTTCCGCTACGTTGTCTGCGGGCTCGGTGATTCTTGAGGGGCCCTATGCCACGTGGAGCGCGGAACAGCTGCGCAAGGAAGGCGGGCGGCTCTCTGATGCCGGGCAGCAGGAGCAGGCACTGCAACTCATTATGAGTGCCGCAATCATGGGAGACAGCACCGCGCAATGCTGGCTGGGCTGGCGCCATATCCAGGGGCGCGGCGTAAGCAAAGACAGGCCGCAAGCTGCGTACTGGTTTGGCCGTGCCGCCGCGCAGGGTGATTCTGCCGCTTGGGAGGCACTGCGCTCCAATGACCTGCTGAATGCAGCTTCCGCGTACACCACATCCTATTCTTCAATGGCTCCCTATGCCACGTGGAGCGCGGAACAGCTGCGCAAGGAAGGCGGGCGGCTCTCTGATGCCGGACAGCAGGAGCAGGCGCTACAGCTCATCATAAGCGCTGCGGCCATGGGAGACAGCACAGCGCAGCGCTGGCTTGGCTTCCGCTATCTCAACGGCCGCGGTGTGGAGAAGGACAAGCAACAGGCTGTGTACTGGTTTCAACGTGCCGATATACAGGGAGACTCTGCCGCCACAGAGGCGCTGCGCTCCATTGGCTTGCAGTATGGCAATCCTGCATCTTCCGTTTCCTATTCTCCAGCGGACCCGTATGCCGGGTGGACTGCGGAACAGCTGCGCCAGGAAGGCGGGCGGCTCTCCGATGCCGGGCAGCAGGAACAGGCCATCCAGCTCATCATGCGTGCCGCCAATGCAGGGGACAGCACCGCGCAGCGCTGGTTAGGGTGGCGCTATATCCAGGGCCGCGGCGTGGCCAAGGACAAGCAGCAGGCGGCTTACTGGTTCGGCCGTGCCGCTGCGCAGGGTGACTCTGCCGCAGCGGAGGCCCTGCGCTCCAACGGCTTGCAGGCCGGCAATTCTGCGCCTTCCTCTTCTTATACTTCAGCGGACCCGTACGCCGGGTGGAGCGCGGAACGGCTGCGCCAGGAGGGCGGCCGGCTCTCCGATGCCGGGCAGCAGGAGCAGGCGCTGCAGCTCATCATGCGTGCCGCCAATGCAGGCGACAGCACCGCCCAGCGCTGGCTGGGTTTCCGCTATCTCAACGGCCGCGGCGTTGCCCAGGACAAGCAGCAGGCCAGGTACTGGTTCTCCCGGGCCGCCGCGCAGGGAGACAGCAAAGCCGCGGATGCGCTGAAGGATATTCGCTGAGCGGCTCATGACAAACCATATCTTTTGCAAATGACATTATGAAAACACGTTCGCTAATTTCCATCCCCCTGCTGTGCGGCATGGCGGCGCTGCCGCTGTGCTCCCGCGCCGCCATGCCCAAGCTGCCTGCGGAGGCGCAAGCAAAGGCCCGGGCCGTGGCGCAGGCCCAGGCCCAAGAATCCGATGCCCGCGATTACGCCTTCTCGGCGCAGCCTTCCACGGATGGCGCGGGGGAGCAGAGAATCTGGAACCACCCGGCCGTGGTGTATGCCGACCCCTACCGTATTGTAACCATGGAGGAGGGCTGGACGGAAGACCTGGGAGCCGTGCTGCACCTGTGGGATGCCTCCACCCTGCGCTACACCGCTTCCATCCGGGCTTTCTTCTGGCATGACATGTGGGGGCAGGACCTGCAGGATTACGCCGCGCAGCCCACCGGGGACGGCAACAAGTGCGCCATGGGCGGCAACCGAGAGGTCTTCTCCATGGCCTATGCGGCCGGGGGATCGCATTCCATTGCCGGTGATGTAGACAAGTTTATTGAGGTGGACGCGCTTGATTTCAAGGGCGGCCAGTTCACCAGCAGGCAGAAGCAGCCCCGCGAGGCGACCCTGGAAGAGGGCCTTGCATCCCTCTCCCCGGCCGACTTGGGCGGGATGGCGCCGCAGGCTTTCAGGGAAAGCGCCGCGGCTATGGTGATAGCCGGCACTCCCCTGGATTGCAACCTGTTCCCGGAGGTGGCACCGCTGACCCTCGCCCTGCGCCCCGCGGGCAGCGTGAGCATGGAACAGTTGAATCCCGATACGCTGTCCTTCGACCGCAAGCCCGCGGTGGCGGTCTCAGATGACACGGCCGCCGTTATGGAAGCGCTCAAGCGTGTGGGAGAAGAGGCCTATATGAGCAAATGCAACGGGGCGGTTCACTGCGGTACCCATAACAGCCGCTGGGTAGCCTTTTGCGAATGCATCTTTGCTATGGATGGCGCCTTTGACACCCTCTATTTCTTGAGCGACGGGCAAGGTGAGGTGTACCGCCTCACCTCCCCGGAGGCTTGGAATGCGGAATTGCAGAATGTGGCGGTGGAACCCTCCGAGAGCGAGAAGGCCGCCGGCAGGCGCAGGCTTGTTGCCTTGGATGTGTCGGTAGCCGATGCCACCTCCACCCACAGCGGCAAGCAGGCCCCCACTTTGAACTACGTGGGAGGGGAGGGGAACGAGCTGTTCTGGCTGGTGTCGTGTTATGACGAGTGCCGCCTGTACCGGCTCGACATGGCGAACAAGACGGGCCGGCTGGTGAAGAAATGGTCCGGCGTTTTCCAGGCCGAAATGCCCGTCTCTTCCCCGTCCGGCCTTCCCGACATGTACACCATGCACCAAGGGCAGGTCTCCATGCCGGCTATCCGCCCGGTGTACCTGCCGGAGCTGCACCTGGTCTGCCTGCCGGCGAACGGCACGAAGTGGAGCCTCTACCGCCTGGACGAGAAGACGCTGGAAACAACGCACGTGTGCGATGCCATCCTGCGCAATGCGAACGAGTTCGCATTCATCCTGCCCGATGGGCGCTACGCCGGCTCGCCGGGGTGCGAGGGTTTCCTTACCTACACCCAAAACGGCAGGACGGTGGGCATGGCCCCCTTTGCCCCGTGGTTGAACCGCCCCGCGGATGTGGTGCGGGCGCTGTCCGGCAATGAGCAGGCCGCCGCCATCCTGGCGGCCACCACGGAGCGCTGGCTCAAGAAGCTGGGGCGCGGCGCCGGGGACGACATGCCCTCCATCGACTCTCTGCCGGCGGTGTCCCTGCAAATCCCGCCCCTGTGGACGGAGGCGGAAAGCCTGCGCCTGTCCCTTGGGAGCGCCGGCGCGGTTCCGGCTGCCGCCTATGCCGTGAGCGTCAACGGCGCGGAGCTGCCCAAGCTTGCGGCCGGGGGAACGGCCACCCCGCTGGAACTGCCGCTGGAACCCGGCCAGAACTGGGTGGAGGTGACCCCGGAGACCGCCTCCGGGGTGCAGGGCGACACGGTGAAATTCCGCGTGCTCCGCAAGGGAGAGAGGGCCCCGGAGCGCTACATCGTCTGCCTGGGCGTGTCGGAATACGCCAAGGTGGATGCCAACCTGAAGTGCGCGGCCAAGGATGCCGCCGACATTGCCAAGGCCTTCTCCGCCGGCATGGGGGGGAAGGCCCATATCCTGCTGCTGCAGGACGGGCGGGTAACCCATGAAACCCCGGCGGACGTTGCCGGGTTCCTGAAGAACGCCCGCCCGGAGGATGAGGTGATTCTGTTCTGCGCCGGCCACGGCGTGCGCGACGAGGGGCTGACCTACTATTTCTGCGGCAGCGATTTCGAGCCGGAGAAACCGGCCGCCACGGGTATATCGTACGAGCGGCTTTTGGCTGCCGTGCGGCAATGCCCGGCCCGCCACCGCCTGGTGCTCATGGATACCTGCCACGCCGGAGTGGTGGGCGAGGAGGATGAGGAGAAGCTGGCGCGCAACGGCGCCCTGCTGCCGGGGCGGGACGCCCCGCTGGCAACCCGCGGCATGCGCGTGCGCAAGGCGGAAATCCCGGATTCGGAGCGCGCCTCCCAGGCGGCCTCCCAGGCGGCGGAAAAACGCTATATAGAAAGCCTGTTCCGCCTGCCCGGTGAAAACCGCGGGGTGAACGTCGTCACGGCAGTGAGCGGCTCCCAGCTCGCCATGG
The DNA here is from genome assembly GCA_030531305.1 of Akkermansia sp. GTDB lineage: Bacteria > Verrucomicrobiota > Verrucomicrobiia > Verrucomicrobiales > Akkermansiaceae > Akkermansia. Next base: position 27,142 of record JAUNNT010000026.1, read on the forward strand.
AGGACCCGGCAAGCGGCAACGGCCTGTTCACCGCAGGCATCCTCAAGGCCCTGGCCAGCGAGAATTCCGATATGAACGCCGATGGCGTGCTTTCCCTGGACGAGCTGACGGACAGCCTGCGCGCTTCCGTGCCGGAGCACGCCGTTACCCTGTTGCGGTCGGCCTGCGCCGCCCGCGGGCTTGATTACGAGACGGAGAAGGGCAGCCTGCCGGAGCCGATGACCCCGAGCCTGGTGGCCTACGAGTCGTCCCAGAACTTTGTCCTCAAGACCTTCACCCGCAAGGAGGCCCGGCCCATGCAGCGGAAATTGCAGGCTGCCGCCCCGGGGGTGGGAGAGACCGCCTCCCCCGCCGCGGCGGGGAACAACGGAGCCGAAGCCCAGCTGGCCCGCGTGCGCGGCCTCACCATGCGCACCAAGCTGGAAACCTCCTACCAGAAGCGCGTCATCGAACTGCTGGAGATGATTGCTGCCGGGGCGGATGTGGACACGCGCCTGGATGCGGCCCGAAACAACACCACCTGCCTGCACAATGCCGCCGCCATCTGTGACCTGGAGCTGGTGCAGTGGCTCGTGGAACAGGGGGCCGATATCAACGCCAGGGCCAAGAACAAGGCCAGGCCGCTCGATTGCGTCGGCGAGGACAAGGCCAAGGCCCCCCAGGTGCGCAAGTGGATCAAGGCCCACGGCGGCAAGGCCGGCCTGTAAAAATGACGGGAAAGGATAGGTGCCGGCCATGGGAAGTTTGAAAATCTGACACATGAAGATGCGCATGGTACAGGGATGTGTTGCCGCCATGCTGCTGCCGGTTGCGGCAGCGCTGGCTTGGGGCGCCGGGGAACCCGCGCCGCCGGAGGCTTCCGCCCCTGCCGAGCCGCCGCTGGTGGTGCTGGATATCGGCCACTTTATCGGCAGCGGCGGGGCGGAAATGCCCGGGCGCATCAACGGCCAGCGCTTTTGTGAGACGGAGTTCTGGTACCGGTACTGCTATGATGTGAAGGAAACCATCACGCAGGCCGGATACCGGTGCGAAGTGTGCAACCGCGGCAACGCCCCCAAGGCTGAGCCGCTGCTCGGCTACGCCAAGCGCGCAGGCGTGGTGCAGCTCAACCACCCGGATACGGGCGTGCTGCGCTATCCTTCCAAGCACCATGCAGACCGCGTTTCCGCCGGTATGGTGAGCGCGGATTTCGCGGTGGACAAAAAGGCGGCATGCGCCGTTTTCCTCCACCACAACAGCAGCGGGAGCGGCTGGACCACCGGCGCCTCCCCCAGTGTGGTCATCCACAACAAATACAACGGGGAAACCCTGGCAGACTGCCTCATTGCCGCCCTGGACGGCGAAATCCTCAACCACGGCATGGACAACAAGGGCGTTGGCTGCAAAAAGCTGGTGCGCTGCGTGGATGCGGACCGCGCCGCCGGCTGGATGAACACATGCGATGATGCCGGCATTCCCGCCGCCGTGATTGAAGCGGCCTTCCTGAACAACAAGAACCACGCCACCTTCCTGGCGGAGGATGCCAACGCCCGCAAATACGCGCAGGCCATCGGCCACGGCATCATTGCCTTCCTGAAGAAAGATCCGCCCCACAAGCCGCACCTGCGCGAAAACCCGGACGCGCCGGACCAGGGCTCCTTCGGCTACGCCGCGGAATCCCGCCGCATCAACGTGCCCGGGGCCAGGCTGCTCGTCAAACCCAAGAAGAGGTAATTTTAACAATCAATGCTATAATACAACAACGTAAATATTAGCGGTAGGGGCCGCGCTCGGTGCAGTCTCTTGCACCTCACTGCCTGGCGATATTAACAAAGGGATTGCGGCAGGCTCTCCCCACGCGTACTACGAGGCCGGCAAGCATATTGACAACACAGCTGTAGCTAGTGAAGCCCCGCCCATCCTGAATTTACCCTTCCTTCCGTTCGATATTCCGCTGGCGCTGTTTAACGGCCCCCGCGTGGCAAGCTGCTTCCACTACCGTTCATACGATTCCAGGAACAAAGAGTCCATCAAATATTTCAAGAAGGGCGCAGACATGGGTGATGCCGATTGCCAGTATGAAATGGGACTATGCCATGAAAAAGGGTACGGTGTGAAATCTGGTATAGAAACCGCAAAGGCGTTCTTTACGCAATCGGCGGCACAGGGCAACAGCACGTGGCAAACCCCTGGGCGGAGCAACGAATCCTTGCCAAGTAGCAAGGTAGGCTACAAAAAGACGGGCGCCAAAACAGCAGAGGCCTGCTATAGCCCGAATAGGGAAAGTGCCAATGCAAGCGCCTATGATTTCAAACTCTTCTTCGAGACGCCGACTTCAGGCACCGCCACTATGGAAGCTGCGGTGTTCGGGTATTGGAATAATAGCTCCGGTGAATACAAAATATCCGCTCTATCATCAGGTAAGGCTGTGTTCTCTGTACTTTCACGGGAAAAATCTGAGCATGTCAACTTCCGGCTCGGCGGCAAGCCCATGCGCCGCCCGTTCCATGGATATGCAATCCTAACAAATGATGGCAAGCGCCACCAAGACTGGTTGAAAGGACGCCGCGAATAGGGGGGCGTTGCAGTGGTTGGTCCAATGGCAAGGTGTGTTTCTGGTGCACCTACCTTCAAGCATGGCTTCTTCCTGCTGCTCCCTTCAACGGTATTGCCGCCAAAAATATTTTGTCGTGAGGCATTTTCGCTTGCAGGTGAATATTCGGAATGATAGGATAGCTGTGCGTGATGGTTGTCATGATATAATTGTCATTATGAAAAATCTTCTCAGATGCGTTTCTGCGTTGTTTTTGGCCCATACAGCGGTTCTTCCGCTGCAGGCTGCGGCGCAGTATGAAGAATTGGCGAAAAAACTCATCTCCCATATACCTCAGCAGGATTCACCCGTGCGCATGTCCGTGGTCAAATTCACGCTTCCGGAAGACAAGAAGGGCTTGGGTGGGGCGGAAAACATCAAGGATGAATTGGAGGTTGAGTTGGGCAGGGACAGCCGTATCAAGCTCATTACCCGTACGGATTTGGAGGCTTTGGAGAAGGAATGGAACTTTCAGGAAGGGGAAATGGCTGATCCGCAGACCCAGGCTCAACAATCAAAGGTGGCAGGGATTGATGTGCTGGTGCGCGGCCGCGTGGCGCTTCGGGAAAGCGGAGAAGTGTGTGTGTACGCGGAATTGCTGAATGTAGCGGATGGTGCCATTTCCAAGGAGAAAGTGAGCTGGATGCCCGACGGAGCGCAGCCGGCACCGCAGCCTGTGTACCAACCCGCCCCGCAACCCCAGGTGCAACCTGCGACGTTGCCGCCCCCCTCTTCGCCCAACGGAGGGGACAATAGCGATTTGCAACCGCTCATAGACCGGATGGCGTCACTTAACTGCAAACACGCATCCTCTGCGTATCATCAAAGTTTCCTCTTGAGAATGTTGCCTCAAATACGCGACGGTGCCTCCGTGGATATGACTACGAGCGACAGCGGCGGACGTACAGCTTTGCACCATGCCTGCGGCATTGGAAGTTCCGATATTACCATGTGGTTGATTAACCATGGAGCAGATGTCAATAAGCAGGCATTCAATGGAGAAACGCCGTTGGACAGCTTGGGAGTGAACAGAAGCGGGTTGGATATTTGGCTCATTCAACATGGGGCCAAGCATTCATACGAACTCGGGCAGGCGGCACCTTCTCCACAAGCATGGAGTCCCCCGCGCGGAACCCGCTCTCAGGCAGAATTGCGCAGCGCTTTGGCATCTATGGCAAGCGTCAAAAGGAGCAGCGGCATGACTAGTATGGCCGATCAACTGGAAGCCATAGGGAACGGCGGCGATGTCAATGGAACCTATGGAGATTCCAATGGCAATAACGCTTTGAACTATGCTGCGTATGAAGGTGATGCTGAGCGGGCGCGCATGCTGTTGGAACTCGGAGCGAACTTGAACATCTGCAACAATGGAGGATGGAACCCGATTATCAACGCTGTGTTCAAATGCCACACATCATGTGCGCAGGTTTTGCTGGAAGCCGGAGCAAACCCCAATCAGCTTACGCCGTCAAATTCAACGTTGCTGATGCTTGCTGCCATGAACGGAGATACTGCCATGATACGTTTGTTGGTGTCTGCCGGAGCGAATATCAACGCCCTTAACCCAAATGGATACTCCGCATTACGATTGGCAGAAAGCAAGGGGCAGATGGCGGCGGCGGCATTGCTCCGTTCACTCGGCGCCACGCGTTGAGCCTGCCAGGGAATTCTCTCGGCCTTTATCGGGGAAAACACCTTGTCATAACAACCTATCATCATGAGAACGCTTTTCGTATTTGCACAAGTGTTGCTGGTGGGGCTTGTAGCGGTTCTTCCGCTGCAGGCTGCGGCGCAGTATGAAGAATTGGCAAAAAAACTCATCTCCCATATACCTCAGCAGGGTTCACCCGTGCGCATGGCTGTGGTCAAATTCACGCTTCCGGAAGACAAGAAGGGGCTGGGCGGGGCGGAATACGTCAAGGATGAATTGGAGGTTGAGTTGGGCAGGGACAGCCGTATCAAGCTCATTACCCGTACGGATTTGGAGGCTTTAGAGAAGGAGTGGAGCTTTCAGGAAGGGGAAATGGCTGATCCGCAGACCCAGACTCAACAATCAAAGGTGGCAGGGATTGATGTGCTGGTGCGCGGCCGCGTAGTGGTTCAGGATAGCGGGGAAATCTGCATTTTTGCGGAGCTGCTGAACGTGGCGGATGGTGCCATTTCCAAGGAGAGGGTGAGCTGGATGCCGGCGACAGCCCAGTCCGCAGCTCCCGCACTGCAACCCGTGAACCAGCCCGCCCCGCAGCCTGCGTACCAGCCCCAGGCGGTGCAGCCTGCCGGCTCGGTGTGGGATTCCGCCATTGATGACTTGGCGGCCCAAACATATTCCGATGCCTATCTGAAACTGCTGCAGAAACGCCTGCTTTCCGCCCTGCGCAACATCCGCAGCGGCGGGGATGTGAACGCCGTTATTCCCAATGCAAACGGTACCACCGCCCTCCACAACGCATGCGGCCTTGGCAACTACGAGGTGGTGAAGCTCCTGCTGGAACACGGCGCGGACGTGACGCGCAAAACCGCCAAGGGGGCCTCCGTGCGTACCTGTGTCGGCAATGATTCCGGCAACAAGATAGACAAGCTCCTGCGCTCATACGGCGCCAGGTAGCCTTGCGCCGGCCAGAGCGTAACACGCACGTTCCGTCCCTTCCCGCCAGGGAAAGGCATTGACTGCACCTCCGCAACAGTGATAGAATGTCACGCGCTTCGTCTTCCAGAGATATATCGTCATGAAAAGTTGTTACCACATAGCGAGGCTGCTGCTGTCGGCTTTGGTTCTCCCCCTTCCGCTTCAAGCTGCCAGTCATTATGAAGAGCTTGCGCAGAAGCTGCTGTCCCACCTTCCCGAGCAGAGCTCGCCGATGAGGTTGGGCGTGGTGAACTTTTCCTTCCCGGAGGACCGGAAAGGCCTCTCGGATGCAGAAGACGTGAAAGATGAAATGGAGGTGGCGCTTGGCAATGACAGGCGCGTGAAACTCATCAGCCGAACTGCGCTCCATGCCCTGGAACAGGAATGGAACTTTCAGGAGGGTGACCTGGCAAACCCCGAGACCAAGGCGGTGCTGAGCAAGGTGGAAGGAATCGATGCCCTGGTGCGAGGTAAGGTGAGCTTGCGCGAAAATGGCGAAATCTGCATCTTTGCGGAGTTGATGCAGGTTTCCAACGGCGCCATCATGGCCAAGGAGAAGGTGAGTTGGATTCCCGCCGGTGCGCAACCGGCCTCGCCCCCGCAGCCCGCACCCCAACCGCAGCCAGTCTACCAACCCGCGCCGCAGCCGCAGCCCGTCTACCA
>JAUNNT010000082.1 GCA_030531305.1 Akkermansia sp.
CCCGTGCTGCCCGTGCTGCCGAGGGGCGCGGTGCTCACCGGGCAGGACCCGTACAACTGCGATGTGGCGCTGAAGCCCAAGTACGCCTCCGCCGCCGACCTGCCAGACACCGATTCCACCGCCGAGGAGGTGGAGGAAGTGGAAGAGGCCGACAGCGGGGAAACCGCGCCCAAGGTGGACAGCACCATCGAGCTGCCCGCACCGCGCTCCATGCGCAACCTCCCGCTCATCCCCCTGGAACTCTAATTCGCAATGACCAGTCAACCATCCAAATACTCCCAGGCCGCCGCCACGCAAAACAAGGCCTTCCAAATCAACATGGACGACCGTTTATACGGCTCCTTTGCGGAAATCGGCGCCGGCCAGGAAACCGCCAACTGGTTCTTCCGCGCATCTGGCGCCGCAGGCACCGTCGCCAAGACCATCTCCGCGTACGACATGACCGTGAGCGACACCCTCTACGGCCCCGTCAAGCGCTACGTCTCGGAGGAACGCCTGCACCAGATGCTGGACTACGAGTACACCCAGCTGGTGAACCGCCTGGGCGAGAAGCGCGGCGCGGACACCTGCTTCTTCGCGTACGCCGCCACCTGCAAGTGCAAGGCGTACCGTGACAACGGCGACTGGTCCGCGTGGATCGGCGTGCGCTTCCAGCTCAAGCCGGGCGCGGAGCCCAGCGACTTCGTGATGCACGTGCGCCTCAGGGTGCCGGACCACGATGTGCAGATGCGCGTGCTGGGCATCCTGGGCGTCAACCTCCTGCATTCCCTCTTTTACAAGCGCGAGCACATGGACCAGTTCGTGCAGGGCGTGAGCGACAACCTGGACCGCGCCTTCTATGAAATCGACTTCATGCGCTTTTCCGGCAACGGGTTCGGCATGTTCGACAACCGCATCCTCGCGCTGCAGCTGGTGCGCAGCGGCGTGACGGAGGCCACCATGCTCTGCCCGGACGGCTCCGTGGCCCAGCCCGCGGACCTGCTCTACAAGCGCCCCATCGTCCTCATGCGCGGCAGCTTCATGCCCATCTGCAACATCCACCTGGAGATGATGGAAAGCGTGCGCAAGAAGTTCCTGACCGCCCTGCCGGAGGAACAGCACCCCCGCGTGGTGGACATCTGCGAGATCTCCCTCTCCAACCTCCTGCGCGGAGAGGATGTGGACCTGGTGGCCTTCCTGGACCGCGCGGACGCCCTCGCCGCACTCGGCAAGACCGTCATGGTCACCAACATCACCCACTTCCACCGCATCTCCACCATGCTCAAGCAGTACACCACGGAGCCCGTGGCCATCGCGCTCTCCGTCGCACTGTTCAACGAGCTCTTCCAGGACAAGTGGGCGGACATCCCCGGCGGCATCCTCGCCAGCATGGGTCACATCGTCGTCAACAACACCAAGTTCTACGTCACCCCCTGGGTGAACCGCGAGACCGGGGAATTCGTTACCTCCGGCTCCTACCGCCCGCCGCGGAAGTACCGCCACCTCTACCGCCACTTGCAGGACGACGGCGACATCGTCGAGGTGCCGTACTTCAACCAGAAGCTCCTGTTCAAGACCCCGCAGGACATCGTGAAGATGATCAAGGAGGGCAACGAGGAGTGGAAGGAGTACGTGCCGGAGGCCGCGCACCGCATGGCCAAGCACATGATGGAAACCTCCGAGGATGCGTGACTGCCGCACAGACTTCCCCTTGTTCGCCGAGGCTGATGCCCCGGTGTACCTGGACAACGCCGCCACCACGCAGAAGCCGCGGGCCGTGCTGGATGCCCTGCACACCTACTACGCCGCGCAGAACGCCAACATCCACCGCGGCGCGCACCGCCTGAGCCGCATCGCCACCGAGCTGCACGAGCAGGCGCGCGCGGATGCCGCAGCCTTCATCGGTGCCGCCTCCGCGGACGAGGTGGTGTTCACCAGCGGCTGCACGGCGGGCATCAACCTGGTGGCTATGGTGCTGGAATTCGCCGGCATGGTGGGGCAGGGGGATGAAATCGTGGTGACCACGGATGCGCACCACTCCAACATCGTTCCGTGGCAGATGCTCTGCGGCCGCACCGGCGCGCAGTTGCGCGTGGTGCCGCTCACCGCGGAGCTCACCTTCGACATGGCGGCCTACACCGCGCTGCTCGGCCCGCGCACCCGCGTGGTCGCCGTGCCGCACATCTCAAACGCCCTCGGCCTGGTCAACCCCGTGCAGGAAATCATTGCCGCGGCTAAGCGCAACCGTGCGGATTGCATCGTGCTGGTGGACGGCGCGCAGGCGGCGGGGCACACGCCGCTGGACGTGGCGGCGCTGGGGTGCGACTTCTATGCGTTCTCCGGTCACAAGGTGTACGCACCCACGGGCACGGGCGTGCTGTGGGGAAGGCGTGCGCTGCTGGAATCCCTGCCGCCGTGGCAGGGCGGCGGCGAGATGATTGCCGAGGTCACCTTCGCCAAGACCACCTACAACAAGCTCCCCTTCAAGTACGAGGCCGGCACTCCCAACATCGCCGGAAACATCGCCCTCGCCGCCGCCCTGCGCTACGTGCGGGAGCTCGGCGTGGCGGATATCGCCGCGCACGAGCGCGCCCTCGCCGACCGCCTGTACGACGGCCTCTCCGCGCTGGACGGCGTGCGCGTGCTGGGCCCGCGCGGCGGGCGCGGCGCGCTGGTGTCCGTGGTGGTGGACGGCGTGCACCACTACGACCTGGGCACGCTGCTGGACCAGATGGGCGTGGCGGTTCGCACGGGCCACCATTGCTGCCAGCCGCTTATGCAATCCCTCGGCATCACGGGAACGGTCCGCTACTCCGTGGCAGCCTACAACAACGATGCGGACGTGGACGCCGCCCTCGCTGCTACCCAACGCGCCCTCCGCATGCTCCGATAATTTTTTCACCTATTACACTACCATGAATGCAGCAGAAAAAGCATTGGCAACCTTCCGCCAGCCGCCCCATTCCTACAACTGCGCCCAGACTGTCTGCGCCGCCTTCGGCAGGGACGACCTGCTGGACGAAATGGCGGCGTGCGGCGGCGGCAAGGCCCCGGACGGCATGTGCGGCGCGCTCTACGGCGCCACGCGCGTGCTGCCGGACAAGGCGCAGCAGATCATGGAAGGTTTCCGCGAGGAGAACGGCGCCATCCACTGCCGCGAGCTGAAAGGCGCGAACCGCGTGCCGTGCACGCAGTGTGTGCGCTGCGCCGCCACCCTGGTGGAATCCCTCCAAGCCTGAATCCCGCACCTTGAACCGCCATGTTTGAAGGAGTCGTCAACGCCTGGCAGAGCATCCCGGATATGGGAGCGTTCCTGTATGCCAGCGGCATGGTCATCTTCAACCTCATCCTGATTGAGGGCCTGCTCTCCGTGGACAACGCCCTGGGTATCGCCGCCATGGCCGCCCAGCTGCCCAAGCACCAGCAGAAGCCCGCCCTGCGCTGGGGTTTGGTGGGTGCGTACACCTTCCGCGGCATCGCCCTCGCGCTCGTCGCCTGGCTCATGCACAACATGTGGGTCAAGTGGTTCGGCGCGCTCTACCTCATCTACCTGGGCTGCGAGCATGTGCAGCTCCGCCCCGTGGAGGAGGGCTCCGCCAAACACGCCATCAAAAAGGGAAAATCCTTCCTCATGACCATCCTCAGCATCGAGATGATGGACCTCTCGCTCTCGCTGGACAACGTGGTGGCCGCCGTCGGCATGGTCAACAACGTCACGGAAATCCCGGAGGCCCTGCACATCTGGGTGGTGTGCATCGGCGTGTTCATCGGCATTGCGGCGCTGCGGCTGGTGGCGGGCTGGTGCATCGGCATTATAGAAAAACACCCCATCCTGAACTACACGGCGTTCCTGCTGGTGGGGTTCGTGGGTGCGGTGTTGTGCGCGGAGCTGACGCTGGAGTGCTTCGACATCCAGTTCCACATGGGCATCGTCTTCAAGTTCACCATGATTTGCGCCATCGTGGTTGCCAGCCTCGTCTACGAGCGCTCCGCCGCCATGCGCCGCGTGCTGCACCCCTTCGTCCACGCCTTCCGCGCGTGCTGCTCCGCCTTCGTGTGGCTGGTGGAGTCCATCATCATGCCCTGGAAGCGCTTTTCCAAGAAACCCCAATCCTGATACCGACCTATGCCTGATTCCAAATTGACACCCGAGCTCATCCGCGCCGCCCTCACCACCGTGAAGTATCCCGGCTTCAGCCGCGATATCGTCTCCTTCGGCCTCGTCAAGAACATCGATGTCTCCCCGGAGGGACACGTCAAGGTGGACCTTGTCGTGGAAAGCCGCAACGGCGACGTCCCGCGCTACATCTACGAGAACGTCATGGGCGTCATCAAGGAGCTCCCCGGACTCGCCAAGCTGGATGTGAACATCGAGCACCACGCACCCGAGCAGAAGAAGGCCAAGGGACCCAACGACGACCCCGCCGACTGGAAGTCCAGCGTGCCCGGCGTGAAGCACGTCATTGCCGTGGCCTCCGGCAAGGGCGGCGTGGGCAAGAGCACCGTCTCCGCCAACCTCGCCGTGGCGCTCAGCCGCCTCGGCTACCGCACGGGATTGCTGGATTTGGACATCTACGGCCCGTCCATGGCGCTGATGTTCGGCACCAAGGAGCGCCCCGGCTGCACGGACAAGGAGCAGTTCCTGCCCGTGGAGGCGCACGGTGTGAAGCTGCTCTCCATGGGCCTGATGATTGACGAGGCCTCCCCCGTGGCTGTGCGCGGCCCGCTCGCCACGCGCTACGTGCAGCAGTTCCTGCGCGATGTGGATTGGGGCGGCCTGGACTTCCTCATTCTGGACATGCCTCCGGGCACGGGCGACATCCAGCTCACCATCGTGCAGACCGTGGACCTGGCCGGCGCGGTCATCGTCACCACCCCGCAGGAGGTCGCCCTCATCGATGCCCGCAAGGCCGTGGGCCTCTTCCAGCGCGTCAACACCCCCATCCTCGGCATCATCGAGAACATGAGCTACTTCGTCTGCCCCAGCGACGGTTTGGTCTACAACATCTTCGGCGAGGGCGGCGGCGAGCGCGAGGCCCAGAAGCTCGGCGTGCCCCTGCTCGGCAAGGTGCCGCTGGACATCGGCACCCGCTCCTGCGGCGACGAAGGCCATCCCGTGGCCCTGGAGGACCCCGGCCAGAACCGCGTGGCCGCAGCCTTCCACGGCATCGGCCAGATGCTCGCCAGCGTGCTGGGAGAATAATGAAAAGCCTCGTCACAGCCCTGTTGGCGTGCCTGCTGCCGCCGTTGGCGGCTGCGGAGTTCTGGGCATCCGGCGTCTCCGCGGAGCAGGGGTGGTACGATGCCAACAAGTCCTTCGACCCGGAGGACGCGGACCGCGAAATGTGCTGGGCGGCATCCGCCGCGAACATCATCGACTGGTGGCAGCGCGAGCATGCCGACATCATGGCGAAAAGCGGCGTGGACCCCGCCCTGAGGGAGCCGGATGCCGTGTGGCACCTGCTGCGGGATTCTTTCGAGGACGCCCCCGGCAATGCGTTCTACGGCATGGAATGGTATTTCCTGGACCTGTTCCCCGTGCCGGAGCCGCAGCTGACCGAATACGGCAAGGGCAGGGGCGGGTACTACCGCCATGCCGTCATGGATGACCTGCTCACCACGGAAGAGGGCTTGTCGCTGATTCCGCAACCCATCACCATGGCGGACGAGGGCGTGGATGCGCAGGTGCTCGCCCTCAAGCTGCGCGACGTGCTGGAATCCGGCCGCCCCCTCTCCCTCATCCTCGGCGGGAACGAGACCGTGCACGCCGCCACCCTGTGGGGCGGCGTCTTCGATGAAGCCACCGGCATGCCCCTCACCCTCTACCTCACGGATTCCGACGACGATGCCCTGCGCACCGCGTTCGACGTGCCCCAAATCTTCTCCGCCAACGTGGATTTGATTGAAGCCACCGTGCCCGGAACCCTGGACTCCACCCCGGTCCTCGGCATCACCTCCTTCCTCATAGACGATTTGCCTTGGTACGGGGACGACATGTACATCCTCGGCGCCTCTTTCCTCGGCTTCCCATACCCCGTCCCGGAGCCCACCTCCCTCCCCCTGCTGGCGCTTGCAGCCCTGGCCGCAAGACGCCGCAAATAATGGAGATTGACGGATTTTTTCTTTTTTTTTGACAATTCGGGCGGAAAGTTGCTTAAAGGGGGTAGAGAAATGATGAAACACCAACCATACGGATACATATTGGCATGTGCCTGCGCCTCGCTGCTTCTTGCCCAGTGTTCAGGCGGCCAGGCTTCCGACACCCCAAGAGTGAATGACCGCTATATACGCAAAGGGCAGTACACGCCCACAGAGGATGCGGAAAAGGCGCGTTCAAGCCGCAAGTTCGTGGACAATTTGCAGGCGCTCGCACGCTCTTGCACGGATGTGCGGCTGGTCTTCAGCGATTGCGGGGTCTCCGGTATCGAAAACAGGGAGATTCCGCTCTCCCGGGCGGAGAAGGCGGAACTGCTCAGCCTCATCCTCAAAATAGAGCCTGTGAAGGACGACAATTGCGTCGCCTTCGACCCCGCATTTATCATATATATGCTTTTCACCATGCCGGACGGCACTGTTCAGCGTGTTTCCTACCCCGAAGTCGCCGGGCACAGCTGTGTCAGCATGGACGGCTATGCCTTTATGTGCTGGTGCGCCCTGCCGAATGCCGATGCCGCGCGCTGGCACGCCCTCGCCAAGCATGATTGGATTCTGCAGCAGCTGCGGAAGGACGGGAAAAAGTAAGGGCCGCACACTCTCCCATTGAAAAAACTTCTCGTTTCTCGATTTTTTTTCAGTATACTGAAAAAACTTTTAGCAAAGGGGATGTAGTGTATTGTATTATCAACGCAGAAGATGATGCGGCAACGTTTCCTCTGGCTCCAGGCCGGATGAAACTTGTAATCCTCCTGCGCACGCGTTCTCCGCTTGATTTCGATGGGGAAAACTGGTACATTAACGGACAAATATGTCAAGCACGTTCGGTTCGGTGTTCAGGGTCAGCACGTGGGGTGAATCCCACGGTGCCGGCATAGGCGTGGTGGTGGACGGCTGCCCCGCGCGCGTGGCGCTCACTCAGGAAATGGTCCAGAAGGAGCTGGACCGCCGCAAGCCCGGCCAGAGCGATATCACCACCCAGCGCAAGGAGCCCGATACCGTGGAAATCCTCAGCGGCGTGGTGGACGGCAAGACCCTCGGCACGCCCATCTCCATGATGGTGCGCAACGTGGACGCCCGCCCCGCCGCGTACGACGAGATGGCGCACGCCTACCGCCCTTCTCATGCCGACTACTGCTACGATGCCAAGTACGGCATCCGACCGCTCAGCGGCGGCGGCCGCGCCAGCGCGCGGGAGACCATCGGCCGCGTGGCAGCGGGCGCCGTGGCCAGGGCCGTGGTGCAGTCCCTCTACCCCAAGATGGATGTCATCGCGTGGGTGGAGAGCGTGCACGACCTGGTGTGCACCGTGCCGCCCCACCTGGTGGAACGCGAGGAAATCCGCGCCAACGACGCTCGCACCGCGGACCGCCACTTGGGCGTGCAGATGGCCATGGAAATCCGCCGCGCGCGCAACGCCGGCGACACCCTGGGCGGCGTGGTGGCCTGCACCGTGCGCAACTGCCCCGTGGGACTGGGCGACCCCGTGTTCGACAAGCTGGAGGCCACGCTGGCTCACGCCATGATGAGCATCCCCGCCTGCAAGGGTTTCGAGGTGGGCAGCGGCTTCCGCGCACCATCCATGACCGGCTCCGAGCACAACGACATCTACTTCTACGACGGCAAGCGCGTACGCACACGCACCAACAACAGCGGCGGCATCCAGGGCGGCATCTCCAACGGTGAGGACATCAACATGCGCATGGCCTTCAAGCCCACCGCAACCATCTCCGCCGCCCAGAACACCATCAACGACCGCATGCAGGAAATCCTCCTGCGCGGCGGCGGCCGCCACGACCCCTGCGTGCTTCCCCGCGCCGTCCCCATTGTGGAGGCCATGGCCTGGATTGTGCTCTGCGACCACCTCCTGCGCCAGCGCAGCTGCCGCCTGTGACGCCCTTTTCCGGCCTCCTTGCAAAAAAAACGCATTTTTGCACAAAAAAAGCTTGCAAGGTCGGGCGAACGGTAGTAATATCCGCCCGCACCCCGTTCAGGGGAGGCAATTCCGGCGTAGCTCAGCGGCAGAGCGGGTGACTGTTAATCACTAGGTCGTTGGTTCGATCCCAACCGCCGGAGCGCTATAAAGCCCCATGCTTCCAGCATGGGGCTTTCCGTTTTTACCGGGCGGAGACAAACGCCCGGAGTGATGCTACCCTTGGTGCCCCGAACCACCCCGGCAAGCGGGGTTATGGGGATTGGTAGGCATGCGG
>JAUNNT010000083.1 GCA_030531305.1 Akkermansia sp.
GTTCAAGGCTTCTCAGCCCTTTCTCAAACCTTCTCAACCCTCCCGCCTTTTTTCACCTGCCAGGCGTTGTTCTCCTTCCACCAGTCGATGCGCTCCGCTATATAGCGAAGGTAGTCGATTTTCCCGTAGTACTCCTTGCCGACCGTATGGCTGCGGTAGGTCATTTCCTCTCGCATCCACTTGGCCAGCGCGGCCCATTCCCCCTTGGCCATCGCGTCGCGGAACAACCGCGCCGCCATCGCCTCGTCCAGAAACTCCGGCCGCGTGCGCCGTTCCGTGATTTCCCCGTTTTCCATGATGCTTTCCGTCCCGTGGAATCCGGACGCGGTCAACAGCAGGGCATTCTCGACGCCCGGGCATTCCGGCTCCATCTCCATGGAGACGGAATAGCGGTCCATCTCAGGCTTGTAGTCTAGGTGCACGCGGCAGAAGTGGCAGGAATGTATGTCTTCCTCCTCCCGGACGAATTGTTCGATTTCCCCGCGCTTTTCCGTGTACGGCAGCTGGGGCTCGTGCCCGTCCACCACCGTGTCCACGAAAACGAGCGCCGTCTCGCCGCGCTGGTTCTTCATGCTCAGCGGCACATACTTGCGGGAGAACAGGTCGTCCCGTACCGCCTGCTCAAGTTCCCAGCCGGCACGCGCGAACGCCGCCGCCGCCACTCCCAGGCCGATGGAGCCCTCTTGGAACAGGGACATCATCTGGTACGCCTGCATGGGCCTTTCGCGTTCCTCCTGCTCAGCCCCCACCTCGCCTGAATCCTGCCACGACTCCTCGGTTTCGCACAGCTCGTCCGGCGCGGCGCAGAGCGTGCCGCAGAACATGATGGAGTCTCCCACCTTCGGCGTGTAGTTGGTCAGCACGGCGGGCGGCAGGTAGAGCGAGAGCAGGAAGTCGTCGTCATCCGGCATGCAGCGCACCTGCGCCCGGAGACATTTGCCGCCGGGTATCTCCAACGGGGAAAACGCTTGTTTCTCCAGCGCCGTGACAACGCCGAAGCAATCGGCAAGGGCTGCCCGCTCTCCCTCATGCTCCTGATTGATGGCGCGCATGCCCTTCGTGGTGACATTGATCCCAAAGTCTGCGGGCGGCTCCCCGCCGTGCTCCTCGCGGTACTTGGCTTTTTCCATTTCGTACAGGAGGCCTTCGCGGATAACGAATTCCCTGGCGCTGGGCGCTATGTCGGTTGCCATCATGGAAAGTGACCACATGTAGCGGCGCCCCGTGGGCAGGGAGTCGGCAAAGAGCGTGGCCTCCAGGCATTCCGCCTGCAGCTCCCGCCCGCTTTGGTGGAGGAGCTGGATGATTCCGTATTGGCGGAATTCCTTGCTTTTGCCGGTGAGCTCCAGCTCCGTGAACGGTGCGCTGTCGTGGTAGAAGGCAAGGTGGCTGACCTCTATGTGCTTGGCGTTCTCGGGGGCCGAGAGCAGGAGCATCCAGCCGGGCGGCGGCGAGCACGACACCGCAATGTACGGCTTTCCCTGCTCCTTGTGGTCAAAGAGGTTGGTGATGCTGAATGGGAGGGGGCGGCCATTCTCTGCCAGGTAGGGCATCAGGATGTTGAATGCCTTGAAAAAATGCACGCCTCCCATGATGGCGGACAGGAAGTTGCTGCCGCCCTCCCGGCGGGACTGCGGGATGAATTGCTCCGTTTCGATTTCATTGGTGAGCCACTCTCCCCCGCTGCGCACCTTAACGGGCAGAAACAGCACAAGGTTGACTCCCCACAGCAGCACGGAGGAATAGTACACGTCCCATTCCGGGAACTCCTTTTCCACGCGTTCGCATTGGGTGTCGCCCAGGCTGTCCAGCTCCATGGGATTGGGGGCGGGCGGCGGCATGAGTATCAAGCAGGGCTTGCCCCCGTGTTCCGCGCGGTGGGCGGGGCAAAGGTCCCCCTTGCGGGCGGGCTTGTCCAGGGGCTTGATGTTGGAGAAGCCCGCTTTTTCCCACGCCTCCAGCACGTTGTTGGAGTACACGTTTTGCAGCTGGCGCAGGTTTTCCGGGGTGTCCGGCACGGGGTCGTTGAATTCCGCCAGTACGGAGATGACGTCGTTATTGCTCATGGTATTTGTTTGGGTTGTTGGTTGGCGGGTTGCCATAGGGTGTGCAGTCCCGCAGATGCACGCATTGTACATGGGCATGCGCCGTCACGCAAGCCTAAATGTGTGTTCCGGGAACGCCAATCCCGAAGCGGGCCGTGTTGCGATCAGAATCCCAATAACTGACCTATGGCTTTCAGAATGGCTTGAATCAGCTTTTCCGAGGCTGTGCTTCCGCCCGTGACCACGTTGCAGGTGTGGTAGGTACCATGCCCGATGAGTTTCAAGTCAAACAGGTTGGCCTCCCCGGTCATGAAGGGCCAGAAAGTCTGGTTCCTCTTGACGTGAAGCCGGATTCCCTGAGAGGCGCAGATTAGGCTGTGCTTGCGCTCCACGACCTCTGTTCCCGATGTCACGCAACCCTTGGTCAGCCCCCCGATGGCGCGGACAACGACCTGACCGGAACCCGATAGGGTAAAGAACCGCACTTGTCCCATGCACCAGGCTGCCAGGTGGAACAGGCGCCATCTCGGGGAAATCTTGATGCCGCTCCCAAACGCAACCAAGTCGGAGGGTTTGATGAAATACTGCTGCCCTGGCTTGATGTTGATGCGAGAGAAGTATTCATCGGGGTTGTTGGAAGTGATGTTAAGCTCTAAATCTCCCCGGGATTCCGAGAGATTGTTGAATTGGGTCATGAAGCACAACTTGCAGACGAGACACATGAACGGGCATGACCAGTCCATAAGCCAGCGCGTTCTTTTGTCTACTTTGACATTAGGCTGGGCTTTGTGTCCTTGAATGTACTCTTCACCTATGATGGTTATGCTATGGGAGGGGGGTATGTGTACTGTGAGAGCCTTGTCCCCGGTTTGCCCTTCATCGCCCGGTTGTCCATTGCCCGATACTGTCCAGCCATCTGCCGGAGCCACGCTCTTGAACTTCCCGACGAAGGGCGCTATGCAGAAATAAGAGAACATTTTGAAGCCCAGCAAGCCGGCAATGAAGTACAGCGTGTAGGCGACGGCATCCCATATCCTGGCGTAAATCACGCCGCCCAGGGCCAGGAGCGGCTCGTACCACGGCTTGGATTTGTCCAGGGCTATTGCCTTGGATAGTTTGTCCTTGAGTTTGCTCCTTTCCTCCTCCAACCTCTCGATTTCTTTGGGGATTGCCTGAAGGCCTTTAATTTCTCGTTCCAACCTCGAGATTTTCGCCTTATCTACCCAGATTATCCCGCCCTGGGTATATTCCAAGGCAATTTCAGCCCGCTTTATTAAGATAAGAGCTTCAGCCTGCGGTTTGAGGGTCTCCAACTTCCCCAATTTTTTGTCTATCTCTGCGATGCGTAGCATGATGAGCCTGCTATCGACCGAGTTTGTCTCTCCCGGTACAGGGCGCAATACGTCATACAGCGTGAGGGAAACCAGACATACGATGAATACGCTCAAGATGCGTTGGAGTATCTGTTTCATGGAGTTTTATGTTAGATAGGGGTAAAATTGCGGAATGGATGCGGTTTATGCGGAATGCCGGAAGCCTGCCTGAACCTATCTCTCCTCCGCGAGGAGGGATTGGAGCTGTTTGTGGGCGTAGTGGAGGCGGGAGCGCAGCGTGCCTTCCGTCACGTTGGTCATCTTGGCGATTTCCGGGAAGGAAAGGCCCTGGATGTCCGCGAGGGTGACCACCTCCTGGTGGGCGGGGGAGAGCTGTGAGATGGCCTTGGCGAGCTTCTTGCGCAGCTCCGCGTTCTGGGCGTTGCGGATGGGGTCGGCCTCGCGGCCCTTGTCTGCCAGTTCGCTGTCCTTCTCCAGGGGGTCGCCGTTCTCGTCGTTGTCGATGGAGAAGCCGTTGCCCTCGCGCTTGCGCTTACGCATGAAGTTGCGCGCCTGGTTGAGGGCGATGGTGTAGAGCCAGGTGTAGAAGGCGCTGTCTCCCTTGAAGTAGCGGAGGGAGTGGAAAGCCTTGATGAACGCCTCCTGGGCCACGTCGTAGGCGTCGGCCTCGCTGTTGAGCACCTGGATGAGCATGGCGGTGAGCTTGCGGCTGTGGCGGCGCACCAGCACGTCGAACGCACGCGTCTTGCCGGCGAGTGTGCTGCGGATCAGCTCCTCGTCGCTCGGCTCCCCCTCCGGGGTGTCTGTGCGTTCCTCTGCCATGGGCTGCGCGTATTGTATGCGGCGGCGGCGGGATTGTAAACTAAAATATCTGATTGTTAGGCGGCAAAGCCAGCTAACATTTACTATTTACTAGGTACTAGGTACTATTTGGGGAATTCCCCGCGCGGAGCGCGGCAAAATTCAAATAGTACATAGTACATCGTACCTAGTACCTCCATTAGACTGGCAGTGCGTTGGCGCCGCCGTCCTTGCCCTCGTACCAGCGGATGAACGCCTGGTTCACGGCCGTGTAGCCGCCGGGGGTCGGATAGTCGCCGCTGAAGTACCAGTCGCCGCAGGGGCCGTTGATGGCCTCGTGCAGGCCGTCCATGGTCTGGTAGATGATCTCGACGGGGCAGGGGCTGTCGTCCGGCGTGACCATGCGTGAAACCTCCTCGGTGATTTCGTCGTCGGTGAAGAGCTCGTAGATTTTCTTGACGGGGTTGGTGCGTGCGGGCGGGGGCAGGGTGAGCTGGCGCTTGCACTCGTCGTACACCTTGCTGATGAGGTCGTACATGCCGCGCTTCTTGAGCAGGGCGATGGCGGCGTGGAAGGCGATGAACTTGCCCAGCTCGCTCATGTCGATGCCGTAGCAGTCCGGGTAGCGCACCTGCGGCGCGGAGGACACGATGACAATCTTGCGGGGCTTGGAGCGCGCCAGCAGGCGCAGCAGGTTCTTCTTAAGCGTGGTGCCGCGCACGATGGAGTCGTCGATGGCCACCAGCACCTCGCCCTCGCGCAGGGCGTCGAACGTGAGGTCGTACACCTGGCTGGCGAGCTGGCCGCGGCTGTTCTCCGGGGTGATGAAGGTGCGGAGCTTGATGTCCTTGTGGACGATTTTCTCCGCACGGGGCCAGCGGCGGAGGATGAGCTCGTCGATGAGGTCGTCGCTGATGGAGCCGTTGGCGAGTGCCTCCTTCATGGTCTTGGAGACGTAGTTCCTGCGGTAGGCGCGCAGGCCCTCCAGGAGGCCGTAGTAGGCCACTTCCGCGGTGTTGGGGATGAAGGAGATGGCGGCGCGGGAGACGTCGCCCTCCAGGCTGCGCACCACCTTGTCGGACAGCAGGGAGCCGAGCTTCTTGCGCTGGCGGTAGATGATGGGGTCGTTGCCGCGGGAGAAGTAGATGCTCTCGAAGCAGCAGGGCTTGTGCTCCAGGGGCTCGGTGTACTCGCGCACCTCGAACTTGCCGTCGTGCTTGAGGACGAGCATGTTGGCCGGGGGCAGGATCTGCACCTGGTCCTGCTCCACCTCCATCACGCTCATGAGCGGCACCTCCTCGCTGGCGATGGCCAGGTACTCGTCCGTGAGCACATAGTGGCAGGGGCGGATGCCGTGCGGGTCGCGCAGGCAGAAGAGGTCGCCGTTGCCGATGGCGCCGAGTGCGGTGAAGCCGCCGTCCCAGTTCTTGGTGGCCTTGCCCACGATGTCGTAGAGGTCGATGCGCTCGGAGATTTTCTGCTGGAGCTCCTGGCCGCTGAACTTGTCGCGCAGGGAGCGGTAGAGCTCGTTGTGGGCCTCGTCCAGGTAGTACCCGATTTCCTCCATGATGGTCTGGGTGTCGGAATCGAAGACGGGGTGCTGGCCGCGCTCGATGAGGGTCTGGGCGAGCTCGTGCGTGTTGGTGATGCCGAAGTTGCCCAGCAGCATGAGCGTGCGGGTGATCCAGTTGGTGCGGCGGGTGAAGGGGTGGCAGATGCTCTCGTCGAACCGCGCGGAGCTGGCACCGTAGCGCATGTGGCCCACCAGGAGCTCGCCGCCGTAGTTGAAGCGCGCCTTGATCTGGCCGGGGTTCTCGTCCTCGATGTCGCCGCGGTCGCAAAGCGTGCGGTAGTTTCGCTGCTCCTCGGAGAAGATGTTGGAGAGGGCGTTTCCGGTGGCGTCGCGGTGGCGGAACATGTAGGGCTCGCCCAGGGGCATGTTGAGCTTGATGCAGCCGATGCCGGCGCCGTCCTGCCCGCGGTTGTGCTGCTTCTCCATCAGGAGGAACAGCTTGTTGAAAGCCCACAGGGGGTTGCCGTACTTTTCGGCGTAGTAGGAAAGCGGTTTGAGCATGCGTATCGCCGCCACCGCACATTCATGATGTAAGGGGTCTGACATAAGGGGAAATGGTGTTAGGGGTTATTTGCGGACGGAGACGTGGATGCCCTGTCCCTGGCGGATGGTGCCGATGGGCGTGCCGCCGGGGCCCGCCGTGCAGGCTTTCTCCACCTGGTCCGGTTTGACGATGGCCACCCAGCCGATGCCCATGTTGAAGGTGTGGAAGCGGTCTTCCGCGTCCACGAACTCCAGCACCTTCTGCGCGGCGGGGTTGTCCCAGTAGGGTATCTCAAGGTCGGAGCCCTTGTCGCCAAGGAAACGCTCCAGGTTCTCCGGGAGCCCGCCTCCCGTGATGTGCGCGTACGCCTTGGGCGTGACGCCCAGCTTGCGCATGTCGTACACCACGTCGTGGTACAGGCGCGTGGGGGCCAGCAGGCCGCGCAGCTCCTGCTCGGTGAGCAGGTCCGGGTTCTGCTTCAAGATGCGGCGGATGAGGCTCCATCCGTTGGCGTGGAAACCGTCGCTGGGGTAGCCCACCAGCACATCCCCCACCTCCACGGTGGCGGGCTGGATCATCTCGCTCTTCTCCACGCAGCCGATGCTGAAGCCGGCCATCTCCACCAAATCCTCCGGCACCACGCCCGGCATTTCCGCGGTCTCGCCGCCCGCCAGGATGCAGTTGCAGCTCTCCAGGTAGTCGCACATGCCGGCCACCAGGCGCGTGATGCGCGGCTGCTCCTTCTGGAGGTTGGAGATGCCCAGGTAGTCCAGGAACACCAGCGGGTCGCCTCCCGTGGTCAGGATGTCGTTCACATTCATCGCCACCAGGTCCTTGCCCGCCGTCTCCAGCATGTCCAGGTCGAAGAGTATCTCCGTCTTCGTCCCCACGCCGTCCGTTCCCGTCACAATCACGGGTTCCTTGTAGGAGGAGAGGTCGTACGCCGCCGCAAACAGCCCGAAGGCGTTGCACAGCTGGCGGTTCTTCTGCGTGCGCTTCACATGCGCGCTGATGTCGTGTACAAAGGATTGCGCCTGGATGGTATCCACGCCGGACTGCTTGTAGGTGAGGTTGCCTGACATAGAAGGAATGCTCTCGCGGATTGCGGGGGAATTGTACTCTCCCCGCCCTCAAAAAGCAAGGCGATTCCACCATTTTTCCCGCCTTTTCCCCGCAGCCCGCACCGTTGCGGGAAATTTGCAAATGAAAGTGGAATGATTCTAAAAAAATCTTGACCCAGCGTGCCCGTGCGGGTAGAATCGGGGTGCGGCCCTATACGGGCGCGTTATCAACCTAACCTAGAAAGACACCAGAAATGAAAAAGTACCGTTGCACCGTTTGCGGTGAGATCATTGAGAGCGAGGAAATGCCCACCGAATGCCCCGTGTGCCGCGCCGGCACCTTCGAGGAAGTGGTGGAGGGCACCAAGGAGTATGCCGACGAGCACCGCGTGGGCGTGGCCAAGGGCTTGGACGAGGAAGTGGTGAAGGGTCTGCGCGACAACTTCAACGGCGAGTGCTGCGAGGTCGGCATGTACCTTGCCATGAGCCGCCAGGCGGACCGCGAGGGCTATCCCGAGGTCGCCGAGGCGTTCAAGCGCTACGCGCTGGAGGAGGCTGAGCACGCCGCCAAGTTCGCGGAGCTGCTCGGTGAGGTCCTGACCGACAGCACCAAGAAGAACGTGGAGCTGCGCGCCGCTGCAGAGCAGGGCGCCTGCGCCGGCAAGCTCGCCATCGCCAAGCGCGCCAAGGAACTCGGCTACGATGCCATCCACGACACCGTGCACGAGATGTGCAAGGACGAGGCCCGCCACGGCAAGGGCTTCGACGGCCTGCTGAAGCGCTATTTCGCGTAAGGCCCGGTCAACGTATCCGCCTTTCAAGCCCCTGCGGTCATACCCGGCCGCAGGGGCTTTTTCGCACCCCCGCCCCGCGCCGCCTTTTTATGCAAATTTGCCACGCTGTGGCAGAAAATTTGCCACGGCATGGCAAATTTGCATAAAATCGGCTTGACTGTCACATGTGTCCCAATTGTTTTTTTGCAGGGCGTGGTAGGTATGCAATGATTGGTGGCAACGAAGGTGGTTGGT
>JAUNNT010000108.1 GCA_030531305.1 Akkermansia sp.
ATTGTCAATTGTCAATTGTCAATTCCCTCATTCTCCCGGGATGAGGATGATGTCGTAGCCGAAGATATCGGTGAACATGGCGCCTTTGGAGCGGAGGGCGGAGTTCTCCAGGGCGAGGTCGTGGATGCCGGGGATGCGAATTTCCAGGCGGCGGCCGTTGATGGCGGTGGAGAAGCGTGTGATGCGGTGGGAGTGGGCGCGCTCCATGGCTTCCGCGACGCGGAGGATGGAGGCGAGCTTCTGGACGCGGAGGCGGTTGTCGAGGTCGAGCTCGGAGTATCCGTGGTCGCGCGTGGTGGGGGCGCCGTGGCGGTGGTAGCGTGCCAGCAGGCCGACAATCTCGACATCCCGGCGGGAGAGGCCGAAGATTTCCGAGTTGAGGATGATGTACTGGCTGTGGTGGTGGTGGTTCTTGGGGCTGATGTAGCTGCCCACCTCGTGCAGGATGCAGGCGACCTTGAGGAGGAGGCGGTCGTGCCGGGAGAGGCCGTGGAGCTCCTTCAACTGGTCGAAGAGTGCCATGGAGAGGCGGCGGATGTGCTGGGAGTGGGCGCGGTCCACGCGGTAGCGGTTGGCCAGCAGCATGGAGAAGTGCGCCACTTCCTCCTCCAGCGCCACGTCGTCCTGCTGGGAGGGCATGAGGTTGGCGAGGAAGGCGAGCTGCGACGAGGCGTCCCCGGGGCAGATGATGCGGGCGGGCTCCAGGCCGCGGATGATGGAGAGGCAGATGACCACGGTGGGCAGCACGGCCGGCATGGCGGCAAAGTCCTCGCGGTAGCGCTCCATGCGCTGGCTCGCCGGGGTTTCCGCTATCTCGTCCGCCAGGCGCTCCAGGGATTCCTCCGTCACCGTGCCGCCGGCCAGCGGCGATTGCAGGCGGTGGAAGTCCGGCCCGAAGACGACGAGCGCGTCCGGCGGTTCCTGCAGCACGGGCTCGATGTCGTAGAATATCTGCTCCAGGTTGCCGCGGATGTGCTCTCGGATGCGGGAGCACTCGTCGGCGGTGTCGCTGTCCTGGCGTGCGATGGAGATGCCGGTGCGGTGGGCGCCCATGCGGTAGCTGGCGTAGTAGCTGATGCGGCCCTTGTCGAACAGCAGCAGGCGCGTGTTGCCGGGCCCCACGTGGAGTACCAGCACGCGCTGCCCCTGCAGCTCCGCGTCCCTCTCCAGCACCTCCTGCATGCTCAGGTAGAGCAGGCGCGTCATCTCGCCGTCGTCCATCACCTCCAGCTCCAGCCCGCAGCTGATCTGCAGGCGGTTCACCAGGGTGTCCATGTTGTGGACGTCCAGCAGGATGTTGGTGGCCAGCAGGCGCACCTGCATCTCGCCCGCCTTGCGGTACTCGTCCAGCAGCGTGGTGTAGCCCTGCGCTATCTGCACGCAGCGGTCCATGGTCTCGCGGGTGACGATGCCGCCGTTGAAGACGTCCTGCGCCAGGTTGACGGGCTGGGAGAGCACGTCCACCACGCGGTTGCCGCTGGCGGTGGTTTCCGCCACCATCATGGAGACGGCGCTGGCGCCCAGGAAGATGACGGCCTGGAAGCGCGGCGCCGCCTGAGGGGCGGTGCGGCGCTTGCGTGCGGGTTGATCCTGCGGCTTGCTGCGCGGCATGGCGGTGCGGCGGGCGCTACCCCGCATCAGAACGGAATGTCGTCGTCAGCCTCGTTGGGCAGGGGTGCGGGGGCCTGCGGTTGCGGGGCAGGGGCCTG
>JAUNNT010000027.1 GCA_030531305.1 Akkermansia sp.
GTACGCCCTCGCCAGCGGCGTGAGCGGGCTCGGCCTGGTGCTGGACGACTCGTGGACCGGCACGGTCTCCTTCACCGAGGCCCAGCTCACCACGCTTGGCGGCTCTTGGAAGTCCGGCTCCACCGTGAGCCTCACCGGCGTCACGGGCAGCCTGAGCAGCGACCTCATTGAAGGCAAGGTGGTTCTGAAGAAGGGCACGGGCGACTGGGGATTCGGCCAGACCGAAACCTCCGGCACCCAGTACACGAACCTGGAAAACACCCTGACCGGTGACGGCAACCTGGGCGTGAAGAGCGGCAGCGTGGACAGCACCTTCAACCTGAACGGCAACATCGACGGCTGGACCGGCAACTTCATCGTGGCCACCGATGCCGACACCGATTTGAACCTCGGCGGCAGCGGCCCCAAGACCGTGCATGGCACCGTGGGCGGTTCCAACCTGGTGGTGAACGTGAACGCCGACACCACCTTCGAGGGTGCGCTGAACGTTGCCGAAATCAACGTGAACGACTCCAAGACGGCCACCCTGAAGGCCGACAGCACCGCAGACCGGGTGGATACCTCTAATGGCTCCCTGAAGGTGGACAACGGCAAGACGCTGACCGTGACCGGCTTCACGGGTCCCGAGGGCCTCAAGCTGGGTGCGGGAGCTTCCATCGTGCTGCAGGGCACCGCCTACATGGGCGGTGAGGATTACGGCTACGTGGGCGGCACCGTTGCGAACAGTGAAGGCACCGACCAGGACGTGACCATCCACAACGCCAACATCACCGTGACGGGCACCACGCTGCGCGTGAACGGCGGCTCGGGCTTCACCGTGGACAACAAGCTGGTGAACGCCACGCTCGCCGTAGAGAACGGCCTGCCGTCCACCGTGACCCTGAACAACGTGCAGGACTCCCTGGAGGTTGCGGGCAACCTGGAAATCGGCCCCGGCGGCTTGCTCAAGGTGGCCAACGACGGCTCCAAGCAGACGCTGAACATCAGCGACGGCACCACGCTGACGCTGGCCAACGACACCACGCTTGACGCCGACCTGACGCTCAACCGCGGCGCGACCCTGAAGCTGGACTACAACATGGGCTCCCCTGTGGCAACGACGCTCAACGGCGGCGGCCTGACGCTCTACAAGGGCCTGACGCTCTCCGGCGACCTGTACGAGACGCTGAAGGGGCTCTCCGTGGAGGGCGAATCCGTGACGCTGTTCAGCAACGTGAACACGATTGTGTTCGACGGTGCCACAACCGCCACCGTGGATGCCAGCACCTACTTCACCAACCTGCTGGACCTGGAGGGCGACTTCACGTTCAACTACGATGAAGGCCTGCTGTCCATCGTGTACTCCGAATCCTCCTCACGCCAGCTGGTGTGGGACGGCACGGACGCCGAGCACCGCTGGGTGGCCTACGAGCCTGAGACCATCACCCCCGAGGTGAAGGACTGGTACCAGCCGAGCACGGAAACGGAAACCCACTTCGTGCAGGGCGACACCGCCACCTTCGGCGCCGACGCTGATATCAAGGTGGTGAACCTCTCCGCAGGGGAGACCACCGCCAAGATGGTGACGATCAAGGAATCCGCGGACTACGAGTTCGTGGCCGACGCGGCGGGCAGCAAGCTGAGCGCCACCCGCTTCGAGGTGAAGGAGGGCGCCACGCTGAGCAAGTCCGGCGCCGGCACGCTCATCCTGGAGATCGGCGAGAATGTCACCGTGGACGCCGCGGGCCTTTTCGTGGACGAGGGCGAACTCGTCATCGGCACGGCGGAAATGCCCGGCAAGCTGGCGATTGACAACGGCGGCGTCATGGAGATTGCGGAGGGCGCCACGCTGCGCACGGCCGCGCTCCAGGACAGCGAAGGCTCCCTCATTGCGGTGTGCGGCACGCTCAACGTGGCTTCCGGCAGCCTCCACGCCATCCACGCGCTTGAGGGCAGCACGGTGGTGATTTCCAACGTGAACGGCGTTTCCGCCGGCACGCTCGCCATCGACTCCGACACCACGCTCCACGGCCTGGAGAACCACGGCACGCTGGATGTCGGCACGCACAGCCTCACGCTTGAGGAGGCCGCCGCACAGGGCGGCAACGTGACCGCGGGCACCCTCAACCTCGCGGGGAACGGCAACTCCTTCGGCAACCTCAAGGTCAACACCATCCACTACGCCTACGGCGCAGAGGGTGCGGGTGAGCTGGGTGCCGTGAACGTTGACACCATCGCCGCCAACGGCGGATTCCCGGTGATCACGCTCGACCTGGCGGACACCATGGGCGCCGGCGGCTCGCTGGCACCCACCAACCGCACAAGCGAGGCTGAGACCTACACGCTCATCCATGCGGACGGTCAGACGCTGAGCACCTCCAACTTCATGCTGGGCGGCAACACGCTGGCCCTGCTGGTACAGAACGGCCTCGTCCACGAGGGCGCGGGCCTGGAGACGGACGGCAGCAACATCACGCTCACCGTCGGCGGACAGGATGTCACCTGGAACACCGACAAGGACGTGACCGAATGGGGCTACACCGTGGTTTCCAACGACCACATCACTGCCGGCGGCGACACGTTCAACGGCGTGGAGCACCTGGTGGTGGACGCCTCCCGCATCATTGACGTGACCGGGTCGGGTTCCGAACCCGGCCTGCGCGTGCGCAACATCACCGGTCTGGACGGCCGCACCATCACCTTCACCGGTACGGAGGACGACACCGTCAACCTCGTCACCAACGAGGAGACCTCCAGCAACGTCAACGTCGCCGCGGAGAACATCAACCTCCAGGTGGGCCTCAACCAGCTGGATGACATCGACCCGGCCGACTACGAGTACCTGCACGTGGGCAGCGTGACCCTCACGAACGCCGATATGGCGGTGAACCCGGAGGCCACCCTCTCCGTGGACACCCTCAACGGCGACGTGAACTCCGGCCTGCAGGGCGTGGTGATTGTGGAGGCCAAGGGCGGCACCTACAACGGAGGATACGAGGACGCCACGGTCATCCTGCATGAGGACGCCGACCAGGCGCTGGCCGCCGGAGAGGGGCTCACCGTGATGGGCCTCGGCCTGGCCCGCATCACCTACAGCGGCGCCGAAACCCACATGGACGGCATCGAGGGCATCGGCCTGCGCGTCATGCTCAATGACGAGTACGCCGACAACTCCCACAGGACGCTCACGCTCGACAACGAGTACTCCTACATCGTGGACGGCGCCCTGGGCGTGGGCCTTTCCGCCATCGAGAGCGGCATCACCCTGGATTCCGAGGCTGCACCGGACCTCCTGCGCGCCGAGCACCTGGAGATGACCGGTTCCACGCTCTACATCTACCAGGCCCTCTCCGACGGAGCCGCGCTGGTGATGGACGTGAACGATGGCGGCTACAAGCGCGGCCTGCTGCTCGCCATGCTGGGCGCGGAGAACACCACCGCGGATGCCGTGCAGCTGCAGGGCGACCTGTTCTTCAAGTACTACCAGAACCCCCGCCTGGAGAACGGCAGGGTGCTGGTGGACCGCCGCACGGACTACTTCACCCTCGTCACCGAGCCCACGTCCGAGAACGGACAGGCCGGTGCCGGCATGCTGGATGACGCCCTGCTCTACAACAACCCGCAGGCAACCCAGCAGGGCGGCGACCTCGCCGTCGTGATGACCGCGCTGGAGCAGGGCGGCTATTCCCACGCCAATGCCGACAAGGTGATGGCCGCCATGAGCGGCGCCTCCCAGGCCGCCATGGGCGCCGCCTGGAACCGCGATGTGGACCGCCAGCTGCGCGCCATCCGCAACCGCACCACCCAGATGGGCCTTGCGGAGTGCACGCGCCATGAGGGCCTGCCCTACTTCAACGCCTGGATCAACGCCGAGGGCGACTACGCCAAGCTCGGCGCGGACGGCACGCTCGCCGGGTACAAGCTCACCAGCTGGGGCGGCACCCTCGGCGTGGATGTGGACTTCACCAGCCGCTTCACCATGGGTGTGGCCGTCACCGCCATGAGCGGCGACTTCACGGCCGACTCCGCGGAGCGCGCGGAAGGCGACCTGGACCGCCTGTACGTGTCGGTCTTCGGCCGCTACACGCGCCGCGCGTGGACCCACACGTTCGTGGCCACCCTGGGCATGGCGGACACCAAGCTGGAGCGCACGGTGGACTACGGCTACGGCAGCTACAACGCCGACTCGTCCTCGGACGGCAAGGCGTTCGGCCTCATGTACGAGGTGGGCTACGTGACTGCGCTCAACGAGGATTCCTCCACCTGCCTGCAGCCGGTGCTCAACCTGAGCTACCGCCACAGCTCGCTGGCCGGATGCGGTGAGCAGAGCCAGAGCGACGCCGCGCTCCGCCTGGGCAACGCCGATGCCAACGTGTTCACCGCGGCCATCGGCGCCCGCCTGCAGAGCGCCGTGGGAACCAGCGTGTACAACCGCACCTCCATCTTCGAGGGCCGCGTGATGCTGAAGTTCGACACGGGTGACCGCGATGTCGCCGCCAACAACTCCTTCGTTGGCGTGCCGGGCGGCCGCGCTGCCAAGAGCACGGAGGCCGGCTTGTTCGGCGTGGAAGTGGGCGCAGGCCTGACCATCCCGCTGAGCGAGAACGCCGGCGCCATCTTCTTCGATGTCTCGGGCGACTTCCGCGCCAAGGACACCGAGGTGAACGGCACCGTGGGCTACCGATACAACTTCTGATGTACTAGGTACTATGTACTAAGTACTAATTGAACCGCGGATTTCAAAGCCCCGTCCGGCTGGTGCCGGGCGGGGCTTTTTAGGGACAGGGGTGGGAATGTCTTGCTTACTGCGGGGAAGATAGTATAATGCGCGCATGCCAGATGCACGCTTTCAACCGCTGCCGGGATTCCGCGACTTCGCGCCGCAGGAATGCGCCCTCCGCAACTACCTCTTCGACACGTGGAGGCGGGTGGCGCACCGCTACGGGTTCGTGGAGTGGGAAGCGCCCACCATCGAGTCCACGGAGCTGTACCTGAAGAAGTCCGGCGGCGAGCTGCCCACCCAGCTCTTCCGCTTCACGGACCAGGGAGAGCGCGACATCACGGTGCGCCCGGAGCTCACGGCCTCGCTGGGCCGCATTGCCGCCGCCTACCAGCGCGAGTACCCCAAGCCGCTCAAGTGGTTCGAAATCGGCTCCTGCTTCCGCTACGAGAAGCCGCAGAAGGGCCGCCTGCGCGAGTTCGTGCAGTTCAACGCGGACATCCTGGGCGAGGAGGGCGAGGGCTCCGATGCCGAGCTCATCTCGCTGGCCATCGACTGCATGCGCGAGTTCGGGTTCACGTCCGACGACTTTGTGGTGCGCGTGTCCGACCGCGAGGTGTGGCTGCAATACGCGGCGGAGCACTGCGTGCCGGAGGACCGCGTGGGAGATTTCCTGGCCGTGGTGGACAAGTTCGAGCGCGACCGCCCCGAGTACTGCCAGGAGAAGCTGGATGCCTTCGGCATGCAGCGGCAGGATCTGGTGGACTTCATCGCCAACCCGCCCGCGGGCTGCTCCCCGCGCTACGATGCGGTGCTGCAGGAACTGCGCGAGCGCGGCTTGGAGGAGTACGTGCAGCTTGACCTCTCCGTGGTGCGCGGCCTGGCGTACTACACCGGGCTGGTGTTTGAGATTTTCGACAAGGGGCACACCCTGCGCGCCGTGGCCGGCGGCGGCCGCTACAACGGCCTGGTGGGCACCCTTTCCAACGGCGCGGTGGACATGCCCGCCACGGGTTTCGCCATGGGCGACGCCGTGATTGCGCACCTGATCGAGGCGTGCCCGGCGGCCAAGGCGCTGCGGGATGCCGCGGTGCAGCCGCAATCCTGCGACGTGTGCATGGTGCTGGCCGCGCCGGAGATGCGCGCGCAGATGCTCTCCCTGGCGTCCGCCCTGCGCGATGCCGGCGTGCGCGTGGACCTGCCGCTCTCCCCCACCAAGTTCAACAACCGCCTCAAGCAGGCCGAGAAGATGGGCGCCACCTACGCCCTCATCATCGGCACCGAATTCCCCCAGATGGAGCTCAAGTTCCTCGCGGACCGCACCTCCCAAAAGCTCACCCCGGAGGAGCTGATTCCCCTGCTCACCCCCGATGCGGGTGCCGAGGAATGACCTTTGGGATTAGGATTAAGATTAGGATTTGGATTAAGATTAGGAAATGGGCCGCACGCATGGCGTGCGGCCCGTTTGTCAATGCTGGTCCATCCACTTTAGGAACTCGGCGGAAGCGCGTGGCTTGCCGTTGACGCTTTCCTTGGCCCAGGGCTTGAGGGGCGCGAGCCTGGCGGGTTTCTTGGAGGGCTTGGCGCCGTTCTTCATGAGGGCGTCAGCCACCTGGAGAACCTTGTCCTGCCTCCCCGCATTTTGCGGGAAGGAGGAACGCTCCGCGAGCGTGTACAGCAGGGGACGCCCGCCGGAGTCCATGGCATCGCCCTTGGCGCCGTGCTGGAGCAGCAGCAGGGCGTGGTCCAACAGATCATTGTTGATGCACGTGGCCAGCACGGAAATCTCGCCGCCGGGCGTCTTGCAGGTTGCGTTGGCATCCGCGCCGTGCTTGAGGAAGCTCTCCAGCATCTTGAGGTCCTTGTCGGGCGCGGAACTCTTGGCGTTGCAGCAGAATGCCACAAAGAGGGGCTCTGCGTTGCCGGACGCGATGGCGTTCATCTGGCCGCCGAGCATCATGCGCTCGTTGGCGTTGGCGCCGTGCGCGAGCAGCCACTCCACCCTATCCACCTCCTTGTTCTGCGTCATCTGTGCCAGCATGGTCATCATACCCATCACGCAGGGGGCGTTGATGTCGAGCTTGTCGCCGCACTTCTCCATGATGTAGTCGGCGGCCTCGAAGTTGCCGTTGCTGCGGTTGAGCACGTTGAACAAATCCTCCGCGGTGACCTTGGCGCCGTGGTCAACCAGCAGCTTGATGATGGCGGGCCTGCCGAGGGCGTTGTTGATGGGGCTCTCCTTCACGATGCTTTTCGTCATGGGCTCCTTGTTGGGGTCGGCCCCCTTCTCCAGCAGGATGCGCACGGTGTCCGCGTTGCCGTGCAGGCAGGCGATGCCGATAACGGGGAACCCGTGCGAGTTCATCTCGTTGGGGTTGGCGCCCTCCTCCAGCAGCACCTGCACCATGGCGGGCTTGCCCTCCATCACGGCATCGAAGAGCGGGGAGGACGCATTCTGCCGGCCGCAGGGCTGGCGCAGCAGCGCGGGGTTGGCCTTCACCAGGCGGCGCAGCGTCTCGCCGTCGTTCTTCTGGATGGCGGTGGACATGGCGGTCACGTCGTCCGCGGAGGCGTTGCCGCCCGCAAACACATTCGGCTTCACCGTGATGGAAAGCTTCACGGTGCCGGCATTCTGGACGAGGAAGTTTCCTGTGCGCTGCTCGAAGGGAATCTCGATGACGCCGCCACCCTTCATGAATTCCTCGCGCTCCCTGGAAGCGGGCGGCAGGTACTCGTCCAGAGCCTCGTGCACCATGGCGAGCACGCCCTGGGCGGCCTCCGACCAGTTGCCAGCCTTGTCGCGGTAGCAAACGAGGTTGACGAAGCCCCTGCGCCACTGGCGGACCATGTCCGGGTTGCCGGCAATGTTCTGCTGGAAGTTCCTCTCGTATTCGCTGCCGTGCTCGCCAAGGAAGATAACGCGCAGGGAGCACTTGTTGGCATCCGCGAACGCCAAGGCGGGTCCCAGCTGGTCGAAGCAGCGCAGCTCGGGCTTCTCATCCGTCTGGATGGGCAGCTTCATGAGCTCGTTGCGTTCCTTGAACATTCCAACATTGGCCGTGCGGATTTCCCCGTGCGGGCGCATCAGCTCCACGTATGTGTTGTTGGTGGTGGCCTTTGCGGCATCCGCATACAGGCGGCAGACCTTGGCGTTGATGGTCTGGCCCTGTGCATCCGTGTAGGTGAACACCTGAATCTTGTTTTTCTCCTTCCAGTCGATGACGTTCTTGATGTCCTCCTTAGCCACCTGGTTGAGGAACACCTCCACGAGGCGCCCGCTTTCCAGCTTCAGGAGCACCCAGCTGCCTTCCGTCTCGGTCTCGTACCAGGCGCGCACAATGCCGCCCTTCAGCTCCGTGACCTTGCCCTCGCTGTCCTTGAGGTGCCAGGTGTAGGTGGGGGATTCGAACATGTTCATGGAGTCCTCCGGCAGCTTGAGGCGGTCCGGCTCCGGCTGGGCGGCCACGGTGCGCTTGGCACCGGCCTTGAGCGCGGCGGCGGCAATCTTGCCGCCGGGCAGCTTGCTTTTCTGCGCGGCTGCGGCCAGGATGCCGCGGAACTTGTCCTTGCGCTCCTGGTCGATCTCCTTGCAGCCGAGCACCACGGGAATCACGCGCCGTGCCGTGCCGGCATCACACACCAGCAGGGGAAGCGCGGCCTCCATCAGCTTGTCTGCCGTGGCGGCGTCACCCTTCGTGTACAGGTACATGGCGTGGCCGATATCCGCCATGGCGCGCCAGCAGACGATTTGCAGCTGGGTGCCGCTGGAGTTGTTGGGCGTGGCATCCCTGAGACTGAGGTTGATGAGGCGTTCCGCCGCGAAGGCCGCTGTCTCGAAATGGCCCTGCTCCAGCAGGGAGGGAATGGCCCGCCCCATGAAGTCCCGGTTGTCGGGCTCCCGGCAGATGAAGAGGTACCTCACCAGGTCCGCCAGGGCCCCGTGCTGCAGGAAAGCGAAGTACGACTGCCATATCGGGTAGCCGTAGCCGTAGTGCTGCTCCGCGATGGAGAGGATGAGGGCATCCTTCTCAAAGCGGCGGGCCTCCGCGGTCTTGCCCTGGCTGCGGGCGTGCATGGCGCATGCCAGGCGCGTGGCGGGGTAGCCGTAGTACTGCGGGTCGGATGTCATGCCGCGGATGATTTTCTCCTGCGCGGCAGAGTTGCCGTGCTCCATGGCGTAGCGGTACAGGCAGCAGCCGCGCAGTGCGTTTTGGCCGGAGTACTCCACCGGGTCTGCCGGGATGGTTTTGAGCAGCTCCTCCGGCGCGCCGCAGATGTAGCAGTACGCCACCATGGCGCAGGCTGTCTCCGGCTTCATGCCCTTGGCAGCCTCCAGCCAGCGCGCGGCCACCTTGGCGCGCTCCTTCTCGCTGCGGTGGAAGTCGCGGCGCAGGATCATCATGTCGCGCATGTACCTGGCGAGCACCTTGGGGTTGACCTTGCCGTTGCCCTCTTGCTCGGCGGCGCTAAAGGTGACGGTAGTGGAGGTGAGCTCGGTGAATCCCTTGAGCAGGGCGGGTTTGCCGTTGCAGTGGGAGACGAGCTCCGTGAGCACGATGGGGCTGATGCCGCGCAGGCCGTACTCGTTGAACACGAGCGGCCAGGTCTTGGTGCGGTTCAGCAGCTTGGCCAGCTCCTCGCAGCCCTTCTTCAGCTCTTCCTTCTGCCCGTCGCGCTCCATGATGGCGAGCGCCACGATGCAGCGGTGCAGCGTGAGGTTCAGTTCGCGGCAGGACGCCTTGAGCGCCTTGTCGTCCCTGGAGAAGTGCGGGCCCTTCTCGTTCACCAGCACGTCCACGAAGTTCGGCGTCACCACGATGTCGAACACGGCCTTGAAGGTGTCGTACCCGTCCACGTTCATCCAGCTGCGCCGCGTCTCGTCCGGCAGCGCCAGGTCGTCCTCAATCAGGGAGAACGCCAGCATGGCGGGCAGCGTCTTGTCCCCCGCCGCCTTCTGCAGCAGCGCGTCCAGCTTGGCGGTGTCCTCCGCCAGCACCTTGGCGGGCGGCAGGCCCTCCTTGCTGAGCAGCTTCGGGGTCCACCCCGGCAGGTTCACGGCGGTGGTGTCCGGCATGTCGTACAGGGAGGCCTTGCCGTCCCAGAGGGGCTTCCAGGCGCGAGCGTTGGGTGCGGCGGCCAGGATGCTGCGCGGCACAAAGCCGAGCATGTCCGGAGAGAGGTCTTCCGTGAGCTGGCGGATGTGGGCGCGCACCTCCTTGGTGGCGGCGATATCGCCGTTGTGGCGGGCATCGATGTAGTTCATGGCGGCATCCACGGCGAGCGGCAGGTCCTTGCCCCAGGTGTATCGCCAGCGCTGCAGGCCCGTGCCCTTGGCGCGGCGGTGCAGGTGCGCGAAATCATTGGTCATCAAGCGCAGGATATCCCGGTAGGCTACCTGGATATTGTTGACGAACTGCGGTGCGTACGCCACGGGATCGCGCCACAAGCGGTTGAGCGCATGCATGCGGGAGGCTCCATCCGGCGCGGGGTAGAGCGCTTCCAGCAGCCAGGGGTTGGTGTCGTTGATGGCATCGGTGATGGAGATGAAGTCATCGCAGATGCAGCCGGTGCCGCTGAGAATCTCCAGCATGTTGACTTGGTGGAAGAGGCTCATGAGGTGGCGGGAGATGGTGGGCTGCGGGGATGCGAAGGTGTGGCGGATGTGCGCCATGAACAGGCGGTGCTCCGGCTGGCCGTGGCTGGCGAACCAGATGTGCGCGGCCTGCCACGCCAGGAACACCTGGGCGTCCGTGGAATTCGGGTCCTTCTCCAGCTCCTTCATCCAGGCGTGCAGGGCCTCCAGGCGGTCGCTGTATCCCTTGCCGGAATTCCAGATTTGCTTGAGGCGGTCCCTGGTGGCCGGGCTGACTTCCCCGGAGAAGTGGAGGCGCGCGATGGCGTCGTCCGCGCTGTTGCTCTTCATTTGCTGTTCGGTGAGGCCGCGTTCCATGGGCTTGAACATGCGCGGCATGCCGGCCTCCTCCGCCCCCAGAAGGGGCAGGGCGCTGAGGGCGAGCAGAATGATATGGCGTGCTTTCATGGCTTACTTGGCGTTTTGGGTTTGGGTGGAATGGGAGAACGGGCGTATGGGAGCCTCTGCGGCGTCCTGCCACACGGTGATTTTCTGCAGGGTGGTGCGCGGCGCGGGGAAGCCGTCGTCCTCCTGGGCGCGTTCCCTTTCCTCCCTTTCCCTCTGGAGCGTGTTGAAGCTCTTGCGGCGGTTGCCGCCGGCGAGCTGGTCCATCAAGGCCTCGCGGTCGGCCTCCTCCTCCTTGCTGTCCTCGCCCTCGCGGGCAATGGCGTCCGTGACCTCCGCAGGAATCCAGAAGGTCCAGGCGGAGCCGGCGGGCACCTGGTCGAGCATGCGCTGCACGGCCTCCGGCAGGTCGTCCACGCTGCACTGGGTGGTGGTGCGCTCCGGGTCGGAAATGCCCTCCTCAACCATGATGCGGTTGACGGCGCGGATACTGCCGTTGCCGGGCTGCACCTCCATCTGTACGCCGTTGGGGAGGGTGGCGACGCCGCTGCGCTTGGCGTTGAGCTCCAGCACGCGCTTCTCCTTGGCGGACTCGCGCGCCTGGAGCACGGGGATGACCTGCTTGAGCAGCTTTTTCTGCTGCTTGACGAGCTTCTTCTCCAGGGCCTCATCCTTCATCTTGGGCAGCTCCGCGAGCATCTTTTGGAGGTGCTTCATGAGGAGGGCGTTGTCGAAGTCGCGCGCCTCCAGGCCGTCCTCGCGCAGGCTGGCGGCCATGGCTTCCGCAAGCGTCTTGGGCTTGGCGATGGACTTCTTCTTCAGGGCGGCGTCCAGCTGTTTGAGGAAGTCGTCCGTGACGAACGCGGAGCCGAGCTGCTCCTGCATGGTGTGGACGCGGGCCGCGAAAAGCAGGCCGTGGTGTTCCGAGAGGTCGTGGCGCACTTGCTGCGGCATCTCCTGGGCGTGCAGCAGCGCGCAGCCCAGCATGAGCGGTATGAGGTATGGTTTCATTTTTTGATAATCGGGGTTTGATTAGTTTCGGAAATCCAGCAGGCGGCGGCGCAGCGCCTCCGGCAGCGGCAGGGTGGAACGGTAGGTCTTGGTGGGCGTGAGATGCCCGCATTCCTTGATGGTGAGCGCCCCGCTGTCGCGGTACAGGTAGACGCTGCCGTGCCCGTCCGTCAGGGCGATGAGGCCGTTGGGGTGCAGGCGGCGCCAGGCGCGCATGACGGCATCGTTGTCGGGGTGTTCGCGTGAGAGCTCCCAAAGCAGGGCGTTGCGGGCGTCTTCATGCTCCTCCTCATCGGCGTCCAACTCGTCCCAGTCCACCTTGAGCTCGCGCACGGGCGCGTTGTACTCCCGCGGGGCGAGTTCCAGCACCTCGGTGTGGTCGATGCGCTCCACCTCCACCAGGGCACCGTCCGGCGCGGTCTCCAAGAGTTCCTTCAGCGTGGCGTCGTCGGTCACGATGGTGCCGTTGATGCTCAGCACGGTGTCCGCGGCCTGGATGCCGCTGCGTTCCGCGCGGCTGTAGTGCTCCACGTTCACCATGGAGCGGCAGCGCGCCAGCACCTCCGGCGGCAGCGCGCGGCACTGCTCCGCGGTGTCGATGACGCAGCTGTCCAGGAACACGCCGTCCGCATCCAGTATGTTCAGCATCAGGCGGCCGTATTCCTCGCTCACCTCCAGGCTGCCCTGGGCGTCGTCCAGCCGCAGCACGCCCGTGCCGCACACGGGCGCGCTCTCCTCCACGATATGCTGCATGGTGCGCAGGGATTTTTTCAGCGCGGCGGGGTCCGGCTTGTCGCCCATGGCGGCGAGCGCGGCGCGGGCGTCGTTCTTCAGCGGGCGCAGTCGCTGCGCGAGCTCGGCGGATTCGCAGGCGGGCTGCGCCGCGGCGAGGGCGGAAGCGCGCAGGGCCGGGGTGAGCGTGACGGCGATTTCCTCCCCGCCGCGCAGCACGCGCAGCTCGGCGGGCTTGCCCGCGCGCATCTGCTGCAGCGCATGCTGCAGGTCCGCCCGCGTGGCGATGCCGTGTCCCGCCACGGAGAGCAGGACGTCGCCGGGGCGGATGTCCGCGTGGTCGGCGGGGGTGTCCTCCGCCACGTGGCGGACAACGAGTTGATTCTCCCGCTCCTGGGGCACAATGCCGAGCACCACGCTGCCGGGGGCATCCGCCGCCGCGGCGCGCAAGAACAGCCCCGCCACGAGCAGCAGGAGCATCATTGCAAATCTGTATATAGGTGTTTTCATGCTACATCACTTCGTCTGACACAAACACAACGGGTGTTTTGATGGTGAACGAGGAACGGTCCGCGGCATCGGTCACGGTGTAGGCGGGCTGCTGCTCCGGCGCGTACTCCACGATGGGCGGCCGCTCCCCGGTGGGGTACAGCAGCACGCACAGCAGAAGCACCACCGCCGCGCACGCCGCCGCGGCCAGCCGGCGGTAGGTGCGCGCACGGCGCGTGTGCAGCACGGACAAGATGCGGCTCTGCGCGCCCAGCGGGAGCGGGGCGATGCGGAAGCGGCGCAGGTAGCGCTCCGTCTCCGCCTGGCGTTGCTCCAGCGGGCGGATCTCCTGATGAATGGCGCGCAGCAGGCGCTCGTTCAATCCGGGCGGTGTGGCGATTCCTTTCATTCCGTGAAGTGGTCCAAGAGTTCCCGTATGGCGGTGAGGGCCTTGCGGTAGCGGGAGGCAACCGTGTTGCGGTTGAGCTCCAGCAGCTCCGCGATTTCCAGGAAGGTCATGCCCTCCCACACATGCAGCACGATAAGCTCCGCCTCCTCCGCCGGCAGCTGGCGCAGCGCCGCCTCCACCTTCCGGCATTCCTCCGTGGTGGCCTCGTCAGATTGCAGCAGGCACATCCCCTGCCCCCACGCGCTCTCGCCCACGCGCCGCCGCATGCCCTCCCGCCGCACGCGGCTGAGGCGGTGCCGCAGCGTGGTGTACGCATAGCGCAGGATGGACGTGTCGTCACCTTCGCAGCGGCCCTCCGCCACGGCGCGCGCGGTCTGCACCATGGTGTGCTGGAGGGCGTCCTCGGGGTCCTCCGCGTTCCAGTGCACGGCAAAGTAGAAGAGCTTGCCGCCGTGGCGCTGCAGCCACGCCGCCCAGTCCGTGCCGGGCACGCGTTCGCCGCCGTGCTGTATCTGCTCCATGGGCATACAGGATAATGATAGATGATTTCTCCGCGGATGGGAAGCATGCGCCGCATGCAACCATCCTCACTACCCTACAAGCACGAATTTTCCCCCGTGCCTAAATTTTTTGAATTTTTTTTGAAAAAAATCAAAAAAAACGCTCAAACCGCGTTCAATTGGGTGACGGACATGGCGGGGGCGGGCAGGCCGCGGGCGGGCATGGCCCAGGAGAGCTCGTGCATGCCCGCCTCCAGGCGGTACAGCACCATGGCGTGGAAGGTGGCGCCGGGCTTGCCCTCCGCCTGCACGGTGCAGGTGCCGGTCTTGCCGCCCGAGATGAGCTGGCGGCCGTCGTAGTCCGTGATGGTCACCAGAATGGCGTAAATGCCGCGCGCAGGCGCGTGAAAGGTCATTTCCGCGATGTGGAAGCCGTCCTTCTCATGCCAGTGCGGGGCGTACTCCACCGGCATGTCCACGGCGTGCTTGAGCCCGGACTTGGCGGGACGGAAGGCGGCGCGGCGGCGGCATTCCCGCCATCCCGCGCGGATGACCACAATGTTCACCAGCACCACCACCACGAGCCCCGCCGCCAGCCAGCTGTAGATGGCCGTGGAGGCGTCCGACGCATCCCCCCACACCAAAATGCCCACCAGCGCCAGGCTGAACGCCACCGTGAGCGCAATCCCCGCGGAAAAACCGAACACCATGCCCGGAAACAGCAGGTACAGCACCACGTAGCGCAGGAACTTGCCCAGGTTGAGCGGCGTGCTCTTGAGGAACTCGCGCTTGATGACGGCATCGCTCAGCTGTTTGAGCTGGGCCTGCGGGGTGTCTTTGGTGACGGTCATGGTGTACGGCGGGCATTATACCCCGCGGGGCGGCGGCATGTCAAAAAGTTAAAATTCCGCCTTGACAATGGGCGGGGTGTGCGTATAATGCGCGGCGCGCTGCGATGGAAACGCAGCCACCACCGTTATGAAAGCAGAAATCCATCCCAAGTACAATCCTGTTGTGTTCGTGGACATCACCACGGGCCGCCGCTTCATCTCCCGCTCCACCGCCACGTCCGAAAAGACCGAGGTCATCGACGGTGTGGAGCACTACGTCATCTCCTGCGGCATCACCTCCGATTCCCACCCGTTCTTCACCGGCAAGAACCAGTTTGTGGATACGGAAGGCCGTATCGACAAGTTCCAGAAGCGCTTCGGCGCCGTGCGCCGCGCCAAGAAGCCCGGCCTGGCCAAGTAAGCCTACCGCAAAACCTCCTTTCTATCCGCGCCGCATGTCCGCATGCGGCGCGTTTTTTAGTTGCGGCGGAAGATGCGGGCATCCTTCCCCGCATACTTGTACTGGAGGAACTCGCGCAGGCGCTGCTCTGCCACCTGCACGGCGGCCCTGTCCTCCAGCGCAGTCTTCCGGGCCTCCTCCTTCACCTCGTTGACGATGCGGGCCAGGTCCTCGCCGTCGGGCTCGTGCCACATGCCGTCGTCCTTCCTGATGATGGGCTTGCCCTTGGGCTCGATGCTGGTGACAATGACATCGTAGCCGACGTCCAGCGCGCCGCCGGGCTGGGCGGTCTCCGAGATGCGGATGCCGTATTTGGCCTCGAACTGTTGGGAGTACAGCACCTTCCACGTGCTCATGAAATGCGTGTGCTCCACGAGCTTGACGGAGTTCACATCCTTCTTGTAGGTGGTGAACTCGTACAGCTCCTCGCCGCCCTCCGTCTGGACAATGCTGATGTCCACGAAACGGGGTCCCAGCACCTTGTCCACCGTATCAGTAACCTTATCCCCCGCCCTTTCCGCGGTGTCCACGATTTTCCACGTGACGGCGGCCCCCGCCAGAATCAGGACAATGAGGGTGATGCACACCCACATGTGGTTTGATTTCCCGGGGGCGCCGCCCGGCTGCTGGTTCTCGGCTGAATCCATCATCACCCGGAATTCAACCACACCCGCGCATGCGGGGTCAAGTTTTTTGTGTTGACACCCCGCCCGCATTCGTGTAGGGTACTGCCAACCCCTATGATTACCATGACTACCCGAAAAAGGAATTTGGATATCCTGCTGGACCTGAAGAGCACGCGCTACCACCGCCTGCGCTTCCACCGCGAGAACCGCTACCGCCGCCACACGCTCTCCCCTAGCCTCGCCGAGCGTCTGCAGCGCACGCTGGCGGACCTCTCCAGCCTGTTCAACACCTACCGCCGCCGCCTCCGCGGAAACGCCTACCGCCGCAACCACGGCAGGCTGAACTTGAATTCCCGCCGCTCCCCCTGGGCGCGCGAATTCTCCAAATCGTGAACTGCTGGCCCGCGTACGCAAACCCACCATGCCATGATTGCCGCTTGCGCGGCGGCGGCGGATGTGTTAGGGTGGCGGTATGCAACCTGCCGCAAGACACCTCATGCTGCTGCTCGCCTGCCTGTTCGCCCTCTGCTGGTGCCGGGCGGAGGCGCGGCAGTTTGCCCGCGTGACGCCCGACATGAAGTGGGCGTACACGCCGCTGGCCGACGGGTTCGACTACCCCGTGGGCAAGCCCAACGGCGACGGCTACTACAAGTCACGCGGCCTCCGTCTCGCCACGCCGCGCCACCTCGGCGAGGACTGGAACTCCGAGTCCGGCGGCAACTCCGACCTCGGCGATCCCGTCTACACCATCGGCCACGGCCTGGTCACCTACGCATCCGACGCCCGCGGGCGCTGGGGCAAGGTGGTGATTGTGCGCCACGCCTTCCGCGAGCCGACCACGCACAAGGTGCTGTGCTGCCAGACGTTGTACGCGCACCTGGACCGCATCGACGTGAAGGTGGGGCAGCTGGTGAAGCGAGGTGACCAGATCGGCACCATCGGCAATAACCACGGCATGTTCACCGCGCACCTGCACGCGGAGCTGCACTTCAACATCCTGGTGAATTGCGGCCAGCAGGGGATCCCCAAGACCGCCCAGAACTACGGCAACCTGGAGAGCTTCATCAGGCACTACCGCCGGCTTACCCCGGAATCCAAGTTCGTGAAGCTGCCCATCGGCTGCTTCCTGCCCTACAAGGACACCGAGGGCCTGTAATTCGCCCCCACACCCCCTGCCGGCCATGAAAACGTGCCTGTTCGGCGGCTCCTTCGACCCCATCCACCTGGGGCATATTCAGATGGCTACGGACGCCCAAAGCGCGTGCAGGCTGGATGCGGTGGTGTTCCTGCCCGCCGCGGAATCCCCCTTCAAGCAGGGGCAACGCCTGATGTTCAGCAATGAGCAGCGACTGGACATGCTGCGCCTCGCCACGCGGAATATGCCGTGGGCGAGCGTGTCCGAGCTGGACCTGCAGCTGCCGCCGCCCAGCTGGAGCTGGCGCATCGTAGAGGCTTGGATAAACACCCACCCGCAGGACGAGCTGTTCTGGCTGCTCGGCACCGACCAATGGGACGAGCTGCATCGCTGGGGACGGTACGACTACCTCGTGCAACAGCTCACCTTCATCGTCTACCACCGCGACCACGCCCCCGCCCCGCGCGACGGCGTGCGGGCCGTCTTCCTGCAGGGGCAGCATCCCGCATCGTCCTCGGAAATTCGCCGCCACCTGAAGGACCACACCCCCCTGCCCCTCGGCTGGATGTCCCCAGACTGCGAACAGTACGCGCGGGAGCATGCGTGAACGAACGCCGCGCCGGGAGACGGAATGCGCGTCCCCGCGCAACATTTGGGATTTGATGAGAACGCACGCGGCGGAATGCACGCCGCACAGGCACAACTGCACACCACCCGCAGCCAACAACACAACACACTATAAACAGCGTCTTTATATAATTCATCAGCCAAATTTCCCGGCGCAGAAATTTTATATTCCTGCCGCGATTGGCTGCAACTTTTCTTGTTTTCTGTCGTCGTTTTCTTCTGTTTTTCTTGTTTTTTGACGTTATTTTTACTTTTTTTTGCAATTTCTGTTGACATTTGTCGGCAGAAATGGTAATTTGAGCGGGAATGAACATGGAATTGCGGCAAGCTTTGCGAGAAATCATCCTGGACCGCCAGCAGATGGAGCTGGAGGGCAGCACCCCGCGTGATTTGGTGATCGAGCCGTACGAGAAGAAGGTGTCGATCTGCATGGGAGTGCGACGCTGCGGTAAGAGCACGCTGATGGAGGGAATCGTGGCGGGGTTGAGGAAAAAACGCGTGGCGAGGGAGAACATCGTGTGGCTGAATTTTATGGACGACCGCCTGGCGGCGCTGGAGGAAGGGGACTGGAACGACCTGTACGAGGCGTACTACAGCCTGTACCCGGAGAAACGGCGCAAGGAGAAGGTGTACTTCATCTTCGACGAGATGCAGGACTACCCTGGCTGGCAGCTGTTCATCGAGCGGTTGCGACGCGACGAGAAGTGCGAGATATACCTCACGGGGTCGTCGTCCAAGCTGCTGTCCAAGGAAATCGCCACCTGCCTGCGCGGGCGGACGATGACGTGGGAGCTGTATCCGTTCTCGTTCGGGGAATATTTGACACGCGCAAAGGTGAGCCGCAAGGTGGGGCGCCTTTCCACCACGCAGCGCATGGAGGTGCTGCGCGCGTGGGAGAACTACAAGCAGACCGGCGGCTTCCCGGAGGTGTACGGGCTCTCTGCGGAGCGCCGCCG
Source organism: Akkermansia sp. (assembly GCA_030531305.1). Classification (GTDB taxonomy): domain Bacteria; phylum Verrucomicrobiota; class Verrucomicrobiia; order Verrucomicrobiales; family Akkermansiaceae; genus Akkermansia. The sequence continues at coordinate 18,452 of JAUNNT010000027.1, forward strand.
CCAGCTGCACCAGGAGTATTTTTCCTCCATCCTGTACCATGACGTTGTGGAGCGCAACGCCGTGGGACAGCCGCTCGTGCTGCGCAGCCTGGCGCGCCGCATGCTCAACCAGGTGGGCACCCTGTTCTCCGTGAGCAAGGTGTGCAAGGATTTTTCCTCCATGGGCTACAGCGTGAGCCGCGAGACCATCTCCCAGTACGTGCAGTGGCTGGAGGACGCCTTCTTCCTCATCACCGTGCCGGCATTCTCCGCCAGCATGGGCGAGCAGCAGCGACGCATGCACAAGGTCTACTGCTCCGACCACGCCATGGCCGCATCCCTCGGCGCGCGCATCACCGCCAACATCGGCCAGATGCTGGAGAACATCGTCTGCGTGGAGCTGCGCCGCCACACGCACGACCTCTACTACTACACCACCCAAAACAAGTACGAGGTTGACTTCCTGGCCACCCTGCCCAGCGGCGAGCGCCACCTGGTGCAGGTGTGCCACGCCATGGACGACGCCACCACGCGCCGCCGCGAGCTGCGCGCCCTCACCACCGCCATGCAGGAGACCAACATCAAGAACGCCTGGGTGGTCACCGAGGGCCACGAGGAGGACATCCCCACCCCCCACGGCACCATCCACGCCCTCCCCGCCTGGAAGTGGCTGCTCTCCTTCGGCGAGTGAACGTTCCCGCGCAGAGTTCACTTTGCCGTTGACATCGGCGCGGGGTGCGCTAGAATGCGCGCCGGCTCCCCTTGGCTGGGATAAGCCTTAGCGGATTCCGCAAGGTCCCCCTGTCGGCCATCGGGAGCTTTTTTTGCATACCTGCACCTGATGATGAAAAAGGCGGCACCGTTACCGGTGCCGCCCTTTGGGTGATGAATGGGAATGATGGTTATTCCTCGGCGGGGGCTTCGGTGTCCCCGGTCTCGGAGTCCTCTTCGGAGGATTCATCGTCGTCATCGTCATCGGGGATGACGAGGGTGATTTCCTGGATGGATTCCTTGGCGTCGTTGAGGGTGATGAGCTTCACGCCCTGTGCGGCGCGCCCGGTCTCGCGGATGGTGTTCACCTTGATGCGGACGGACTGGCCGCTGGAGGTGACAATCATGAGCTCGTCCTCATCGGTGACGGAGGTGGCAGAGACCACGAGCCCGGTTTTGTCCGTGCAGTTCATGGTCTTGATGCCGATGCCGCCGCGGGTCTGGAGGCGGTACTCGTCGAACCCGGTGCGCTTGCCGAGGCCCTTCTCGGAAACGACCAGCAGGTGTGCCTGCGGGTTGACCACGGCGAGGGAGACGACGTAGTCGCCCTCGCGGAGGCGCATGCCGCGCACGCCGATGGTGTTGCGGCCCTGGGTTCGCATGTCGTCCTCCTTGAAGCGGATGCTCATGCCGTTGTGGGAGACGAGGACGACCTCGTCCTCGCCGCTGGTGAGCACCACGTTGACGAGGGTGTTGCCCTCCTCCAGGTTGATGGCGATGATGCCGGCCTTGCGGTAGTTGACGAAGTCGTTGAGGGCGGTCTTCTTCACGGTGCCGTCCTTGGTGGCGAAGACCACGTTGCCGGAGCCCTCGGCGAAGGTGATGTCGTTGCCCTTCTCGTCCACCTTGCGCTCCAGGCGGAGGGTGGAAACGATGCGCTCGTCCGCCTGCAGGTCCAGCAGGTTCTTGATGGAGCGGCCCTGCGCGCTGCGTGAACCCTCGTCGATGTTGTACACGCGCTCCACGTACACGCGGCCGGTGTTGGTGAAGAACATGATGTAGTCGTGGTTCTGGGCGGCGAAGAGGTGCTCGATGAAGTCTGCGCGGTCCTTCTTGCTCTTGGTGGTGGCGGCCTTCACGCCCTTGCCGCCGCGACCCTGCAGGCGGTACTCGTCCGTGCGGGTGCGCTTGATGTACCCGCTGTGGGAGATGGTGACGATCATGGCGTCGTTGGGGATGAGGTCCTCGATGGCACGGTCGCCCTCGTACGGGATGATCTGGGTGAGGCGCGGGGTGGCGTACTTCTCCTTGATGGTGCGCAGCTCGTCCTTGACGATGCCGAGCACGCGGGACTCGTTGGCCAGGATGTCCAGGTAGTCCTCGATCTGCGCCAGCAGGGCCTTGTACTCGTCCGTGATCTTGTCGTTCTCCAGTGCGGTGAGCTGGTAGAGGCGGAGCTCCAGGATGGCGTTGACCTGGCGCTCGGTGAACACGTAGTTCTCGCCCTGCACGGAGGGCTGGCTGCGGATGAGGATGCCGAGCCCCTTCGCGAGCTTCGTGGAGTACTTGAACGCCATCAAACGCTGGCGTGCCTCCTCGCGGTTCTTGGAGTCGCGGATGATGCGGATGAACTCGTCCAGGTTGGCGAGGGCGATGAGGTAGGCCTCCAAAATCTCCGCGCGGTCCTCGGCCTTGCCGAGCAGGAAGCGCGTGCGGCGCACCACCACCTCGCGGCGGTGCTCCACGTAGAAGTTGATGGCGTCGCGCAGCGTGAGCACCTTCGGGCGGTTCTCATGGATGGCCAGCATGTTGATGGAGAAGCTGGTCTCCAGGCTGGTGAGCTTGTAGAGCTGGTTGATGACCACCTGCGGGCGGGCGTCGCGCTTGAGCTCCACCTCCACGTAGTCCGTGAGGTCGCGCATGCCGGCGATGTCGTTGATGACCTTGTCGCGCACCAGCTCGGCGATACGCTCCTGGAGGACGGCTCGGTTCACGCCGTAGGGCATGTCGGAGATGTGGATGTACTCGCGGCCGTTCTCGTTGGTGACCACCTCCATCTTGCCGCGCATGAGCACGCTGCCGCGCCCGGTGCGGAAGTAGGAGTCGATGCCCTTGCTGCCGAGGATGTATCCGCCGGTGGGGAAGTCCGGGCCCTTGATGTAGGCGCGCAGCTCGTCGGGCGTGATGTGGGGATTGTCGATGTACGCGCAGATGCCGTCCACCACCTCGCCGAGGTTGTGCGGGGCCATGTTGGTGGCCATGCCCACGGCGATGCCCGTGCCGCCGTTCACCAGCAGGTTCGGGAACGCGGAGGGGAACACCACCGGCTCCGTGGTGGAGCTGTCGTAGTTCGGCTGGAAGTCCACGGTGTCCTTCTCCAGGTCGTCCATGAGCGCCATGCCCATGGGGGAGAGCTTGGCCTCCGTGTATCGGTAGGCTGCGGGCGGGTCGCCTTCCGGCGAGCCGAAGTTGCCCTGGCCGATGACCAGCACATCGCGCATGTACCAGTTCTGCGCCATGTTCACCAGCGTGCCATACGCGGAGGAGTCGCCGTGCGGGTGGTACTTACCGATGGTGTCGCCGACGATACGGCCGCACTTCACCGTGCCCTTGTTGGGCACCAGGCCCAGCTCGTGCATGGCGTACAGCACGCGCCGCTGCGACGGCTTCAAGCCATCGCGGGCATCGGGAAGCGCGCGGGAAATAATAACAGACATCGAATAGTCGAGGAAGGAGCGAGACATCTCCTCCGCGACATCCACGGGACGAATTCGATTTTCGTTCATAGTCGTAAAAATGGGTTAGGGGTTACACGTCAAGGTTGCGGACGTTGAGGGCGTTGTCCTCGATGAACTGGCGGCGGGGTTCCACCAGGTCGCCCATGAGGATGGTGAACATCTTGTCGGCCTGCATGGCGTTGTCGTCGTCCAGGCGGACGCGCAGGAGCTCGCGCTTCTCGGGGTCCATGGTGGTGGCGAAAAGGTCTTCCGCATTCATTTCGCCCAAGCCCTTGAATCGTGTGATGGTGACGTTTCGGCCGCCGATTTCCAGCACCTTGGTGAGGATGTCGCCCACGTAGAAGATGGGCGTGGCGGTCTCCTTGTTCTTCTCTGCAATCTCGAAGATGGGGGCATCGTCGGACAGCAGGCGGTCGGCGGGGATGCCGAGCTCCTCCAGGCGTGCCATGATCTTGGAGATGGCCTTGGCCTCGTGCAGCTCGTGGAGCAGGGCGCGGCGGGAGGGGCCCTCGCGCACGGGCAGCGGGTTGGCGGCCAGCTCCTCCTCGCTCGGCTCGCCGAACAGGAAGAGGTCGCGGTTCTCGTCGGAGTAGGCGGAAAGCTCCTCCTGGGTGGCGAAGTAGAGCACCTCCTCATCGTTGCCGCAGCGGACCTTCACCAGGTATTCCGGGAAGCTGCCGTTGCCGGCGCGGTGGCGCAGGAGGTCTTTCAGGGTGCCGCCGTGCTGAGCCACGCTGTTCTCGAACTTCTGCAGGGAGATGAGCGTTTCCAGGATGCCCATGAGGGAGTCCGCGTCGAACACCTTGGCCTTGTCGGGCGTGGAGAGGGTGACGTCGCCGGCGCCGAGGGAGATGAGCTTGCGGTTGAGGTCCACCTCGTTCTGGATGTACTCCTCCTCCTTGCGGTACTTCACGCGGTACAGCGGGGGCTGGGCGATGTACACGTATCCGGCGCGCACCAGCTGGGGCATGTGGCGGCAGAAGAGCGTGAGCAGCAGCGTGCAGATGTGCGCGCCGTCGACATCGGCATCCGCCATCAGGATGATCTTGTGGTAGCGGGCCTTGGTGATGTCGAACGAGCCCTCGCCTTCCCCGTCGCCGATACCGGCGCCGATGGCGGTGATGATGTTCTGGATGGTCTCGCTGCCCAGGGCCTTGTCCAAACGGGATTTCTCCACGTTGAGGATCTTGCCGCGGAGCGGGAGGATGGCCTGGGTGCGGCGGTCGCGGCCCACCTTGGCGGAGCCGCCTGCGGAGTCGCCCTCCACAATGAAGAGCTCGCACTGCTCGGGATCGCGGTTGGAGCAGTCCGCCAGCTTGCCGGGCAGGCCGCCGCCCACGGTCATGGCGCTCTTGCGCACGCTCTCGCGGGCCTTGCGGGCGGCCTCGCGGGCGCGGCTGGCGATGAGGCAGCGGTCGATGATGGTGCGGGCCACCTGCGGGTTCTCCTCGAAGTACTCTTTCAATTCCTCGTACACCACGTTGCCCACCACGCCCTCAATCTCGGTGTTCACCAGCTTGTCCTTGGTCTGGGAGGAGAAGCGCGGGTTGGGCATCTTCACGCTGATGACGGACACCAGGCCCTCGCGCACGTCGTCGCCGTTGAGGGTGGGGTCCTTGGCGGAAAGCAGGTTGTTGGCCTTGGCGTAGGCGTTGATCACGCGGGTGAGCGCGCTGCGGAAGCCAGAGAGGTGCGTGCCGCCGTCCGCGTTGTAGATGGAGTTGGCGTAGCAGAGGATGTTGTACTTGTCGCTGTCGTTGTACTGCATCACCACGTCCACGATGACGTCGTCCTGCATGGTCTTGCCGTCGTACTCCACCTCGATGTGGCGGATGCCGGAGATGCTGATGGGGTCCGGGGTGATGAGGGTCTTGTTCTCGTTGAGCTGGACCACGAACTCCTTGATGCCGTCCTTGTAGAGGAAGGTCTCGCTGCGCTGGCTCTCCGCGCGCTCGTCCACCAGCTGGATGACCAGGCCGGGGTTGAGGAAGGCGAGCTCGCGCAGGCGCTTCGCCAGCATGTCGAACACAAACTCCGTGGTGTCCGTGAAGATGGTGGGGTCCGGCAGGAAGGTGATGGTGGTGCCGGTCTGGTTGGCCGGGCAGGAACCCACCACGTGCAGCTTCTCCTTGGTCTTGCCGCGTTCGAAGGTGATGACGTGGCGCTTGCCGTCGCGGCGCACCTCCGCCTTGAACCAGTCGGACAGGGCGTTCACGCACTTGGCGCCCACGCCGTGCAGGCCGCCGGAGTACTTGTACGCGCCCTGGCCGAACTTGCCGCCCGCGTGCAGGTTGGTCAGCACCAGCTCCACCGCCGGGATGCCGAACTTCGGGTGGATGTCCACCGGGATGCCGCGGCCGTTGTCCACCACGGAGATGGACCCGTCCTCGTGGATCAGGATGTCAATCTTGCTGCAGTAGCCGGCCAGATGCTCGTCGATGGAGTTGTCCAGCACCTCGAAAACGCAGTGGTGCAGGCCCCGCTGGTCGGGGTCGCCGATATACATGCCGGGGCGCTTGCGCACGGCCTCCAGGCCCTCCAGCTTATCAATCTGCGCAGCGCTGTACTCTTGCTGTGCCCCGGTGAGCTTCTGCTCATCCACGGGCGGGGTGTTGTCGGTTTCGCTCATACGCGCGCATTATGCGCGCGTATACGCGCGCGCGCAAGCTAATAATGCGACATACTGCCAAAATTTGCCAAAAAAAAGCCCGCCGTTTCGGCGGGCTTTTCAGGAAAGGAGCATCCCCATGCGGATTCGAACCGCAGTTCTATGACTGAGAATCATATGTCCTAACCCCTAGACGATGGGGACAGATGCTGTGGAGTACGCGAACCGGGACTCGAACCCGGGACCAATAGATTAAAAGTCTACTGCTCTACCGACTGAGCTATTCGCGCATGCGGCGCCGTTGGAGCGGGCGCGGGGCATGTTACAGGCGCGCCCCGGCAATGTCAAGCCCAAAGCAGACATTTTTTGCGGGAATGCAATTCCCTCTCAATGTTTCTTCCAGCCTGGGCGGTGGCGTTCGGCGAGCTCTGCGGCCACCTGCTCGATGCGGAGGCCCTTGGAGGCCAGCAGGACGATGAGGTGGTAGAACATGTCGGACGCCTCGTAGAGCAGGCGGTTGTCGGTGCCGTGGACGGCCTCGATGACGGCCTCCAGGGCCTCCTCGCCCACCTTCTGGGCCATGCGGTTGAGGCCGTCCTTGAAGAGGGAGGTGGTGTAGGAGCCCTCGGGCATCTCCTCGCGGCGCTTGTTGATGAAGTCCTGCAGCTCGGTGAGGAAGAGGAGCGGGTTGGCGTCGTTCGTCTCGCCCCAGCAGGTGTCCGTGCCGGTGTGGCACACGGGACCGTGCGGAACGGCGCGCACCAGCAGGGTGTCGTTGTCGCAGTCCGCCTTGATGTCCACCAGCTCCAGGAAGTGGCCGCTGGTCTCTCCCTTGGTCCAGAGGCAGTTTCTGGAGCGGCTCCAGAAGGTGACGCGGCGCGTGGCGAGGGTCTTTTCGTAGGCCTCCCGGTTCATGTAGCCGAGCATGAGGACCTGGCGGGTGGCGGAGTCCTGGATGATGGCGGGGACAAGCCCGCCGGATTTCTCGAAGTCGATGTCCATGGTGGTGATTTGCGGTTGAATGTTCAAATGCGCACGCAGATTCCCTGTGCGCGGAGGTATTGCTTGAGTTCCGGGATGGCGATTTCGCCGAAGTGGAAGACGCTGGCGGCGAGGGCGGCATCCGCGCGGCCGACGGTGAAGGCGTCCGCGAAGTGCTGCATGGCCCCTGCCCCGCCGCTGGCGATGACGGGGATGGGAAGCTCGTCGGAGAGGCGCGCGAGGGCGTCGTTGGCGAAGCCCTGCTTCACGCCATCGTGGTTCATGCTGGTGAAGAGGATTTCCCCAGCGCCGCGGTCGGCCACCTCGCGCGCCCAGTCGAACAACCCGCGCCCGGTAGGCACGCGGCCGCCGTTGAGGTAGCACTCCCAGTTGCCGTCCGTGCAGCGGGCGTCGATGGCCACCACGCAGACCTGCGAGCCGAAGTGGGAGGCGATGTCCCCCACCAGTTGCGGGTTGCGGAGGGCGGCGGAGTTCACGCTCACCTTGTCCGCCCCGGCGTCCAGCATGCGCGCCACGTCGGCAAGCTCGTTGATGCCGCCGCCCACGGTGAAGGGGATGGAAAGCTCGCGCGCCACGCGGGCCACCATGTCGGTGAAGGTCTTGCGGCCCTCGTGGCTGGCGGTGATATCCAGGAACACCAATTCGTCCGCGCCCTGCTCGCTGTATGTGCGGCCCAGCTCCACGGGGTCGCCGGCCTCCCGCAGGTTGACGAAGTTGGTGCCCTTGACGGTGCGTCCGCCCTTGACATCCAGGCAGGGGATGATGCGTTTGGCTAGCATGGCGAGTTGCGGTTGAGAAGGGCGGGCAGGTCCAGCCGCCCCTCGTAATAGGCTTTGCCGAAGACCACGGCAGGCACGCCCGCGGCCTCCAGGGAAAGGATGTCCTGCGTGCAGGAGACGCCGCCGCTGGCGATCAGGCGGCATTCCGGGTGCGCCTGCATGATGCCGCGGTAGAGCTCCGTGTTGGGGCCGCCGAGCGTGCCGTCGCGCAAAATGTCTGTGCAGAGCACGCGCGTGATGCCGTGCCGTAGGTAGAAGGAGACGAACTCGTCCAGCGACATGCCGCCGTCCTGCAGCCAGCCGTGGGTGCGGATGCGGCCGTCCTGCGCGTCCGCGCCCACGATGAAGCGGTCCGCGCCGAACTCACCCGCCCATTGCAGCAGGGTTTCCGGCTGCGTGGCGGCCAGGCTGCCCACGGTCACCATGGCCGCGCCGTGGTCGAACGCCGCGCGCAAATCCGCCTCCTGCTTGATGCCGCCGCCGAAGTCCACCACCAGGCTGGTTTGCGAGGCGATGCCCTCCAGCACGTCCAGGTTGACGATGTGCGCGGCCTTGGCACCGTCGAGGTCCACCAGGTGGAGGCGCGCCACGCCCATGTCCTGGAAGCGCTTGGCCACGTCCACGGGGTTGGCGTCGTACACCTTTTGGGCGGCGTAGTCGCCCTTGGTGAGGCGGACGCAGCGGCCGCCGATGATATCGATGGCGGGGATGGGCTCAATCATGGCAGAGGCGGATGAAGTTGGAGAGGATGCGCTCGCCGACGGGGCCGCTCTTCTCCGGGTGGAACTGGGTGGCGTAGAAGTTGCCGCGGCGGATGGCGGAAGCGTACGTGGTGCCGCCGTAGGTGGTGCGGGCGATGGCGTGCGCGCCGTCCGGCACGTAGTAGCTGTGTACGAAATACACGAAGGAGCCGACGGGCACGCCATCGAACAGGGGGGAGGAGACATCATCCAGCGTGTTCCAGCCGATGTGCGGCACCTTGAGCCGCTGCCCCGCCGCCGCGCGGAAACGCTGCACGCGCAGCCCCGGGAACACGCCCAGGCACGCGGTGTCGCCCTCCTCCGAATGCTCGCACAAAAGCTGCTGGCCAATGCAGATGCCCAGCACGGGGCACGCCAGCGAGCGGATGACCTCATCCAGCCCGCACTGCCGCAGGTGCGCCATGGTGGTGGAGGCCTCCCCCTGACCGGGGAACACCACGCGGTCCGCGCCGCGCAGCGCGGCGGGATCGTCCGTCAGCACGGGCTCCACGCCGATGCGCTGGAGGGCGTTGACGACCGAGCGGATGTTGCCCGCGTTGTACTTGACGACGGCGACCTTCATGAAAGACTAGAGCGTACCCTTGCTGGAGGGGAGGACGAGGTGGCGCACATCACGCTGCGCGGCCATGCGGAGCGCGCGCGCCAGCGCCTTGAACATGCTTTCCGCCAGATGGTGGGCGTTGTCGCCGCGCGCGGAGACGGAGAGGTTCATCAGCGCGGCGTCGCTCAGGCTCTTGAAGAAGTGCATGAACATCTCCGTGGGGATGCCGCCCACGCTCTCCGCGCGGAACGTTGCATCCCACTGCAGCCAGGGACGCCCGCCGAAATCCAGCGCCACGCGGCACAGGCAGTCGTCCATCGGCAGGCAGTAGCCGTAGCGGGAAATCCCCAGCTTGTCGCCCAGCGCGCGGCGCAGGCAGTCGCCGAGCGCGAGCGCGGTGTCCTCCATGGTGTGGTGGGCGTCCACCTGCAAATCACCCATGGCGCGGATGGTGAGCCCCATGCCGCCGTGGTGGGAAATCTGCTCCAGCATGTGGTCCAAGAACGGCAGCCCGGTGTCCACGCTGCACACGCCGGGGCGGTCCAGCTCCAGCTTCACGAACACGTCCGTCTCGCGGGTGGTGCGGTGCACCTCCGCGGCTCGCTCGCCCGCCACCACGATTTCCAGCACCTTCGCCCAGTCCATCCCGCCGCCGATTTTCAGCGCGCGGCAGCCCAGGTTCTGCGCCAGCTGCACATCGGTGTCGCGGTCGCCGATGACGTAGCAGGCGTCCATATCGTACTCCCCGCCCATATACTCGGTGAGCATGCCGGTGCCGGGTTTGCGCGTGGGTGCGTTGTCCTGCGGGAAGTGGGTGTCGATGTGGATGGCGTCGAACACCACGCCCGCGCTCGCCAGCGTGTCCAGCAGCAGACGCTGCATGGCGTCGAACGTTTCCTGCGGGTAGGCGGGCGTGCCGAGGCCGTCCTGGTTGGTGACCATCACCAGCTCGTACCCGGTGAGCTCGCGGATGGCGGCGAGGGAGCGGATGGCGCCGGGCAGGAAGGAGAATTTCTCCAGGGAATCCACCTGCTCGTCTGCGGGCTCGCGGATGATGGTGCCGTCGCGGTCGATGAAGAGTGCCTTTTTCATGATGCGGTGATTTCGGTGAGGGCGCGCAGCAGCTCATCGTTCTCCTGCGGGGTGCCGATGGTGATGCGCAGGCAGTCCGCGCACAGGCGGATGCGGCTGCGGTTGCGCACCACGATGCCCCGCTCCACCAGCGTTTCGTACACGGCGGTGGCGTGGTCGATGCGCGCCAGGAAGAAGTTGGCGTCGGATGCGAAGACGCGGCGGCACGCGGGCAGCTGCGCCACGGCCTGCATCACGCGGGTGCGCTCCCGCAGGATGCCCTGCACCCAGGTGTCCACCTCTGCGGCGCGGTCCAGCATTTCCAGCGCTGCCTGCTGGGTGAGCGCGTTCACGTTGTAGGGGTACTTGACCTTGTTGAAGAAGGCGATGATTTGCGGGGATGCGAAAGCCATGCCGAGGCGGATGCCCGCGCTGGCCCACGCCTTGGAGAACGTGGACAGGATGATGAGGTTGGGGAACTGCGCCAGCAGAGGGCGCAGCGTGGCCTGCGGTGCAAAGTCGCCGTATGCCTCGTCCACCACCACGATGCCGCGGAAGCCCTGCAGCACCTTGCGGATTTCCGCGTGAGGCAGCAGGTTGCCGCTCGGGTTGTTCGGCGAGCACAGGAACACCGCCTTGGTGCGGGAGTCCGTGCGCGCCAGCAGCGCTTCCGCGGTGAACGAAAAGTCCTCGCCCATCGGCACGGGTCGGTACTCCACGTTGTTGATGTCCGCGCAGACGGCGTACATGCCGTAGGTGGGTTCCGGCGCCACCACGTTGTCCTGCCCGGGTGTGCAGAACACGCGGTAGACCAGGTCGATGGCCTCGTCGCTTCCGTTGCCGAGGAAGATGGCCTCCGGCGCCACGCCCTTCACGGCGGCGATGCGCGCCTTGAGCCCGCGCTGCAGCGGGTCCGGGTAGCGGTTGAACGGCGGGTTGTACGGGCTCTCGTTGGCATCCAGGAACACGTGCGCCTCATGCCCGGCGTACTCGTCGCGCGCGGAGCTGTACGGCGCCAGCGAGCGGATGTTCTGGCGCACCAGCGCATCCAAGTCGAACGCGGGTTGCGTGCCCCCCTGCCCCACGGCATCCAGGCGCAGGGACATGGCGCGGGCGTGGGCATCCAGGGATTCCGCGGCGGCCATGGCCTCCACGGCGGGGCCGATGCTGCGCACGCCGTCCTCCGTGAGCTCCTGGAAGGTGGTCTTGCGGATGAAGCTGTCCAAGCAGAGCCCGCCGAAGGAGCGGGCGTAGCCGAGGGTGGGGAGGGTGTGGTTGGTGCCGCTGGCGTAGTCGCCCGCGCTCTCGCAGGAGTAGTGGCCGATGAACACGGATCCCGCGTGCTCCACCTGCGCCGCCACGGCGCGCGCGTCCGCCACCGCAAGTATCAGGTGCTCCGGCGCGTAGGCGTTGGTGAAGTCGATGGCGTCCCGCCTGTCCGCCAGCACGATGATGCGGCTGTGCTCCAGCGCGCGTGCGGCGATGTCGCGGCGCGGCAGCTGCGCCAACTGGATATCCAGCTCGCGCTGCACGGCCTCCGCCAGTTGCATGCTGTCCGCCACCAGCACGGCCTGGCTGTCCGGTCCGTGCTCCGCCTGGCTGAGCAGGTCCGCCGCCACAAAGGCGGGATTGCAGGTGGCGTCCGCCAGCACCTCCACCTCGCTGGGCCCGGCGGGCATGTCGATACCCACGCCGGAGAGGGAGGCCAGCTGCTTGGCGGCCATGACGTATTGGTTGCCGGGGCCGAAAATCTTGTCCACGCGCGGGACGGACGCCGTGCCGCATGCCATGGCGGCGACGGCTTGCGCGCCGCCAATCTTGTAGATGTTGTCAATGCCGCACAGCTGCGCGGTGTACAGGATGACCGGGTTCACGCTGCCGTCCTTGGCGGGCGGCGTGCACAGCACCACGTTCGGGCACCCCGCCAGGTGCGCCGGAACGCCGAGCATCAGCACGGTGGAGAACAGCGGCGCGGAGCCGCCCGGAACGTACAGGCCCACGCGGGAGATGGGGATGCCGCGCTGCTCGCAACGCACGCCGGGTGCGGTCTGCACGGACACGCCCTCAAACTTCTGCGCGGCGTGGAAGGCGGTGATGTTGGCATGCGCCAGCTTGATGGCCTGCTGCAATTCCTGCGGCACCTGTGCGGCGGCGGCCTGCAGCTCATCCGCCCCCACGCGGAAGTCCGCCAGCTCCACGTGGTCGAACTTGGATTCGTACTCGCGCAGGGCGGCGTCGCCGCGCTCCAGCACGGCCTCCATGATGGGGCGCACCACGCCGAACAGCGTGGTCACATCGAACGCGGGGCGGGCGGTCAGCTCCGCCCATTGCTCCCGCGGCGGCTCTTGTATCACGAGCATGGCTTATAAAATCATCTTTTCGATGGGCAGCACCAGGATGCCCTCCGCACCGGCGGCCTTCAGGCGACCGATGATTTCCCAGAAGCACGACTCGTCCAGCACGGTGTGGATGCTGCACCAGCCCTCCTGCGCCAGAGGCATCACCGTGGGGCTCTTGATGCCCGGCAGCACCGCCAGGATGGCATCCAGGCACTCGCGCGGCGCGTTCATCAGCACGTATTTCTTGTCCGCAGCCGCCATCACCGCGTCCAGGCGGAACACCAGCTCGTCCAGGATGGCCAGCTTCTCCGCGGGGAGCCCCTTGTTGGCAATGAGCACGGCCTCGCTCTCCAGCACGGTCTCCACCTCGCGCAGGTTGTTGCTCACCAGCGTGGACCCGCTGCTCACGATGTCGAAGATAGCATCCGCCAGCCCGATGCCCGTGGAGATTTCCACCGAGCCGGTGATGACGTGGATTTCCGCATGCACGCCATGCTCCTGCAAAAACTTCCTCAAGATGACGGGGTAGGACGTGGCGATCTTGCGCCCCTCCAAATCCTTCACGCCGGAGTACGGCTGCTCCTTGGGGATGGCGATGGACAGCCTGCACCCGCCGAAGCCCAGGCGCTTCACGATGCGCGCGTCCGCCTCCCGCTCATGCAGCTCGTTGAGCCCCACCACGCCCGCGTCCGCCACGCCGTCCGCAACCGTCTGCGGAATGTCGTCGTCCCGCAGGAACAACACCTCCACCGGGAAATTCCGCGCGCTCGCCAGCAGCGTGCGCTTCGACACGCCAACCTTGATGCCGGACTCCGCCAGCAGGGCCATCGTGTCCTCGTTCAGGCGCCCCTTGGACTGCACCGCTATCCGTATTCTCTCCTTCATGTTTCATGCCGCGCTCCTTGCGCGCGCGCATAGTACATGCACGGGGGGGAACTAGTCAAGTACAAAGTACCAAGCGCAATGTACAAACACATGTGTCCCAATTGTTTTTTTGCAGGGCGTGGTAGGTATGCAATGATTGGTG
>JAUNNT010000084.1 GCA_030531305.1 Akkermansia sp.
TAGTACATATTACCTAGTAAATCATTTCCGTCCCGCCATGATATCCTCGATGTCCTTCACCTCCAGGGGGGCGTTGGGAATCAGGTCTTCCACGTGGTCCTTGTAGACCAGCACGTCCGTCTCGATGCGGATGCCGATGCCTTCCTCCGCAATGTAGATGCCCGGCTCCACGGTCCACACCTGGCCCTCGGCGAACTCCGGGTTGTCCGGGCCCACGTCGTGCACGTCCAGCCCGAGCGGGTGGGAGGTGCCGTGCATGTAGTACTTGCGGACGCATGCGAGCTTCTTGCGGTCCTGGTCCACCTGCTGCTGGGTGAGCAGGCCGAGCTTGACGAGCTGCTTGGCCATGAATCGGCGCACCTTCATCTCGTAGTCGTTTTTCTTGAGACCGGGGCGCATGATCTTGCAGGCGTACTTGTGGACGGCGAGCACGGCCTCGTAGACCTCGCGCTGGCGGGGTGAGAAGATGCCGTTGGCGGGGACGGTGCGGCTCATGTCGCCTGCGTAGCCGCCGTACTCTGCGCCGATGTCGAAGAGGATGAGGTCGCCGTCCTTGCACTTCTTGTGGTTGGATATGTAGTGGAGCACGCAGGTGTCCTGGCCGCTGGCGATGATGGGCAGGAAGGAGAACTTGCGGGCGCAGCGGCGGATGTAGCCGGCGCTCAGCAGGGCCTCGATTTCCCACTCGCCCATGCCGGGCACCACGCAGCGCAGGGTGTCCACGTAGCCCTCGCCTGTGATGCGGCAGGCCTCGCGCAGCTGCTTGATTTCCTCCGGCTGCTTCACCAGGCGCATTTCCGCCAGGATGGGATACACGCTCTGCACCTTGGCATCCGGGTAGGAGGCCAGCAGGGCGGCCTTCATGCGCTCGTTGCGCGTCTGCACATAGGTGTAGCGGCGCGGGTGGGAATCCACCTCCAGCCACACGCCCGTGGCCGAGGGCAGCCACTCCGCCAGCAGGGAGTTGTACTCCTGCGTCCAGCGCACGTCCTTCACGCCGCTGAGCTTGGTGGCCATCGATTGGGAAAGCCGCGCGCCCTCCCAAATGACAATCTTCTCGTTGGTCTCGCGCAGCAGGAGTGTGTCCTTGTGGCTGCCCTTCTTGCCCACGCGCATGATGAGCACCGTCTCCTCCTGGTCGATGCCGGTCAGGTAGAACAGGTTGGCGTTCTGGTGGTGCGCCAGCGTGCCGTCGGCGTTGGTGGGATAGATGTCGTTGGCGTGGACGACCACCAGGCTGCCCTCCGGCAGCTTGGCGGCCAGGCGGTCGCGGTTGCGCTTGTAGAACGTGGCGGGAATCGACTTGTAGCGGAGAGTATGCATAATCAATCAGCGTTGCTCCTGCCAGTATACGCTTTCCCGCGCGCGCCTGCAACCGCATTTTGCGGGACGGCGGTCATTCCGCGCGCGGGATGATGCCGCAGGCTTGCTGCGTGCCGCTGATGCCCGCCCCGCGCAAGCGCGTTGACGGATGAAACAGAATGCTTGACAGCGCGCGCGGGGAAGTGTATAGGGGTAGGGTATGAACGCGAAAGCCGTGATTGCCGCGCTGGGGCTGCTGGCCCTGGGAACCGTTCCAACCCTTGCCGCGGATGATGCGGCGCCCGCAGCTCCCGCCTCCAAAGCGGAAACGGCCAGGCTGCCAAAGTCTGTGACGTCCGCGCTGGACAAGGGGGATTTCAACGCCGTGCGCACCGCGCTGCTGGCGGAGCTCAAGCAGATGGGCGTGCCGGAGAGCCGCGCCGGGCTGGAGCTGAAGGACGCCCGCCCCGCGGCGAACGACGATGCGGTGAACGCGCTGTGCATGGCGCTGGAGGTGGTGGACTGCACGTCCCCGGAGGTGCTGAATGAATTCGCCAAGGACAAGGACCACCAGAAATTCCTGAAAGCCTTTTTCGCGGATGCGGAGTGGCAGGAGATATACCTGGGCTGCGGCCTGGTGCCGTACCACAACGATTGGGGCGTGCGCATCCTCTACGATGTGTGGAAGGAGGAGAAGGGCGCGGTGAAGAACAAGCCGCTCGCCGTGGCGCTCGCCTCCTGCTGGGGCGGCGGCGAGACCTGGCGTGATGTCCCCATCCAGAAGAAGGACCCCTCCAAGTACAACCCCGTGCGCCGCTACAAGTATTTCCAGCGCCAGCAGGCCAAGGGCGTCCTCTATCCCGGCTTCCGCAAGCTCAAGGCCTGGGAGCTCCGATTCGTGGTGGCCATCCCCCAGCAGGACTGGGACGACGAATCCTACGAGTGGGCCTTCAAGCACGTCAACATGCCCTGGGACCAGTACGGCTGGGCATGCTGGCACGCACCGTACACCGACCCCTCGAAGTTCGGCGACAGCGTGCAGAGCGGCGAGTACAACCTGCCGTTCAGCGATGAGAGCTGGGCGGAGGCCACGCAGCGCAACGGCGGCGTGTGCGGCGCCCTCTCCCACTTCGGCACCGTGGCCGCCATGGCACACGGCATCCCCGCCTACACCGTCGGCCAGCCCGGCCACTGCGCCTACGCCGTCCGCCTGAAGCGCGGCGAGTGGACCGGCGGATTCGGCGGGCCGGACGGCGGCATGCACAACTACATCTTCGGCAACCAGGCCCCCACCTCGTACAACCTCATGGAGGCTGTCTTCAAGGACGATGCCAAGATTGCCCGCGCGTACCGCGCCAGCTTCCGCGCCCGCGCGCTGGAGGATTTGGAGCAGGACCAGGCGGCCATCGCCGCATGGCGGGAGGCGCTGGGCGCCTCGCCCATGCACCCGTTCTTCCGCAAGGCCCTCCACTCCCTCCTGGTGAAGACCGGAATGGGTCCCAAGGAGTGCCTGGACTACCTCATGGAAACCCTGCCCAAGTACAAGGGCCACGGCGTGGCCGCCTGCAACATGATGGACGACCTCAACGGCCCCATCGCCGCCATGGACGACGCCTCCAAGCTCAAGCTCTTCGCGGAGGTCCACCGCATCGTGGCGGAAACGCCCGCCTCCTGGGCCGTGAAGTGCGAGGACACCATCAGCCGCCAGTTCTCCATGCTCCAGTCGGAGGAGGCCCGCCAGCAGCTGCTCGCGGAGGCCTTCGCCGCCTACATGGGCGCCGGTGACGGCACCATCTTCGGCCAAATCCTGGAGTGGGCCGTGAAGACCTACGTTCAGAGCGGGCGCGACGACGTGTTCAACAAGGCTTTCGCCGCCGCCACCTCCAAGGCGGCCGGAGCCGCCACGGGCGAGCGCGCCAAGAAGATGAGCCAGGCGTACGGCAAGGCCATCGTGGCCGCGGAGCAGGCGCGCTCCGCCGCTGCGTTCTCCGCGCTCTCCACCGCCGCCTTGAAGACCTGCCCGCCGGATGTGCGCCCGCCCAAGCTGCAGGCACAGCTGCCGCCCGGCATCGGCAAGGGCGTGCTCTTCCGCATGTCCACCACCAGCGGGTTCGACGACCCCGTGGCGCACTCCCTGGTGCTCACCCCGCAGGGCGGCCGCTGCCACACCGACCGCGAGGCGCACCCGCACATGATCGTGGAGCTGGACGCCAAGGCCACCGTCACGGGTTGCCTGGTCCACAAGGTGCCCGGGAACGAGGGCCGCATGAAGCGCGCCAAGATTTCCACCAGCACGGACGGTGCCACTTGGTTCGACCAGGAGAAGACCGACAACATGCCCGCCGAGTGGGTGGTGAAGTTCAAGCCCGGCACCCAGGCCAAGTGGGTGCGCATCGAGTTCGACAACCCGCAGCCGGAGTTCGCCCACATCTCACACTTCCTCATCTTCACCAAATAAGGAGACACCGTCATGAGCATTCGTTCCATCACCTTCAGCCTCCTCCTCGCCGCGCTGGCCCCCGCTTTCGCCGCCACCGTGTCGTTCCCGGATTTCCACCAGGCCAAGCAGCAGGCAAAGACCGACAACGAACCCCTCCTCATCCTCTGGTACGGGTCCGACTGGATGCAGGACTGCGCCTCCGTGGTGCAAGCCTGGGAGAAATTCGCCAACGACGGCAAGCTCCCCATCGTTTTCGGCCAGTACAACGACAAGACCGGCCAGACCAGCGACGAGCGCCGCAAGAACCAGAATGAAATCGGCATCGAGCAGTACGACCTGCCCGCCGCCGTCCTCCTGGCACCAGACGGCACGCTCATGGCCACCTGGAACGGCAAGGACGTCCGCAAGCCGGAGGGGCTCGCCAAGGACGTGGCCGCGCTCATCCCCAAGGCCCAGCAGTTCATGAAGCTCGCCGCCACCGCGCGCGACCGCGGCGGCGTGGAGGGCGCACAGGCCGCCGGCGCCGCTCTCAAGCTCATCCCGTATGCGGACGCCCGCCGCCACAAGGAGCTCACTGGCATCATCAACAGGAAGGACCCCGACAACAAGACCGGCATGCGCGCCCTCTTCGCCATGGACCACCAGGCCATGTACAAGGAGATCAACAACATCCTCAACGGCGGGCCCGACGGCAAGCTCAAGGACGGCGCGCGCAACTTCGACGAGGCCGCGCGCTACGTGCAGGCCACCATGCGCAACTCCGGAATCGAGAAGGGCAACAAGGCACTCACGGAAACCCGCCAGCAGTGGCTCGCGGGACTCGCCTACGTCTACCGCGAGAAATTCAAGGCCACCAAGGACGAGAAGGACCGCAAGCGCCTACTCGACACCCTCGCCGCCTGTGTGAAGCTCAACCCCAAGAGCCAGTACGGTATCGGCGCCGCCAAGTACCACCACTACTGGGACCCCAAGTCTTTCACCGTCATCGACAACATGTTCTACAACCCCGGCGACCAGACCCACAACTTCGAGAAGGACTGGCACGTGCTGGTGAGCAAGAGCATGGACGGCTCCGGCACCTACGAGTTTGAGCTTGTCCCCCGCGAGAACGGCCGCCTCATCACCCGCAACTTCCGCCTCGTCGTCAACGGCAGGGAAGTGGCCAAGGCCGATGCCGCTCCCGACAAGGACACCAAGAAGGTCACTTTCAAGGTTCCCGCCGTCAAGAAGAGCGACAAGGTGGAGGTCTGGCTCACCGCCGAATGCCGAGACGGCTGGTTCGGCTGCTCCGGCGAAATCAAGATGACCAAAATCCGCTGACCCATAACACCCGGAGCGCGCGGTGCGGCGTAGACGGGTCGCGCACCCTAAAGTGAAATTGCGAAGCGTAAAGTGAAGACTTTTTCTTATGTTTTGTACTAAACATAAGAGACCGCGCCGATTTTTCTTCACTTTTTGACAAAAATCTTCACTTTTGGCTTTACTTTTTACCTTTTGGGGTGTAAAGTGAAGAGCAAACAGCAAATTTACCATGATCGAGGAAGAACTGCACACCCTGATAGAAACAATCCGGCGCCGTGGCTGCGAGTGGCAGACCATGGAGGTCAAAGCCGCGCGCGACGGCTGCCCGGAGAAACTGTACGACACCATGGCGGCGTTCGCCAACCAGGACGCCGGCGGGGTTTTCGTGTTCGGGCTGGACGAGCGGAACAATTTTGAAAAGGTGGGCGTGTATGATGCCCAGGCACTCCAGAAAAGGGTGATGGAGTACGGGGAGCAAATGACCCCGGTGGTGCGGCCCGTCATGACGGTGTACGATGAAGCGGGCAAGGTCTTTGTCGCCGCCGAGATACCCGCGCTCGACATCGCCGAGCGCCCGTGCTTCAAAACGGCCAAGGGGCGCTTGAAGGGAGCCTACGTTCGCGTGGGCGATGCCGACAAACCCATGACCGAGTACGAAGTCTACAGCTACGAGGCATTCCGCAAGCGCCTCAGGGATGACGTGCGCCCGGCGGATGAGGCAACCATGGACATGCTGGATCTGCAGCTGCTGGAGGATTACCGCACACGAATGAGAACCGCAAAGCCCAACCTGGCACGGCTGACAGAGGAACAGCAGGACGTGCTGAACGGCATCACGAAAGACGGCCGTGTGACCATGGCCGCCCTGCTGCTCTTCGGCTTGTTCCCGCAGGCGTTCTATCCGCGGCTTTGCATTACCGCCACGCGCGTGCCGGGCCGCGAGTTGGGGGATGTCGACGCCGCAGGCAACCGCTTCCTCGACACCAAACGCATCGAGGGCACCATTCCCGAGATGCTGGGCAAGGCGCTTGATTTCGTGCGCAACAACATGCGCACCGCCACCGCTATCGACCCTCATACCGGCCTGCGTACCGATGTGCCGCAATACCCGCTGGATGCCGTCCGCGAGGCTGTCCTGAACGCCCTGGTGCACCGCGACTACAGCATCTACACCGAAACCAGGCCCATTCAGCTCAACATGTTCGAGGACCGCTTGGAAATCACCAATCCCGGCGGCTTGTACGGGCGTCTTACCATCGACCAGCTGGGGCATGCCCAGCCCGACACGCGAAACCCCGTTCTGGTAACGGCCATGGAAATCCTGCAACTGACGGAAAACCGCTACACCGGCATTCCCACCATCCGCCGCGCCATGGTTGCAAACCATTTGCCCGAGCCGGTGTTCACCAACATCATGGGAGAGTTCAAAGTCACTCTGTATCATCAGCAGCGTGCTCAGCGCGACTTCCTTGATGAGGATGCCTTTGTGCTCGCCGAGGAGACGCCCCGCGACTACATGGCCCAGCCGGTTCCGGTTGCGCCGCGCACCGCGGCAGATGCAAAACACCTGTTGGAATTCTGTCGCACGCCCCGCACGCGCGCGGAAATCATCGCCTACCTCCAGATCGCCTCCGGCCAATACGCCCTGCGCCGCTATCTGGTCCCGCTGCTGGAAAGCGGTGCCATCCGCATGACCATTCCGGAATGCCCCCGCAGCCGCGCCCAGAGATTCGTTACCGCCGATCCGCCTTACGCGCCATATGGCCGATAGCGTTACTCTCGGGGTGCAGGTGGAATGCGCGCCCCAAAGAACAAAAAATCTTTGGGGCGCGCAAGCGCGGCCGTCCCTGGTATGGCCGCGCGCTTGACGCGCGGGAGCGGGGCGGCTATACTGGGGGCATGAACCATTATGCGCTCATTCTGGCGGGGGGAAGCGGGACGCGGTTTTGGCCGCTCTCGCGCAACGCGAAGCCCAAGCAGCTGCTGGACCTTTTCGGGCAGGGAACCATGCTCTGCCAGGCCATCGACCGCTTGAAGGGCATCGTGCCGCCGGAGAATATCTTCATTCTCACCAACCACCTGCAGGAGGCGGAGGTGCGTCGGCAGGCGGCGGGGCTTCCGGCGGAGAACATCGTGGCGGAACCGGCGCGGCGCGATACCGCACCCGCCGTCTCGCTGGGCGTGGGGCTTATCGCCGCGCGCGACCCGCAGGCCAGCATGATCATCATCCCGAGCGACTCGCTCATCCTGGATACTCCGGCGTTCCAGGCGCTGGCGCAGGACGCGCTGAACCTGGCGGACCGCGAGGCGGCGCTCATCACCATCGGCATCAAGCCCACGTGGCCGTGCCCCAGCTACGGCTACATCGAGCGCGCGGAGAGGCTCGACGACCCCGCGCTCACCCACAACTGCTACGAGGTGGTGCGCTTTCGCGAGAAGCCCGATGCCGCCACCGCGGAGCAGTACCTGGCCAGCGGCAACTTCTCCTGGAATGCGGGCATGTTCATCTGGAGCGTGCCGCACGTCCGCAAACAGCTGGCCGCTCACGCGCCGGAGCTGGCAGGCTTCATCGACCGCCTGAGCCAGGCCGCGGACGCCCCGCAGTTCATCCGCGACGAGTTCCCGAAGCTCACGCCCATCTCCATCGACTTTGCGCTGCTGGAGAAGGCGGACCGCGTGCTCAACTTCGAGGCCACCTTCGACTGGGACGACGTGGGCTCCTGGATTTCCGTGGGCAAGTACCTTCCCAAGCAGGAGGACGGCAACGTCTCCAACAGCCCGCTCAGCACCATCGGTTCCGCCAACAACATCGTCTTCACCGATTCCGGCAAGCGCGTGGCTCTGGTGGGCGTGGACGACCTCATCGTGGTGGACACCGGGGACGCCCTGCTGGTGGCGCGCCGCAGCGAGGCCGACCGCATCAAGAAGGTGGTCGCCACCCTCCCGGACGAACT
>JAUNNT010000085.1 GCA_030531305.1 Akkermansia sp.
AGGCTGCTCAGCCGCAGGCGCAGGCTGCTCAGCCGCGGGAGCGGGGGTCACCAGGTTCTCCAGGTTGTCCTGCGCGGGGGTGGCGGGAGTTTGCTCGGCCGCGGGGGCGGGGGTTTGCTCCTTCTGTGCCTCCTCCTGCTTGGGCTCCTCGACCTTCTGGGCCTCGGTGGTGGCGGCGGGAACGGCCTGCGTGCCCAGCTGGGACTTCTGCTGCTGGAAGCGGTGGTTCATCAGCAGAGTGAGCGCGAAGCACAGCACCATGAACAGCGTGCCGAACAGCACCGTGCCCTTCTTGAGCACATCCGTGGTCTGCGCGCCGAACGCCTGGTCGGTCATCTGCGCGCCGAAGGCGGCGCCGAGGCCTTCCTGCTTGGGGCGCTGCATGAGCACCACGAGCAGCAGCAGGGCGCAGACGATGAGAAGAATGGCAAAGACGATGTAGATGGCGGCGTTAAGCATGGCTGGATTTTATCTGATGGTTGGGGGTTTGTAAAGGCTCAGGCGATGATTTCGTTTTTCTCGTTGCAGATGATGCGCTGCGGCGTGATGGGCTTGTCGTCCAGGGCGAAGCTCATGATGATAACGCGCTCGCCGGCCTTGACGAGATGCGCGGCGGCGCCGTTGACGATAATCTGGCCGGTCTTGGGCGGCCCCACCAGCACGTAGGTTTCGAAGCGGTTGCCCGTGGCCACGGAGGCCACCAGCACCTTTTCCCCGGGCCACAGCCCGGCCGCTTCCACCAAATCCTGGGGGATCTCGATGCTTCCCTCGTACTCCACATCGCCACGGGTCACCATGGCGCGGTGTATCTTCGATTTAAGCTGACAGACCAACATGATTCGATAACGACGGGCGGGTATCAAACCACTTTTCCCGCCAAAGGTCAAGCCTAATCCGCGCGTGCGGGAGGAAATAATTTGGACGCATGGGATGCGTAATTAGGATTAGGATTAAGATTAGGATTATGAACGCGCCGCCAGCTGCGCGCATATGGGGCATGCGGGGTTGCAACCGCGGGCGGGGCAGAAGGTGCGGCCCCAGAGGACGAACTGGATGTGCACCCTGCCCCACGATTCCATCGGAAAAGCCTTTTTGAGGTCGGCCTCCACCCTCTCCACGGTGGAGCCGCGGGAAAGGCGCCAGCGGCGCGCCAGGCGGAAGATGTGGGTGTCCACGGGGAACGCGGGGTGCCCGAACGCCTGGTTCATCACCACGGATGCGGTCTTGTGCCCCACGCCGGGCAGGGCCTCCAGTTCCTCAAAGGAGGACGGCACGGCGCCGCCGTGGCGCTCCAGCAGCAGGCGCGAGGTCTCCACAATGCGGCGCGCCTTGGTTTCCGTGAGCCCGCAGGTGGCGATATAGCGGCGCACCTTCCGCCAGCCGAGCTCCACCATGGCCTGCGGATTGGGAGCGGCGGCGAACAACGCGGGCGTCACCATGTTCACGCGCGCATCCGTGCATTGGGCGGAGAGCATCACCGCCACCAGCAGCGTGTAGGCGTCGCGGTGGTGCAGCGGCACCTCCGGGTGCGGGAACGCGCGGTTGAATTCCGCCGCCACCAGCGCTGCTCGCTCGGCACGGGTCATGGTTGCACGCGGCGTGTTGCGGGATGCCTATCGGCGCTCGGAGAGGCCGCTGAGCGGGCCGAGCGCGGCGTCGCCCTCCTGCTTGGTGGGATTGCTCCAGGGCTTGAGGCCCTCGCTGGAGCCGCGGGGAGCCACCACGGTGCGGTTGTGGTTGCTGGCGGGCACGGCGGGCATGGGCGGGTTGCACGAGGCGAGCGCGAGGGCTGCGAGCATGCACAGGGAAAGGAGCTTGGCGGTGGTGTTCATCTTGGCGGTGTTTTTCGGTGTTGCGGTGTTTTGAAAAAAGGCCGCCTGCCCTTTTGCAGGCAGGCGGCGGATGGGGAAAAAATCCTTGCGCGCTGCGCAGCGTGTTAGCGGCCGAGCGGCTTCAGGCGGAAGACCGTGTCGCCCACGCGCGGGTGGTTCACGGTGGCCGGGTTGGTCAGGTGCGGCACCTCGCAGTCGGAGTACTGCGCCACCACCAGGCCGTCGTCGATGCTCATGATCTTCAGGTTCGCCACGGACTGTGCGCCGCGCTTCACCACGAGGGTCTTGTCGTCGCCGGCCACCAGGCCGCTGTCGTTGCCCACGAAGAAGGTGACGTAGTTCCAGTGGCGGTCAACGGCCACGATGGGGAACTCGTCGTTGTTCTTGCTGTAGTCGTTGAAGAAGTTGGTGTTCACGCGGGTGGCGCGGGCCAGCTCGTCCTTCTCGCCGGCGAGCTTCACGGCCGCAGCCTTGTGGGCGGCGATGGCGTCCTTGAGCTGCTGGTCCAGGTCCTTCTTGCGGGCCTGCTGGCGAGCCACGAACTCGCGGATGCTCTCCAGCACCTCGGAGCACGCCTGGTCGGCGGAGATGTCCGGGATGCCGGCGGATTCCAAATCCTTGAGGGATTCCTTGATGGAGGCGATGAGGGCCTCCACGCTGGCGTGCTGGGCGTCCACGCTGGCCTGCACGTCCGCCAGCTCCTTCTTGTGGGTGTTCAGGAGGGTCTCGGCGTCATCGCGCTGGTTGTGGTGGTCGTTCATCACGTTCTGGGCGCTCTCAGTGGCCTTGATGGCGGCGGCGCGCTCCTCGGAGATGCGGGCGGCCTCGGCCTCCAGCTCGGAGTTCACCTTGCGCAGGCCCTGCGCGTCAACATCGGCCACCTGCTGGCCGCCACCGTGCGTGGCAATCAAGAGGTCCATCACCTTGTCCTGGTCGCAGGAGTAGTAGATGGCTGCTCCACCGAAGAGCAGGATGACGAGCGTGAGTATCAACTGGTAAAGTTTCATATCGGTATGGGAGAGAGGTTGTTCTTACTTGTCTTCGCGGACGGCGTACACGTGGTCACCGGGAAGCACGCGGTCACCCGGGCGGATGGTGCTGTAGATGATGTCGCAGCTGGAGCGGTTGGATTCCACCAGCGTGACGTCCAGCTCGCAAATCTTGCGGTCGCCGCGCATCACCACCAGGCGGGAGCCGATGACGATGCCCTTGTCGATGCCGGCGTCAAGGATGACGTAGTCCCACTTGGGATCCGCGGAGATGACCGCGCAGCGCAGCTCTGCGGGGGAGAGGCGGGCAAGGCGGTCTGCATGGAGGCGCTTGGCGGCGCGGGTGCCGGCGATGGTGCGCGTGCTGGCCTTGCCGAGTGTTTCCGTGATGCTGAGCTCCTTGGCCACCTCGGCCTCGGTCTTGTCGTTGTGGTTCTTCAGCTCGGCGATGGCCTCGCCGACGTCACGCAGGGAGTCGTCGTCCACGTCTTCCAGGCTGAGCATCTCGCGGGTTTCGCGCTTGAGCTTGTTGAAGTCCTCCTGGAGTTTGTTGTACTCCTCCTTGGCCTGGTCGAGCTCCTCCTGCTTGCGCTGGATTTCAGCGGGGAGGGGAGCGTCTTGCTCCTCGATGGCGGTTCGCTCCTGGTCGAAGCGTTCGGTTTCCTGGTTGAAGAATGCGGTGCGGAGGACGGCGTACTGCTTGATGGCCTTGTCGAGGTCGATGTCCTTGCTCTTGCGAATGGCGTTGTCAAACTGCGTCTGCACGGCGGCAACCTCACCCGTGGCGGGGGTAGTCATGGCCTCATGGCTTTTGTAGAAGAAGAAAGTGCCAGCGAGGAAGAGGACTGCTGCGCCTGTATTGATGTATTTCCACATGGTATAAGCTGATTTGCGGCTGTTCACTAGTTAATCTATACCAGTTGGGCTCCCTTTGCAATCAAAAAAAGCGGTTCCCTGCAATTTTTTTGCAAATTTCCGCGGATTGTGCGCGGGCGGGCGTAAAAAAGGACCGCCCCCGGCGTGCGGGAGCGGTCCTGCGTGATTTTTTGCGGATGCGTCTGGCTTATTCCGCTGCGCCGGCGGCCTCGGCCTCTGCGGCCTTCTTGTCGCGCAGCGCCGCGCGGATGGACATCTTCACGCGGCCCTTGTCATCGATGCCGATGCACTTGGCGGTGACGATGTCGCCGACCTTGACGACGTCCTCGGTCTTCTGGGTGCGTCCCTCCGCAAGCTCGGAGATGTGGATGAGGCCGTCCTTGCCGGGCAGCACCTCCATGAACGCGCCGAATTCCTTGGTGGAGACGATCTTGCCCTCGTAGGTCTCGCCCACCTCGATTTCCTTGAACATGCGGGAGATGAGGTCGAGCGCGCGCTGCACACCCTCCTGGCGGTTGCCGTAGATGCGCACGGTGCCGTCCTCCTCGATGTTGATGTCGGTGCCGGTCTCGGCCTGAAGGGCCTTGATGTTCTTGCCGCCGGGGCCGATGAGCTCGCCGATGCGGTCCTGCGGGATGGTGGTGGACTCGATGCGCGGGGCGTACGGGCTCATCTCCTGCGGGGCTGCGATGGCGGCGTTCATGGTGTCGAGCACCTCCAGGCGTCCCTTGCGGGCCAGGTGGATGGCGTCCTCCAGGATGTAGAGCGGGATGCCGGGCAGCTTGAGGTCCAGCTGGTATCCGGTCACGCCTTCCGTGGAGCCGCACAGCTTGAAGTCCATGTCGCCGTAGAAGTCCTCGGAACCGATGATGTCAAGCAGCGTCTTGTAGCGCTTGGGCTCGCGGTCGCCCGCGTTCTCGAACTCCGTCACCAGGCCCACGGAAATGCCGGAAACCGGGCGCTTCAGCGGCACGCCGGCGGCCAGCAGGGACATGGTGCCGGCGCAGACAGAGGCCATGGAGGTGGAGCCGTTGGATTCCATGATTTCGGAGGAGACGCGGATGGCGTAGGGGAACTCGTCCTCGGTGGGCACCACGGGAGCGATGGAGCGCTCGGCGAGGGCGCCGTGGCCGATTTCGCGGCGGTTCTGGCCACCGAAGCGGCCGGTCTCGCCCACGGTGAACGGCGGGAAGTTGTAGTGCAGGATGAAGCGCTTCTCGGAGACGGAGCCCGTGTAGTTGTCCAGGTACTGCTTCTCCTCAAGCGGGGCGAGCGTGGCCAGGCACAGGGACTTGGTTTCGCCGCGGGCGAAGAGGGAGGAGCCGTGCACCTGGCGCGGCAGCACGTTCACCTCCGCCAGCAGCGGGCGGAGCTGCTTGATGGCGCGGCCGTCCGCGCGCTTGTCGTGCTCCATGATGGAGATGCGGAACGCCTTCTTCTGGATGTACTCGAAGACCTGCTCCACATCGAAGTCGGTGGCTTCCGGGTGGGACTCCTTAATGGCGGCCTCCACCTCGTCGCGCAGGGCGCCCACCTGCTTCTGGCGCTGGATCTTGTTGGGGGCGTAGATGGCCTCCTCGATGCGGTCGCCGGCAATCTGGTAGCCGATTTCCAGCAGCTCGGGCTTGGCGAGCGTGAGCTCGTACTCGCGCTTGGGCTTGCCGCAGATGCCGCGCAGTTCCTCCTGCGCCGCGCAAATCTTCGCCACGTTCTCCTGCGCGCAATGCAGGGCGGCGATGAAGTCCTCCTCGGGCAGCTCCTTGGCGGAGCCCTCGATCATGATCACCTGGTCCTTGGAACCGGCGTACACCAGGTCCAGGTCGGATTCCAGGCGCTGGCTGTTGGTGGGGTTGATGACGAACTGGCCGTTGATGCGGCCCACGCGCACGGCGCCCACGGGCTCCGCGAACGGAAGGTCGGAAATCACGCAGGCGGCGGAGGCGCCGTTGATGCTCAGGATGTCAGGCTCGTTCTCTCCATCCGCGGAGAGCAGCAGCGTGATGACCTGCGTGTCGTAGAAGTAGCCTTTCGGGAACATCGGGCGCAGCGGGCGGTCCGTCATGCGGCATGTCAGGATTTCCTTCTCCGTCGGCCGTCCCTCGCGCTTGAAATAGCCGCCGGGGAACATGCCTGCCGCCGCCGCCTTCTCCTTGTACTCCACAGAGAGCGGGAAGAACGTCTGGCCTTCTTTTATCTTGGTGGCGCTCACCACGGTCACCAACACCATCGTATCACCACAGCGAACAGTCACGGCGCCGTCTGCAAGCAGGCCAATCTTTCCGGTCTCAATGGTGATGGGATTTGCGCCAACGGCGCATGATACGGAATGTATACTCATTTTCTTTTCTTTCTTCTTGTTGCCGGTTCCGGGCATCGTCTCGGCGGGGGGGAACCGGCATGGTCCCTGCCAGACAAGCGGCCGCGTGGCAAACACGCAACCGCGGGAAGTTTATATGATATTTCAACGCTTGGCAAGACTAAAAATTTACAATTGACGATTGACGATTTACAATTTGGGAATATCGCCGCGCCCGTGGGCGCGGTTCCGTTATCCGCGCGCCGACAGGCGCGCTATATTGAGCCGCCTTGGCAAAGCCGCCGACGGCCCCGTTCAGGGCGCGCCGCTTGCGGCGCGGCAAGGCGGATTGGACAAACCGCGAAGCGTGTTTGCCCCGAAGGGGTGAGGGCGCGACGGGGCGCGCCCGAATCAACGATAACTTTTTCCAGCCCACGGCGTAAGCCGTGGGGGCAACCACGTTGATTTGTTCGGCACGGCAACCCCGCCTTGCGCGGGGTGGATACACGCCAAGGGTGGCAGCTCTCATAGGTTCATTGCCACCCTGATTTACCCCCACGCATCCTTTTTTCTTCCATGGGCGGGGCATATCGTGTAGGATGGACGGCATGGAAGAATGCGACGACGAGCCGACGCTGCAGATGCGTGATTTCGTGAAGGAGGACCTGCCGCGCGAGAAGCTGCTGAACCATGGGCGCAGCGCGCTGACGGACGAGGAGCTGATTGCCATCTTCCTGCGCACTGGGCTGCACGGGTGCAACGTGCTGGAACTGGCGGGGCGGTTGAAGCGCGCGGCGGGGTCGCTCTCCGAGCTGGGGCGCATGGAAGCGCGGCAGATCATGAACTGCTGCAAGGGCATCGGCTCGGCGAAGGCCGCCACGCTGGCCGCCGTGTTCGAGCTGGGGCACCGCACGTTGAGGGAGGAGCTGCGCAGCGAGGACATGATGAACCCCGGCGTGGTGTACAAGTTCCTGGGCAGCGACCTGCGCTACCGGCCGGAGGAGAACATGGTGGTGCTGCTGCTCAACGCGCAGCGGCGGCTCATCCGGCGGTGCGACGTGGGACGCGGCACGCTCACGCGCGTGCTCGTGCACCCGCGCAGCATCTTCAGGGAGGCCGTCATCCACAACGCCTGCTCCATCCTCCTGGCGCACAACCACCCCAGCGGGGATCCCCGCCCCAGCAAGCAGGACATGGAGCTGACCGACAGCATCAGGAAGGCGGGCGAAATCATGGGCATCCCGCTCAAAGACCACATCATCCTGGGAGCGGAAGGCAGCGGGGAGCTGCCCTACTACAGCTTCCGCAACCACGGCCTGCTGCCATGAAGGACTACCACACCCACCGCCCCGCCGCAGACGGCGGCTACCTGTGCGCCGTGACGCGCGCGGACTGGGAATCCGTGGCCGCGGCGGAGGGGATGGACCCCTGCTTCGGCATCCACCCCTGGCACGCGCACGAGGTGGACCCCGCCGAGATTGCCTTTGAGCTGGACGACTGGCTCACGCGCCACCCGAAGGCGGGCGTGGGCGAGACCGGGCTGGACGCCGCGCCCGCGCACGCCGCCACGCTGGAGGCGCAGCGCCTGCTGCTGCAGGTGCACCTGGGCGCCGCCTTCCGGCATGAGCGCATGGCGCACCTGCACGGCGTGCACGCCTGGGCGGAGATTCTGGATTTGTTGAAGCGGCGCGAACGCGCCGGCACCCTGCCCCGCGTGCTCCTGCACGCCTGGAACGGCTCCCATGAGATGGCGCGGGAATTCCTCCGCTTGGGCGCCGTGTTCTCCGTGGGATTGCGGGAATTGTCCTCGCCCAAGGCGCAGGAGAGATACGCCCGCATTCCGGCGGAGCGCCTGTTCCCGGAATCCGACGGCCACCCGGAGGATTTTCCGCGGGCCGTGGCCCTGCTGGCGCGCTTGAATTAGTCAACAATCATTTTGCATTTTTCTGAAAAAATGCAAAACATGCCTAAA
>JAUNNT010000086.1 GCA_030531305.1 Akkermansia sp.
TAGGTACTATTTTAAAATTCGCGCGCGCTCTGCGCGCGTTTTTTTTTGTGTGGGCTATCCGTTTGTGAACGGGGGCGGGGCAGGGGGCGTCAGACGCTACATGGAACAATCAAACCCCATGTCAACGTGTCCGGTGGCGGGCAAGCCCGCCTGTATCTGTAAAAGCGCGCGCCATATCGGCCTGCTGGTGTTTCGCATCGGCCTGGGCGGCATGATGCTCGCTCACGGCTGGCCCAAGCTCGTGACCCTTTTCGGTGGCGATGGCGGGCAGTGGATGGATCCCATCGGCCTCGGCTCCACGCTTTCGCTCTCGCTGTGCGTGTTCGCGGAGTTCGTGTGCAGCATCGCCGTGATCCTGGGCTTCCTCACGCGCCCCGCCGCGCTGGTGCTGGCCATCAACTTCTGCGTGATCGCCTGCACCCACCGCGCGGGCACCAGCGCAGAGATGAACGAGCTGGTGCTGGTCTACCTGCTGAGCTTTGTCACCCTCATGCTCACCGGTCCCGGCCGCTTCAGCCTGGACCGCATGCTCTTCCACCGCTGCCTGCACCGCAGGTGCTGCCGCGGTTGATTTCACCATCCCTTCAAACACCGCATGCACCCGCGCACTTGAGAAAGTGCGCGGGTTGTGCTATATTCTCCCTATGCTCAAATCGTGGATAGCCGTTGCGGCGGCGTGCCTGCTCGCCGCTTGCAGCGCGGAGAAGCCTCTGCTGGCGCCGGACGCCCCCGTGGCCAAGATGCCCGCCGCATTCTGCTACATGGACTCCGTGGTGCCCTACCTGAAAACCGACCTCAAATACGCGGGGAGCGACAACTTCGTGGGGCGGCCCATCCGCGGCTACACGGGGCACCGCGCCATCCTGGGCCGGGACACCGCCGCATGCGTGGCGCAGGCCGCGCGCATTCTCGCGCGCCAGGGCTACGGCATCCTGGTGTGGGACGCCTACCGCCCCACCTCCGCCATGCAGGATTTTTTCGAATGGTCTCAAACGCCCGACGACCGCATGCGTCGGCAATTCTACCCGCACCTCACCAAGCGCCAGATTTATGAGCAGCGCTACATCGGCACCCTCTCGGAACACTCCCTCGGCATTGCCGTGGATGTCACACTCTACCGCCTGAAGGACGGCGCGCCTGTGGACATGGGCGGCCGCCACGACCTGCTGGACGCCTCGTCCGCGTGGGATTCCCCGCTTGTCACCCCCGCCCAGCGCGCCAACCGCCGCATCCTGCGGGATGCCATGGCCGCCTCCGGCATGAAGGGCTACGACAAGGAATGGTGGCATTTCTACAAGCCCGGCGAGGGTCCCTTCGCCCTCTACGGATTCCCGCTCGACGATTCACTCCCGCAGTAGCCCCCGCCGCCCTGGCGGAAGTGGAATTCGCTTGCTATGGCGGGGGAGTGGGGTAGAATGGCGCGTATATGAGAGCAATCCTTACCCTGACCGCCGTGGCGGCGCTGGTTTCCTTTACGGGAGCGCTGCACGCCGCCACCTATGCCGTGGATCCCGTGAAGGGGGACGATGCAAATCCCGGAAGCGCGGAGAAGCCGTGGAAGACCATGGCCCCGGTGAACAAACTGGAGCTCACGGGCGGGGACAAGCTGCTGGTGAAGCCCGGCACGATTGTGGGCTCCCTGGCGCCGAGAGTGAAGGGCGGCGAGAAGAAGCCCGTGGTGGTCAAGTTTGCGCCCGGCACCTACGAGTGGCAGGCGGAGGGCCTGAACGAGGAGAAGCTGCATATCTCCAACACCAACGACGCCCCGGACATGCCCAAGCGCGTGATGATCGACTTGCACGGTGCGCGGCACCTGGAGGTGCGCGGCAAGGATGCGCTGTTGCTCTGCCGGGGCCGCATGATGGAGATTCACATGGACCAGTGCCGGGACGTGACCTTCAAGGACATCGCCATCGACTACGCGCGCCCCACCATCTCCGAGTACACCGCGCTGGAGGTGGGCGAGAAGGAGGCTGTGTTCCAAATCCACCCGGACAGCAGGTACGTCATCGAGAACGGCAAGCTCAGCTGGGTGGGCGACGGTTGGAAGGAGGGCCCCGGCTGCTTTGTGCAGGAGTACACCGCGGAGCCGCTGCACGTCTCCAACGTGGGCGGCAACAAGGGCCTTTCCGGCCCCGTGGAGGAGATTGAGCCCGGCAAGGTGCGCATGAGCTACGACAAGAACCCCGGTTTCCACCAGGGCGCCACCTACCAGCACCGCCAGATCCGCCGCGAGTACGCCTCCGTCTTCTGCAACAACTCTTCCAACATCTCGTACATTGGCGTGAAGTTCCACTTCATGCACGGCATGGGCGTGGTGTCCCAGTTCTCCAAGAACCTTACGTTCGACCACGTGACCATCGCCCCGCGAGAGGGCAGCGGCCGCACCTGCGCCTCCTGGGCGGACATGCTGCACTTCTCCGGCTGCTACGGCAGGATTTCCGTCAACAACGTCTTCTTCCACGGTGCGAACGACGACGCCATCAACATCCACGGCACGCATCTCAAGATTACGGAGATGATGGACCCGCGCCACGTCACCGTGCGCTTCTGCCACGGCCAGACCTGGGGCTTCGAGGGCTTCCGCAAGGGCGACGAGGTGGATGTCATCTCCGGCAGGAACCTGAACTCCAAGGGCATGAACAAGGTGGTGTCCGCCACCCTATCGCAGGATGGCCGCTCCATGCAGCTGGAGCTGGAGAAGCCCCTGCCCGCCGATGTGGCGGTGAACGAGGACTGCCTGGAGAACGTGACCGCCACGCCGGAGGTGGTGGTCACCAACTGCCGCGTGGAGTGCATCCCCACACGCGCCTTCCTGCTCACCACCCGCAGGCCCGTCACCATTAAAGACAACGTGTTTGTGCGCTCCCACATGAGCGCCATCCTGGTGGCGGACGATGCCCGCAGCTGGTACGAGTCCGGCTTCGTCCGCAAGCTCGCCATCGAGGGCAACACCTTCGACCACTGCGGCGGCCCCGTCGTCAACGTGGCCCCGGAAAACCGTGAGCACGCCCGGGCGGTCCACTCCGGCATCTCCATCCTGAACAACAAGTTCCTCTCGGACAACAAGAACGGCGTTTCCCTCAAATCCGCCGCAAACGTCCTCATCCAGGGCAACTCCTTCTCCAACGGCTCGCCCCAGGAGAACGTGAGGCAGAACAACTGCACGGATGTGACCGTGAAATGAGGTGTGCCTCCATTCATGCTTGACCGTGGGGGGCGGGTTTGGTAGCCTAGGTGAAGTACATGAAAATGGATACTGGAAAGTTTTTGACGCTGCTGGCGGCGGCGCTCTGCCTGTGTGATTGCAACACACTCAAGAGCGACTGCCAGGCCATCAGCGAGCGTGAGGCGCAGATTGCCAAGGAACAGCCCGGTGACTACTACATCGGCCGCCGCTACTACATTCCGTACACGCGCCTGTGGGGCTACTTGCGCCGCCCCGGCGAGAGCTGGCGCACCGCCAAGCTGGTGATGATGGACGAGCACGCCATTCACCAGCCGGACCGCGGCCCGGAGCCGCCGCTGAAGAACGCCGTGTTCGGCACGGACGACAACGTGGAGTACGCCATCACCGGCTCGTTCACCGGCATGAAGGCGTATGAGCCGAGCAGCAACCTGGTGCTGCCCCTCTTCAAGGCCACTTCCTACAGGGTCATCAACCGCAACCCGGGATTCCTCTTCAAGCCCTCCGAGAAGCGCTCGGACGACTTCATCACTCTGGACCCCCGCATCATGCCCCAACCCGGCGCCTGCCAGCAGGCACTCGCACAATGACATCCTTCCCTAAACAACCCTAGAATACCAAATACCATGCCTAAATCCAAAATACTCGCCGGTCTTGAAATCGGCACCTCCAAAACCTGCATGATCGTCGGCGAAATACGCCCCGATGCAACCGCCACCATCATCGGTTGCGGCGAAGTTCCCTCCGCCGGCGTCAGAAAGGGCGAAATCGTCGACCAGAACATGGCCCGCCAATGCGTCTGCGACGCCTGGCAGCTCGCCCAGGACCACGCAGACGTCGATATCCTCAACGTCTTCCTCTCCGTCACCGGCGAGCACATCCACGGCCAGAACAACATGGGCTCCTACCGCCTGCCGGACGACGAGGACATCATCGAGGACGAGCACATGGAGCTGGTGCAGGAGAAGGCGGAGCAGCTGGAGCTGCCGCAGGACCGCTTTGTGCTGCACTCGGAGAAGGGCGGCTACTCCATCGACGGCGACGAGCCGACGCGCCACCCCGCCGGGCTCACCGGCCACACGCTGGATTTGAACTGCCACATCATCCACGGCCTGAGCACACGCGTGAAGAACTCCCTCATCTGCGTGCGCGACATCCCGCTGGAGGTGGAGGAGCTGGTGTTCGCGCCGCTCGCCACCGCGCAGATGGTGCTCTCACGCCAGCAGAAGGAATCCGGCGCCCTGCTCATCGACATCGGCGGCGGCACCACGGACTTCATCTGCTACAAGGGCTCGGAGGTCATCGCCTCCGGCTGCATCCCCATCGGCGGTGAAACCGTCAACCAGGACATCATCCGTCTCGCCTCCCAGCACGTCACCCGCCAGGCCGCCGAATTCCTCAAGACACACGAGGGCGACGCCTTCGGCGACACCAAGGACCGCTCCATGGCGCAGTTCCGCAGCGACAACGGCATGCAGGAGGTCTCCATGATGCGCGGCGAACTCAACATGATCATCCGCAACCGCCTGGCGGACGCCCTGCTGCGCGTGCGCGACTGCGTGCCGGCGGAGGTGCTCAACCAGAACGGCATGAGCCTCTTCCTCTGCGGCGGAACCAGCATGATGCGCGGGCTGGACAACCTGGCGCGCTACATCTTCAACATGCCCGTGCAGCAGCCCGCCGCCATGACCCCGGAGGACGGCCAGTACCTCAGCGACCCCCGCTACTGCACGGCCATCGGCCTCATCCGCTTTGCCCAGCGCTACGACGACGACGCGCTCACCGGGCTGAAGGGCGGGCTGATGCACGCGCTGCGCGGCATGTTCCGCAAGGTCGGCCCCAAGCGCTGATTCATCCATCCACTCCACCATGCTTCCCTACCAGACCACACCCCGCGCGGGAGACAAGATAGCCATAGCGGGCATCGGCGGCGCCGGTGTCAACATCCTGCAGTACTTCGGCGGCTCCAGCGCGGAGAACGTGGCCCTCTACGCCATGGCCGCGGATCCCCGCCTGGGGCGGGATTGCGGCAACGTGCGCTTTGTGCGTCTCGGCGGCGAGGAAGCACCGTTCACGGCCACGGGAGGCCGCCCGGAGGCCGGCCGCGGCGCCATGGAGCGCAGCCGCGAGTTCATGCAGGAGATGCTGGCCGGCATCCGCGTGCTGGTGATGGTGGCTGGCCTGGGCGGCGGCACGGGTTCCGGCGCTGCCCCGCTGCTGGCGGAATGGGCGCACCGCGCCGGCGTGTACGTGGTGTCCGTGGCCATCATGCCTTTCCGGTTCGAGGGCGCGCCGCGCCGCGCTCGCGCACAGCAGGCGCTGGATGCCCTGCAGGAGTGGGCCGACATCTGCCTCTGCTTTGAGAACGACCAGATGGCCGAGCTGCAGGACGCGCAGGACGGCGCCCAGGCCGCGTTCGACCAAGCCAACCGCATCCTCGCGCAAAGCGTGGCCGCCGTGCCGTGGATTGCCAACGCGCCGGGGCTCGTCAACCTGGGGCTGGACGACCTTGCCGCCGCCATGCGCGGGCGCTCCGGCAACCGCGCCGTGTTCGGATTCGGCCGCGGGTACGGAGAGGACCGTGTGGACGAGGCCGTGCGCACGCTCATGGAATCCCCGCTGCTGGCGCACCATCTGGCGCACGGCGGCATCTCCGGTCCCGTGCTGCTGCATGTGGCGGGCGGGGAGGATTTGACCCTTTCGGAAATAGAGGCCGTGGCGGATGCCGTACAGCGCCAGCTGACCGCCTACGGGCAGGAGCTGCTGTTCGGCACCAGCGTGAAACCCGCCCTGCAGCGGGAACTGCGCGTCACCCTCATTGCCTCCGTGCCCGCACCCGCTCCCATCCAAGAGGTGGAGGAACCAGAACCCGAGCCTGAACCTGAACCCGAAATGGAACCCGAACCGGAAGAAGTGGAGGAACCCGTAGCCGCGCCGCCCGTGGAGGATGACGAGGTGGATTCACGCGTGCAGTCCATGTTCAGCGAGATGGACAACGCCACCCACGAACCCCCGCCAGAGCCGGAACCGGAGCCTGTCCCGGAGGTCGCAGAACACGAACCCGAACCGGAACCCGTGGAGGAACCGCCCGCACCGGAACCCGAACCGCAGCCCGTGGAAGAACCGGAGCCTGAACCCGCGCCCGAGCCCGCGGAAGCCCCCCTGCCGGATTTCGCTCGCCCGGAGAGCCAGTCCCTCTTTGATTTCGACGAGCCGCCCGCGCCCAAGGTTCCGCAGCGCCGCCGCACCCCGCGCAGCATTGCCGCCGCGGACACCGAGGAGGTGGATTCCCGCGTGCGCGACATCTTCGCAGAGATCGACAACGCCCCGGAGGGCACTCCCCAAGACACCCGCGCCTACAGCCCGGACACCCGCAGCCGCGCCACCAAGGGGGATGACATCGACACGCCGCCCTCCCTGCGCTTCAACGACCTCAGCAACCTCTTCCCGGATTAGTCCGCGCATTTCCCCTTCCATCATGAACCAGGATCTTCTCACACGCTGCAGCAACGCCGCCGCGCCCTCCGGTTTCGAGGGACCCGTGCGCTCCATCATCCGCCAGGAACTCGGCGGCATCACCCAAATCACCACCACCACCGCCGGCAACATCGTCTGCGAGCTCAAGGGCAGCGGCGGCCCCACCGTGGCCCTGCTGGCGCACATGGATGAAATCGGCTTCATGGTGCAGGGCATCACGCCGGACGGCTTCCTGCTCATCGTGCCGCTGGGCGGCTGGTGGAACCACACGCTGCCCAGCCAGCGCGTGCGCGTGCTCACACGCGGCGGCCGCAGCGTCCCCGGGCAGATCGGCACCAAGCCCCCGCACCTCCTGCCGGAGGCCCAGCGCCACGCCGTCATGCCGAACGACGCCCTCTTCATCGACATCGGCGCGTCCTCCGCGGAGGAGGTGGCCGAATGCGGCATCACCATCGGCTGTGCCGTCACGCCGGATGTGCAGCTCCAGCCCCTGGACCTCCCCCACCGCTGGATGGGTAAGGCTTTCGACAACCGCGCCGGCGTCTACTGCATGGTGGAGGCCATGAAGCGCCTCGCCGCGGAGAAGCCCGCCTGCACCGTCCTCGGCATCGGCACCGTTCAGGAGGAGGTCGGAACCCGCGGCGCACGCGCCCTGGAGCGCACCCCGGACCTCGCCATCGTGCTGGAGGGCCCGCCCGCGGACGACACCTTCGGCCAGTCCGCCACCTGCCGCCAGGGCGTGCTGGGGCAGGGCGTGCAGGTGCGCCTGTTCGACCCCACCAACATCACACCGCCCGCGCTCGGCGATTTCGCCCTGCGGCTCGCGGCGGAGCAGGGCATCCCCTGCCAGCCCACCGTCCGCCGCACCGGCGGCACGGATGCCGCCGCAAGCTATCCCCAGTGGCACGGCACTCCCTCCATCGTCTTCGGCGTTCCCACCCGCTACATCCACTCCCACAACGGAATCCTGGACGACCGAGACCTCGACGCCTGCGTCAACCTCACCTGCGCCCTTGTACACGCCGTCACCGCAGATACCCTGACTATAAAATAGTACATAGTACCTAGTACATAGTAAATCCTGTTACACTCTTGTAACACTTCCCCCGCATTTCCCGCTTGCGCCGCGCCGCCGCTGGTGCTATCCTGAAAGCCGTTATGGCACTCCACATTCAAATGTCGGAAGAGGCGGAAGCCGAGCTCAAGAGGGCGGCTACGCGCAACAAGGTATCCTCCACCGCGGCCGGGCTCC
>JAUNNT010000001.1 GCA_030531305.1 Akkermansia sp.
ATGACAACCTCAAGACTCTGCGTCATCTGTCGCATTTAACCTTGCAATTCACACTTTTCCGTGTCCGCGTAGGCCACGATGATGCGTGCCAGGCGGGGCAGGGCGGCGGTGAGCTGCCTGGTGAGGGAGGAGAGGCGCGCGTGGCTCTGCTCCACGGTGAGGCGGTCCTCCTGCGGGATGAAGACGGCGCACAGGCGCTCGCCGCCGCGGGTGTAGAGCTCCACTCCCACGGGCTGCGGCGCGCCCAGCTCCTGCATGGCGCGGCGAATGCGCGCGGTCCATTCATCGGCAGGGGGCAGGGGCTCGTCGAATGACGGCAGCTCCCGCAGGTCCGGCTCCACGTGCACCACCACGCGGTCCGCGTGCAGGCGGCGTCGCAAATCGTTCTTGAACGCGCGGATGGCCACCTTCCACACGCCGAGCGAGGCATGCGGCGGCAGCTCCAAATCCGTGAAGATGACGAAACCCTGCTCCGCGTGCAGCAGCACCAGCCCGTGCACGCCGAAGCGGTGCGTGAGCGCAATCCGCCGCACCAGCATCTCCGGCGTCAGGTCGTCCTCCTCCGCCGGCTGCATGTGCACCAGGGTCTCCGCGCCGGGGATGGTGTCGGCCATCAGCGCCTCGATGGCGTCGGCAATCTCGTGGGCGGTGTCCACGTGCAGCTCGCGCGGTACGTCCACCACCATGCTGATGTATGATTTGTCGCCCACCTCACGCACGCGCAGCTCGCGTACGGGGTAGGCGGGCATGCGCTCTTGCATGGTGCAGCGCGCCCGGGCCACGGCCTGGGCGTCCGTCTTGTCCATGAGGTTGTTGACGGCCTGTTTCCCCAGCCCCCAGCACACGTGCAGGATGAACGCCGCCACCACCAGGGAGGCGAACACGTCCATGCGCAGGAAGAGCCAGTGCACGTGGCTGCCGGGCAGGGTGTAGCCTGCCAAGGCGGCGCAGGTGATGCCCAGCAGCACGGCCGCGCTGCTCCAGATGTCCGTGGCGAAATGTGCGGCATCCGCCGCCAGCGCGGGGCTCTTGGTTTCCCGCGCCACGCGCCGCAGCATCGCCGCGCGGTTGATGTCCACCAGCATGGAGACGACGATGACCGCGAACGCCCACACGGATGTTTCCACGTGCAGGGCGGATGCATCGCCCGCCAGGCGCTCCACGGCCTCCTTCACCACCCATGCCGCCGTGCCCAGCAGCAGCAGCGTTTCCGCCAAGGCGGTCAAATTCTCCACCTTGCCGTGCCCGTACGGATGGTCGTCGTCCGCGGGTCGCGCCGCCACCTTCACCGCGAAATACGTGCCGCCCGCGGAGAGCAGGTCCAGCGCGCTGTGCAGCGCCTCCGACAAGATACCCAGCGACCCCGTCATGACGCCCACCACGATTTTCATCATGGTGAGAAGTCCGCTCCAGAGCACGGATGAGAGCGCCGCCCCCGCCTTCTGTGCATCCTGTCGGGTTTCGTCCATGCGCGCAGGATAATACGGAGCAGGCGGATAGTCAAGGGCGGGGCGCATCTGCGCGGCCAACAACCCAACACTTGCCAAAAACGGGCAAATGTGCTATGTTGCGTGCGCATGGCGTTCAGCTCCCAGAGAGAGCGGCACAATCGCGTGCTTGAGCTGCCGGAAATCATCTCCGGCGCGCTTGTCCTTTTTGTCCTGCTTTGGATAGTGTTTTTCCAAGGCGGGGGAGAGGACGCCCCACAGCAGCGCTTCATCCGCGGCACGTACATGATGTTGAGCGGGCTGGTGTGGTTCAACGCGGCCGCCGTGTTGGCGCACTTTGTGCGGGAACTTGTGTTCCGGCGCCTGCCGGGGCGCCTGCTTTGGGTGCAGCTGGCGGTGGTGGCGGCGTCCGCCGCGCTTTTTGCGCTGCCGTACATGGGGTATATCCACGGCTGGCTGGTGTGGGCACACGTGTGCTGCTGCCTAGGCATCGGCGGTTTCGCGGCCATTCGCGGTTTCCTGCACCGGCGTGCGCGCCGCCATAGCATCGTGCGCGGGCGCGCCACCTGGTGGAGCCCGGCGGTCACCTTCTTCACCTACATGCTGGCCCTGGTGTTCGTGAGCACGCTGGTAATGCTCACGCCGGGAGCCACGCACCATCCCATTTCCCTCACGCAGGCCCTCTTCTCCTGCGCGTCTGCCACCTCCATCACCGGGTTGGATTGCGTCAACATGGCGCAAACCTTCACCACGGCCGGCAAGGTGGTGCTGCTCATCGATATCCAGGTGGGTGCCGTGGGCGTGATGACCTTCACCTACATGGTGCTGCTCATGCTGGGCCGCCGCCTGGCCGTGCGCGACAGCATGACCATGTCCGGCGTGCTGGACCAGCAGGGCGTGAACATCGGCAGCCTGCTCAAGACCGTCTTCAGCGTGACCGTGGCCACGGAGCTGGTGGGCGCGGCGTTCCTGTACTTCCTGTGGCAGGGCAACCCCGGCATCCCGCAGCAGCACCTGCTGGGCTATGCCGTGTTCCATGCCGTGTCCGCCTTCTGCAACGCCGGCATTACTCTTTTCCCGGAGGGCATGAGCCACGTCGGCGTGCA
Source organism: Akkermansia sp. (assembly GCA_030531305.1). GTDB lineage: Bacteria > Verrucomicrobiota > Verrucomicrobiia > Verrucomicrobiales > Akkermansiaceae > Akkermansia. The sequence continues at coordinate 2,555 of JAUNNT010000001.1, forward strand.
GGGTAACTTCGGTGCGCAGGGCGTGATGATTGTCATGATGCTGGTGGGCACACTCGGTTTCGGCGTGTATCTGGAAATTTTGGAGCGCATCCGCGCGCACCTGCACCGCAGGCGCATCCCGCGCCGCTGGAGCACGCACTCGTGGTTCGTGCTGCGCGTCACCGTGGCGGTGCTGCTGGTGGGCACGGTGGTGCTCTCCCTGTTGGGCATGCTGGAGCCCTCCTCCCACGCAGGCGGCCTCTACAGCGTGTGGGAGGCCTTCTGGAACTCCGTCAGCCGCTCCGCCGGGTTCAATTTGTCGGACATGGACACCTTCGGTCCGGTGTACAAGACCTTCCTGTGCCTGATGATGTTTGTGGGCGGCAACCCTGCAGGCACGGGCGGCGGCGTGTACGCGCCGGTGTTCTGCCTGTGCCTGCTGGAGGTGTGGCGCGTGCTGCGCGGCCAGCATGATGTGGAGATGCACGGGCGCCGCATAGCCCGCGGCACGGTGGAGCGCGCCATGGCCACCGTGGTGCTTTCCATCTTCTGGATTGTGGCCACCACCATGCTGCTGCTGCTGCTGGAGCCGGAGATTGCCAAGGACCCGCAGGGCGCGCTGCGCATGCTTTTCCTGGAGGTGAGCGCGTACACCACCACCGGGTTTGATTTGGGCGTGGCCCCTCACCTTTCCCCCGTCTCGCGCTGCATCGTGGCGCTCAACATGCTCTTCGGCCGCGTGGGCATGTTCACCTTCATGCTCATCTTCATCAAGCAGAAAGACCCCGCACCCCTCCGCTACCCGGAAACAAGACTCCCCCTTAACTAACCACCCCCGCATTACCATGAACTTCGTTATCATCGGCATCGGACAGTTCGGACGCGCCCTCGCGCTCTACCTCACCGACCTCGGCTTCGAGGTGACCGCGCTCGATATCCGCGAGACCAACATCGCGCCCATCAAGGACATCGTGGCCAACCCCGTCATTGGCGACGCCACTGATATGCGTGTGCTGCGCAGGCTCGACCTCACGGACAAGAACACCTGCGTCATCGTCACCATCGGCGAGCAGTACGAGCGAAACATCCTCGTCACCGCCCAGCTCAAGGAACTCGGCGTGCAGAGAATGTTCGTCCGCAGCGTGAACGACCTCCAGGCCCGCGTCCTCAAGCTCATCGGCATCAACGATGTCTTCCGCGTGGAGGAGGTGGCCGCCAAGCAGCTCTGCAGCAGGCTCGTCAACGACGGCATGGTCAGCGTCCGCAAGATTGATTCCACCCACTCCCTCGCGGAGGTGAAGCTCCCCGCGGAATGGGTGGGCAGGAAGCTCGCGGAGGTGGGGCTGCGCCAGGAATACCGCCTCAACCTCCTCACCGTGCGCCGCGGCATGCCCGTGGAGCAGCAGGGCAGCGACGACGTGCTCGCGGAGCCGGAATCGCCCGTCATCGACACGCCGGACGGCAACCTGGAGTTCCTGGCGTGCGACATCCTGGTGCTGTTCGGCAAGGATGCGGATTTGAAGGATTTTGTGGACAAGTACAACCTGTGATGGCTGCGCGAGTGGAATTGCCGGACCGCCTTTTCGGCGGGTACATCTTTGATTTGGACGGCACGCTGGTGGACAGCATGCCCACCCACTACCGCGCCTGGCGCCAGGCTTTGGCCGAGCACGGCGCGCCCCCGCATGCCTTCCTGTGGCCGGAGTTCACCGCCCACGGCGGCATGGCCGCACCAGACATTGTGCGCGACCTCAACCGCACCTACAACCTCGATATGGATGCGGAGGCGGTGGCCCAATACAAGCGCGAGTGCTACACCCGCCTGCTGCAAACCGAGCAGTTGCCCGCCATCCCGGAAATGCGAGACCTGGTGCTCATGTTGCGCGAGCGCGGCATCCCCTATGCCATCGGCACCGGCAGCATCATGCCCGGCCCCCTGGAAACCCTCGGCTCCGCCGGCATGCAGGATTGGTTCCCCATCATCGTCACCCCGGACGACGTGCCGCCCGGCCGCGGCAAGCCCGCACCGGACATCTTCCTGCGCTGCGCCGGGCTCATGGGCGTGGACCCGTGCGACTGCGTGGTCTTCGAGGACGGCGAACCCGGGCTGACTGCCGCCGCCACGGCCGGCATGGCCAGCGTCCGCGTGGGCCAATGCCCGCCGCCGGACGGGTGGGACCGCTAGCCGCTGCCGCGCGCGGGGCTTGATATTGAGCGGTTGTTTTGCTAACGTGTAGGCATGAAACGCGCTGCGTTCGTATCCATTCTGCTTGCCGTTGCAGGGGTGGCCCAGGCCATCACCTCGGATTTGCGCTACCATTTGCCCGCCAACGGCGTGTCGCCCAGCGCGGCCTCGTTCGAGATGTTCTCCTACCTGCATGAGCGCCACGGGAACGAATCCCTGGCCATGCAGAAGTACGAGGTGTCGCTCCAGCTTTCCGACCCCCGGCGCAGCGGCTACAAGGACTGGATGTTCAACGCCGCGCTGGATCTGGAGCTGTCGCACCTGCACGCGGGAGGTTTCAATCTCCGCAAGCGCGAGCTGTTTGATCTCGCCCTGCCGCTTTCCGTCATCCACTCGTTTTCCCCCCAGCGCCGCCTGATTGTGGCCGCCGCTCCCACCATCGCCACCGATTTCGTCAAGTGGGACCGCGCCTGGAGCATCAACGGCTTCGCCGAATACAAAATCACCGTCAACGACCGCTTCTCCTTCGCCTTCGGCGCTGCCGTAACCCCGCGTATCGTTTCATGGGGAATCCTCCCCGTTGTCTCTTTTGACTGGAAGCCCAACGACGACTGGCGCGTGAAGCTGGGCGGCGCCAGGCTCACCGTGATGCGCGAGCTGCCTCGCGGATGGTCCGCGGGCTTCTTCGCCACGGGCGTGGGCGGCTCATGGACGGTAACCACGGAGGAAGGCAACACGCGCATTTTCCGCGTGCGCTCGCTGGTGGCGGGCGGCACGGCAGAGTGGGATTTCTCCCGCCCCGGCCAGACCAAGCGCGTGCTTTCCGCATCTGTGGGCATGCCCATCGTCACCACGGCGGAATTCTGCCGCTTCAACGCCAACAAGAAGACCCTGGGCAAGCACCACTACGGCACCGGCGTGTATGCCGCCGCCGCCGTTGATTTCCGCTTCTAGTCCGCCGTTTGCGCCGTGAAGCGCAGCCGCGCCGTGTCGAACCCGCGCCCCCGCGCCTCCTCCAGCAGCTTCTCCATCAGCTCCCGCCCCGGCCGACGCTCCCGCGTCAGCAGCCACAGGTAGCGGTCGTCCTCCCCGGATACCACCGCTCCCGTGTATCCCGGCGTGGCGTACAGGATGTGGTATGGTGCCGTGAACCACGAATAAGGCGGCACAAACGACACCCGCAGGCGGCCGTCCCCGCGGGGGCAGCTGCCCATGCCCACCGCGCGGTGGCTCTTGCCGCTGCCGTCCTGCCCGCTGATGCTGATCCGCACCCACCCGTCCGGCAGCATGGCGTAGTCCGTGAACACGCGGTCCAGGCCGTACTCGAAGGCGTGGTCGTACCGCGCCTGCTCGTACCAGCGCCCCATGTAGGCCGCCAAGTCGATTCCCCGCTGCGGCGCCGTGTTCACCATGCGCCCCTCCTTCTTCCCGCTCCCGCGGAACAGGTCCCTGCAATACTGTGTCAATGCCCGTATAAACATGCAGGGCTTGACACCCCCGCTCCCGCCCGCGTTCGCAAACGGGTGGGCAAGGTGGCGTAAAATTGTTTCACTTTGCTTAACATTCGCCTTGAACATTTTTCAAAGAGGGGTATGATGGAGCGCGCATGAGGGGATGGATGCTCCAGGCGTGTATGGCGATGCTTCCGCTGTTGTCGGCGGCGGAGCCGCTGCCCGCGTCCATCCCGGAGCCGGTCTCCGTCCCTGCTCCTGCCGCGCAACCCGCTGTGCAGAAAGACCAGGTGCTGGTGCTGGGCTACGGGCGTTTCTCCGCGCAAGAGGGGCAGGGGGGCATGGATGAAGAAACCTTTGCGCGGCAGATGGACTACCTTCAGGAGCACGGCCTGCGCCCGATTTCCCTGCAGGCGTACCTGGACTGGCTGGGCGGGCGTCTCAGCCTGCCGGCGGGCTGCGTGCTCATCACGCTGGACGAGGCGGACAAGGGCGCGTACGAGGTGGCCTACCCCGTCCTGCGCCGCCACAAGTTCCCCTACGTGGTGTTTGTGGACGCGCGCAACCTGTCCATGGGTGATGGGGAGCACGCCACGCTTCCGCAGCTGCAGGAGATGGCCATGCACGGCGCGGAAATCGGCAGCCACACCATGAACCGCCCTGAAAGCTACGAGTGGCAGTTTGCCGCCATGTCCGGCGGCAGCGAGTTCGCCGCGCTGGCGGAGCGCGAGCTCGGCCGCTCCACGCGCAGCATCGCCGCCGCGTTCCACACCTGCCGCGCCTTCTCCTACCCCCGCGGCGTGGTGGAGGACAACCTCGCCCGCGCACTGCCGCAGTTCGGCATCCGGGTGGCTTTCGGCGCGCAGGGCGGCGCCTCGCGCAGGAACACCCCGGCTTTCAAGCAGCACCGCTTCATGGTGACGGATCAGGATTCCTTCAACCGCGCCGTGAATGCAGACCACGCGGAAACGTCCGCGCCGCCTGCGGATGCGGAATCCCTGCTGGTGCCCGTGGAGACGGAAACGCCCGCCACGCCGCAGGTGGAGCCGCGGCAGCCCGATGTGGCCTTTGAGGACGACGATGTGGCGGAGGAGGTGGACGAGCCGGAAACGGCGGCAACGCCGGAACCCGCGCCGGAAGTGCAGGATCCGTACCCGCCCGTGACACCCGTCTATGAGAACCTGGGGCGCCGTACGCCGGGCGGCGACTGGGTGACGAGCCGCTTTGCCGCGCCGCTCGTGGAGCGCGGGCGCACGCGCGTGGCTGTCCTCGGCTACCACAACTTCAGCAACTCCAAGCCCGCCACGGAGATGCGCATGCGCACCTCCGAATTCTGCCAGCAGATGCAGTATATCAAGGATGCCGGGCTGAGCGTCATCACCATGCAGGACTTCCTGGAATGGCTCAACGGCACGCGCCGCCTGCCGGAGCGCTGCGTGCTCATCACCATAGACGACGGCTGGAAGAGCGTGTACACGGATGCCTTCCCGGTGCTGCGCGCGTACGGCTACCCGTTCACCATGTTCCTCTACACCACCTACATCGACGTGCAGGGGGATTCCATGACGGCGCGCCAGATTCAGGCCATGCAGCGCTGCGGCGCCACCATCGGCAGCCACTCCGCCAATCACCTCTACCCCAAGAAGTGGAAGCGCTACGCCATGGAGTCGGAACAGTACCAAACCCAGCTGCAGGTGGAATTCCTGGATTCCCGCGCCCGCCTGGTGGAGCTCTTCGGCAACTGCTCCACCTACTGCTTCCCCGGCGGCTACAACACCTCGCCCATGCTGGACACCCTCGCCGCCTCCGACTACCAGGCCGCCTTCACCGTGGAGGAGGCCAAGGTGGAATGCACGGAAGACCGCTTCCTCGTCCACCGCTACATGGTTTTCGGGACCGACCACAACATCTTCCGCCGCGCCGTGAACTTTGATGGCGAGGCCGGCATACGCACCACTCGCGAGGGAATCCAGGCCGCTCTCCCCCGCGCCATGAAATTCTTCCCGCACGCCTTCCCGAAATCGGAACCCAAGCCCGCGCCCAAGCCGCAGCCCAAACCTGTGCGCAGACAGGTGCAGCCCGCGCCGCCCGTTCCCACCCAGCCCCGGCCGGAACCCGTGCCCGTATCCATCCCCGTGTCCGTTCCCATGGGGGATTTCCGTTGACTTCACGCCGCGGAAAGCCTATAGTGGGGGCATGAGCAATTCCGATACTGCTGTTGAAAATCCCTCTCCCTCCCTGCCGAGCCTGACAACGGCGCGCGTGCTGTCATCGTTCATGGCGGGTATCGCCATCAGCCTGGGCGGCACCGTGTTCCTGCGCGTGAAGGACGCTTTCCCCGGCGGCACGGTGGTGGGTTCCTTCCTGTTCGCCGTGGGTCTGTTCGTGGTGTGCACGCGCAGTTATTCCCTGTACACGGGCAAGCTGTGCTACGTGCTGCACAAGGGGCCGTCCTACGCGGCGCGCCTGCTGCTGATATGGCTGGGCAACCTGGTGGGCTGCATGTTCATGGGCGCCATCGAGAACCTCACCGCCATCTGCGGGGATGCCGGCATTAACACCGCCGCCTTGAAGCTCTGCCAGGCCAAGCTCGACAGCGCTCCCGTCTCCCTCTTCATCCTCGGCATCATCTGCAACGTCTTCATGTACATCGCCGTCAACGGCTACCGCGACAACCCCCACCAGCTCGGCAAGTACCTCGCCATCATCTTCGGCGTCATGGGCTTCATTTGCGCCGGCAGCGAACACAGCATCGCCGACATGTACTACTTCTGCGTTTCCGGTGCCATCTACTCCAACCCCGTCCCCGTCCTCTGGGCTCTCCTCTTCATCTCCCTGGGCAACTTCGTCGGCGGCAACCTCCTCCCCGCCCTCGAAATCATCTCCAAAAAGCTCAACTCCGGCCAACAGGACTAGCTCTGCCATCCAACCCGTTTTCAAAGCCCATCTGGCATCCCGCCAGATGGGCTTTCCTAATCCTAATCCTAATTTGCACTAGAACACCGGAATCACCGACACCCCCCACGACTGGTATTCCCCCACGTAGGGCTGCTCGACGACAATGGTGTTCCTCCCCTTCTTGAGCGGGAGCTTCACGGGGTCCTGCGCCCACCACACCTCCTCGTCGTCCAGCGGCATCTCGTTGGCGGGGGAGGTCCAAGTGTCGCCCTTGCTCTGGCGCTGTCCCGCCAGCTTGTAGCGGCGCGGGTTCTTAACCTCCCTGCCGTTCACCCACACGCGCGTGCCGCACTGCGACCACTCGCCGTTCTGCGGCACGCCCGACCAGCGGCGCGACGACCGCGCGGGGGCGTCGAAGCCAATCATGAAAGGCATCTCGCCCGCCTTGGGGGAATCGATGGTGGTGACGGCCCAGGCGGTGACGCCGGGCTTGCTGGAGCCCAGGATGCCGAGCCCGCCCGTGTTCGGCTTGGTGCGGAAGTACAGGTTGGCACCCGTGGCGGTTTGGGTCTGCAGGCCGTCCAGCTTGCCGTCCAGCACGGCCTGGCGCGTCTTTTCCGCATCGGCGGATGGCACGGGGCCGACCACGTTCCAGCTCACGCTCAAATCCACCCAGTACGGGAAGGGCTGACCCTTGAGGATGCTCTTGGAGAGCCCGAGCATGCGCTTCTCGAACCGTTGGAAGGCCCGGCCCTGCGGGGAGTCCGCGGCGGGCATGCGGCAGGGCAGGGCGTCGCCGTCGGATTCACCGCCCAGCCAGGCGCGCTCGGCCATGGCGAGCATGCCGGGCCACTGCGCGCTGTGGCGGGCGATGTTGCGCTTGTCGTCCACGCGGGTGTCCGGCCAGTTGCAGATCATCGGCCCAAGCTTCTTCTCGTCGCCGCGGGTGCTGCCGCACGGGCGCATGAAGAAGTAGCGGCGCACCAGCAGCGCGGGGTCGAACAGGTTGGTGTAGCCCATGGTGGAATCGAAGCTGCGGCACACCACAGTCTCCGGCTTCAGGGACTTCTCCACCATCTCGCCGCCCTCGCCCCAGCGCTGGCAGATGGAGTCCTCGCCCACGGGTAAATCCCGCGGGCCGCCCCACTGGGCGGGAATGCGGCCGCGCGCGATGAGGAAGTCGCTCATGCGCTTCACGAATTCCTTGGCGTTGGGGATGCGCACCTCGTCCGCGCCCAGGTGGACGATGGGGCACATCTCCTTGGGCACCTCCTTGCAGAATTCATCCAGCAGCTCCTCCAGTATCTTCATGCCTTCCTCGGTGTGCATCTTGAACCCGAAGCAGCGGTCGAAGTACGAGCTGTGTCCCGGCATGTCCAGCTCCGGGATGATTTGGATGTTGCGGTCCGCCGCGTACTGGAACAGGTCGCGTATCTGCGCGTAGGTGTAGGTGTCGTTCACGTCGCGCGTGCGCTTGGACGGGTCGTTGAGCACGGGGCGGCACTTGCACTGCACATGCCACGCCGGGTGGTCCGTGAGGTGCCATTGGAAGTGGTTCACCTTAAAGCGCGCAGCCAGGTCGAGCTGGTGCTTCAGGCTGTCGATGGTCTGGAAGTTGCGCCCGCAGTCGTGCATGAACCCGCGCATGGCGAACGCCGGCCAGTCCACGATCTCGCAGCAGGTCAGCCCCTTCTTGTCGCCCGCCACCATCTGCCGCAGCGTTTGGATGCCGTTGAACAGGCCCGCCTCCCGCGCGGCGGCAATCTGCACGCCCTTGGCGGTGACCTTCATCCTGTAGCCCTCCGCAGCGTTCTCCGGCGCCGTGGCGGCGGAATCAATCTTGAGGATCACCTTCAGCGCCGGGGCGTCCGCCGAGCCGCGCGTCTTCACATCCCCCGCCAACCCCGCCATGGCGGTGCGCACCATGCGCCCCTTGGTGTCGCCGTGGGCATCCAGCGCTTTGCCGAACGCCAGGTTGCCCTGTTTCCACTCCACCTTCTGCGGGAAGGGCAGGAGGTTGCACGGGGCCTGAATCTCCGCCTGTTCGGGGATGGGGGACACCCATTCGGCGCGCGCCTGTGGCATCCAGGCCGCCAGTCCGCATGCCGCCAGCATGCTCATCGCTATCTTTCCGGCTTTCGTCATACGCGCCCTAGCCTAATGCATTTTCCCGTGCTTCGCAAGCACGTTTTGTTCTTTCCTACTACGCGTTCCCGTGGTATGGTGGGGGCATAGACGTGGCAGAGGATGCAGAACAGAAAATCCGCCTGATGGATGACGTGCTGGCGAGCCAGGTGGCCGCCGGAGAGGTGGTGGAGCGTCCCGCCTCCGTGGTCAAGGAGCTGGTGGAGAACAGCATCGACGCCGGAGCCCGCTGCATCCGCGTGGAAATCAGCCGCGGCGGCATCTCCCGCCTCAGGGTGGTGGATGACGGCTGCGGCATGGGCCGCGCGGACGCGGAGATGTGCCTGCTGCGCCACGCCACCAGCAAGCTGCTGGATGCGGCGGGCCTGTTCGACATCCGCCACCTCGGCTTCCGCGGGGAGGCCCTGCCCAGCATCGCGTCCGTGGCGCACATCGACATCACCACGCGCCGCGCGGAGGATGTGGAGGGCACGCGCGTGACCTGCGACGGCGGAGAGATGGAGCCGCCCATGAGCGCAGGCTGCGCCCCAGGCACGGAAATCTGCGTCACGAACCTCTTCTTCAACACCCCCGTGCGCCGCAAGTTCCTCAAGAGCGACGAGACGGAGGCCGGGCACGTGGAGCACCAGGTGAAGCTGCATGCCCTCGCGTTCCCCAACATACGGTTCGTCTTCTCCAAGGAGGGGCAGGGCGTGTTCGACGTCCCCGCCACGCACGACCTGCGCCGCCGCATTGCCGACTTCATCGGCCGCGAGCAGGCCGCGCGCCTGATGCGCATGCGGCCCACGGAGGCCCCCGGCGTGCGCGTGCACGGTTTCCTCATGCCGATGGCCGCCGCCAACCGCAACCGCCGCATGCAGTTCATCTTCCTCAACGGCAGGCCCATCGACGACCCCATCGTGATGCGCGCGGTGAAGGACGGCTTCGGCGGCTTCCCCACGGGGCTGCATCCCGGCCTGTTCCTGTATCTGGAGGTGGACCCCGCGCTGGTGGACGTGAACGTGCATCCCGCCAAGCGGGAGGTGCGCTTCCGCCGCCCGTCGGAAATCACGCTCGCGGTCACGGATGCCGTGGCCGCCACCCTCGCCGCCCACGCCCGCGGGGAGAGCGACACCGAGGCCCCCGCCCCCGCGCCGCAGGCACAGACGCCGCCCGCGGGCGCCCCGCGCACTCCGTTCCAGCTGCGTCCCGTGCTGGAGCCCAGCCAGGAGGAGCTGCCCCTGCCGCCCGCTCCCAAGCCGCAGCCCGCGGATGCCCCCGCGGATTCCCCCTCCGCCCCCGTGCCGCAAGAGGATGAGCCCGATCTGCCGAATTTCCGCCACATCGGCACCCTGCACAACACCTATCCCGTCTTTGAGAACAGCGAGGGCCTGGTGCTGCTCGCCCCTCGCGCCGCGCGCGAACGCATCATCTTCGAGCGCCTGCTGGCGGGCAACAAGCACCCGCTGGCCTCCCAGCGCCTCCTGGTGCCGGAGATTCTGGAGATGGACGCGCGCGACATGGGCATTGCGCTGGAGGTGAAGACCCAAATGGAGCAGGCGGGCTTCCTCATTTCACTGTTCGGGCGCAACACGCTGCGCGTGGAGGCTGTGCCGGCGTTCCTGCCGTTGCGCCGCGTGGCGGCTTTCGTGCAGGAGCTGCTGCAGCTCTTCACCCGCGGGGAAGTGCGCCTCAACCGCTCCCGCTCGCCCTTCGAGCCATTCGCCATGCAGCTGGCGCGCCAATACGCGCGGCAGGAGGACATCGAGCCCCTGCTGCAGCGTCCGCTCCCCCTGCTGGCGGAGCTGCTGCGCTGCGAAATCCCCTACTGCACCCCCACCGGCAAGCCCACGCTCCTGCCCTTCGCCATGAGCGAGATCAACCGCAAATTCCAAGCCCAGTAACCTATGAAAGAATCCCTTTATTCCGGTAAGTTCCTCAACCTGGCCAGGGAGGGCCGCTGGGAATTCTGCGAGCGCGTCAACGATACCCGCGCCGCCATGATTTTCGCCTGCACGCCCGACAACAAGGTCCTGCTGGTGGAGGAATTCCGCCCGCCCGTCGGCGCACGCTGCCTCTGCTTCCCCGCCGGGTTGGTGGGCGATGTCGCCCCCGAATCCGCCGCTGCCGCCGCCACACGCGAGCTGGAGGAGGAGACCGGCTACACCGCCGCCGACATGCAATTCCTCTTCTCCGGCCCCAGCTCCCCCGGCCTCACCTCGGAGATGCTCTCCTTCTTCCTCGCCACCGGTCTCTCCCGCGTCTCCCAGGGCGGCGGCGTGGACGGCGAGAACATCACCGTCCACGAGGTCCCCATGGACTCCATCGACTCCTGGCTTGCCCAAAAGGATGCCGAAGGCGTCCTCATTGATGCCCGCATCTACGCCGGCCTCTACTTCCTCCGCCGCTAACGCGCGGGGCTTTTCCTTGCCATTGTGTTGGGGGCGTGGTAGGATGTGGGGCATGATGAACCTGCCGATACGCCCGCGCCGGAACCGCAAGAGCGAGGTGGTGCGCGGTCTCATGCGCGAAAGCTCGCTGACCGCCTCCCACCTCATCTACCCCATGTTCGTACAGGAGGGGGATGCGGACACGCCCATCGAGTCGCTTCCGGGCTGCACGCGCTGGAGCGTGAAGGGGATTGTGGGGGAATGCCGGCGCCTGCTGGAGCTGGGCATCGGCTGCATCGATTTGTTCGCCGTGGTGCCGGAGGGCAGGAAGGACCCGCAGGGTAGCGAGGCCTGGAACCCCGAGGGCGTGGTGCCCCGCGCCATCCGCGCCATTAAAGAGGCCACCCCGCAGATGTGCGTGATGACCGATGTGGCGCTCGACCCCTTCAACACCTACGGCCAGGACGGCATTGTGCGCGAGTTCCCCGGCGGCGGGTATGAAATCCTGAACGACGAGACCGTGGAGGCCCTGGTGAAGCAGGCGCTCTGCCACGCCAGGGCGGGGGCGGACATCATCTCGCCCAGCGACATGATGGACGGCCGCATTGCCGCGCTCCGCGCCGCGCTGGATGCAGAGGGCTTTGCCTCCGTCTCCCTCATGAGCTACACCGCCAAGTACGCCTCCGCCCTGTACGGACCGTTCCGCGGCGCGCTGGGCAGCGCTCCCAAGTTCGGCGACAAGAAGACCTACCAGATGGACCCCGGCAACATCCGCGAGGCCATGCGCGAGGCCGAGCTTGACGCCGCGGAGGGCGCGGATTTCCTCATGGTGAAGCCCGCCACGCTGTACCTTGACGTGATAGCGGAGATGCGCCGCCGCACCAGCCTGCCGATTGCGGCGTACCACGTGAGCGGGGAGTACCTGATGGTGAAGGCCGCCGCCAAATCCGGCTGGCTGGACGAGCGCGCCGCCATGATGGAGTCCTTGCTGAGCATCCGCCGCGCCGGGGCCGACATGATTCTCACCTACGCCGCGCCCGACGTGGCGCGCTGGCTCGCCGAGTAAACCCGATGATCAAGGACAACACAGGCGGCCGCAAGGGCATGCGCGGGGACGGCCTGCTGGGGCTGCTGCTGGTGGTGGTCCTGGTCTTCGTCTTCCACTATTGGGGAGATGCAAAGGACGACGATGTCCAGCCCGAGCAGCCTGTGTCGCTTCAGCATGAAGAGCAGCCGCAAAACACCCCTTCATGGGAAATCCCGGAAACGGGACCCGCGGTCCGCTTCCTCATGCAGAACGTGGAGAACTACTTTGTAGAGGGCGAGCGCACCCGCAGCCGATACGTCAGCACTCCCAAGCCCGTCGCCGCCCGCGACGCCGTGGCCAAGGGTATCGCCGTCCAGGCGCCGGACATCATCGGCCTGGTGGAGGTGGGCGGCGAGGTGTCGCTCAACGACCTCCGCACCCGCCTGTCCAAGTTGGGGCGCGAGTACCCCTACCACCGCGTGCTGGAGCGCGAGGGCGAGGAACGCGCGCTCGCCGTGCTCTCCCGCCATCCCATCGTGCAGGACCGCTCCACCGCGGACTACCCGCTCTACGGCGAGCAGAACCGCAAGATGCTGCGCGGTATTCTGGACGTGGTGGTGAAGGCTCCCGACGGCCGCCTGTTCCGCATCATCGGCGCGCATTTGAAATCGCATGTGGCGGATGACGCCGCCGCGGCGGACAGCCTGCGCCAGCGGGAGGCCATCACCCTCTCCATGTACCTCCAGAAAATCGCCCGCGAGCAGCCGGGTATTCCCACCCTCGTGTACGGCGACTGGAACGACGGCCCCGGCACGCCCGCCATCAGGCAGGTGGAGCAGGGTGTCTCCAAGGATGCCGCCATGCACCGCCTGGAACCCACGGACGCCCGCGGCGAGGGCTGGACCATCTACTACAAGTCCGGCAGGGAGTACCTGACCTACGACATGATTTTCGTCAACAAGGCGCTGCAGACCCGCATGAAGCGCGCCAAGATGGGCGTGGCCCCGCCCACGCCCAAGCACGCCAGCGACCACCGCGCCGTCTGGTGCGAGCTCCACTAACCGTCACTTCGCGCGGGGCTTCGTCATCCTGTGACGGCCCGCTCCTCCTCGTCCCGCACCAGCTCGCGCAGCGGCGCGTGTTCCGGCATGGAAAGCCCGGGGTCGGCGTCCAGGATGGCGTTGGCATCCCTGGTGCCGCGGTGGATGAGGCGGATGTCCGCCAGCCATTCCGGGAAGCGCACCGCTCCCAGCCCGCTCTGCGCCGTGCCCAGCACGTCGCCGGGGCCGCGGAGTTTGAAATCCTCCTCCGCAATCTCGAATCCGTTGTTGGTGCGGCAGAGCACGTTGAGCTTGTCCAGCCGCTCGTCGCCCTTCTTGAGCTTGGAGAGCAGGATGCAGTAGCTCTTGTGCGCGCCGCGGCCGATGCGCCCGCGCAGCTGGTGCAGCTGGGAGAGGCCGAAGCTGTCCGCATCGTTGATGAGCATGATGGTGGCGTTCGGCACGTCCACGCCCACCTCCACCACGGTGGTGGCCACCAGGATGTGCGTTTTGTTGGCGCGGAAGTCGCTCATCACGGCCTCCTTTTCGTCGCCCTGGATGCGGCCGTGCAGCAGACCGATGCTCTCGTTCGGGAAAATGGTTTTCCAGTGTTCCAGCTCGGAGACGGCGGCGGCGTGCGCGCGCTTCTCGCTCTCCTCCACCAGGGGGGAGACGATGTAGATCTGCCGCCCCGCCTGCAGCTCCGATTCCATGAAGGCGATGATGCGCTTCATGTGCGCGGGGTTGCGCAGGGCGGTCACTATCTCCCCGCGCCCGGCGGGCATCTCGTCTATCACGGAAACATCCAGGTCCCCGTACAGGGTGAGCGTGAGCGTGCGCGGGATGGGCGTGGCGGTCATCACCAGCACATCCGGCGCCGTGCCGGCGGAGGAGATGAACCGCTCCCTCTGCTCCACGCCGAACTTGTGCTGCTCGTCCACCACGGCCAGCCCCAGGTTCTGCGGGCGGTTCTTCTTGTAGAGCAGGGCGTGCGTACCCACCAGCAGCCGCGGCGTGCGGTCCGCCTCCGCCGGGTTGTCCAGCTGCAGGCTCCCCGTGTCGTCCGCGCGGTCGGATGTGCGCAGCGACACGCGGACATCCGTGTGCGCCAGCAGGCGGCAGAAGTTCTTGTAGTGCTGCTCCGCCAATATCTGCGTGGGCGCGATGAGCGCGGCGGTGTACCCGCTGCCGATGCAGTGCAGCATGGCGCAGAGCGCCACCAGGGTCTTGCCGCTGCCCACGTCCCCCTGCAGCAGGCGGTTCATGCGCCGCGGGGATGCCATGTCTGCGCGTATCTCCGCCATGCAGCGCTTCTGCGCCTCCGTGGGCGCAAAGGGCAGGGAGGACAGCAGCTCCTGCACGTAGGCGTCGTCCGTGGCGGTCACCATGCCGCCCTCCTCCCGCGCGCGGCGGCGGCGCCATGCCACGCGGAACTGCTGGGCAAAGCACTCCTGCAGGGCAAAGCGCATGCGCGCCTTCTTGTGCAGCTCCTCCTCCGCGGGAAAGTGGATATCTTGGAGCGCCTGGCGGTAGGGGTACTTGGGTGCCACGTCGTACCCCTCCGGCGCGAGCTGCGGCGGCAGCTGCTCCAGCAGCTTCCACACCAGCGTGCGGTAGGCGCGCGGCGGCATGCCCGCCATGCCGCGGTAGATGGGAACGATGCGCCCGGTGTGGATGAGCGTGGGCTGGCCCGGCGCTTCCGGCGCGGGCAGGCGTGGGCCGCCCATGGCGGCCTGCACGAGCCGTTGCCCGGCGTCCTCCTCCTCCATCTGCTCAAAGTCCGGGTTCACCATGACGAGCCTGCCGCCGTACTCCTTCACGCGGCCGTAGATGAACAGGTTCATCCCCACCGCCAGCAGCTTCGCCACGTACGGCATGTTGAACCACCGCAGCGTCAGACGCGCCCCGTGCGGGTCGTCCGCCGCCCCCACGGAAAGCTCGTAGTATTTCTTGTAGGAGAACTTCCACCCCGCCGTGTACACATGCACCTGCAGGCACACCGTCTCACCGTTCTGCACGCCCGCCACGTCGCCGCTGCGCCTACGGTCCTCGTAGCGCCGCGGCATCCGCATCAGCACATCCCCCACCGTCTCCAGTCCCGCCGCCTGCAGCGCCTTCAGCTCCCGCGGCGCCAGCCACGGCAGCGTGCCCAGGGCGTCGCCCTGCTGTACCGGGGCGTTCATGGTCGGAACAATCAATCAGCGGTTGGGGCGCCCGTTGTTGATGCAACGGTAGTAGTAGTCGATGCGCGAGAGGAACCACGCCCACTTGGGGCCGGGGCGCCCGTTGGTCATCAGCGGCGCGGGGCAGTTCTTGCGCGTCCAATGGTAGTGAGGCACCACGTGGCGCAGGTTGATGCGGAAGCGCTTCATCAGCACCGCCGTCAGCTTCGCCGCGCGGTTCCACGTGCGGTAGTGGTTCTGCCCCAGGCTCTCCGCCTCGCACATCTCGATGCCGATGGAGTTGTTGTTGCCGGCCGCGGTGCCCGCGTGCCAACCCGTCTCGTTGAGCGGCAGGTTCTGCACCACCATGTACTGGTCCGCCGTGAAATGCCAGCTGCGGTTGGAAATGGAACCGTTCGTCAGCGCGCGCGAATGCTGCAGCGCCGTGGCCGACATGGAGTGGTTCGCCGTGCTGTGGATGGTGATGAACGTGGGCCTCAGGCGCTTCGCCGCGCGGCGTGGGCGCGACTTGGGCGACATCATGCGAACCTTGATGTTGCACTCCCGCGCCAGGCGCTGCATGGTGCGCGGCACCAGCGTCTGCGTGGCGGGCGTGAACTTGTATCCCCGCGGCGTCCGCAGGTACGGGTTCTGTATGCACCCCATCAGCCCCACCAGCGTCAGCGCCGCCACCGTGGCTATCTTTCGCATCCCTAGCATGTCCCCCATTCTGCCACGCCAACCCTCCTTTGGCAAGTTTATTCATTAAGAAATCCGAAAGAAATGTATGCATGCGCATGCAGATGGCGCGCTGTCTTGGTTTCGGCTTGTCGGTGCGGCGCCGCCATGCTAGAATGACTGCGTGAAAGTTATTGTGGTAACAGGCGGCATTGCGTCCGGCAAGTCTACCGTCGTTGAGCTTCTGAAAGAGCTCGGCGGGGAGGGCGTGGAATGCTTCGATTGCGACGCCGCGGTGGCGGAGCTGCAGCAGAGCGGGCGTCTCTCGCGCGACCTGGTTGCCGCGTTCGGCGAACACGCGCTGGACGAGAAGGGCCAGGTGAACAAGGAGTTTCTGCGCGATTTGGTGAAGAACGACCCCGAGAAGCGCGACGAGCTGAACCGCCTGGTACACCCGAAACTGGCGGAGATGTTCCGCGAGGCGCAGGCGGCAGCCCGCCAGCGCGGGGACGTGCACACCTTCCTGTTGGACATCCCGCTGTACTTCGAGAGCCCGGCGGTGTTCGGCGACGACGACACCATCGTGTGCGTGACAGCGGTGTCCGCGGAGACGCAGGTGGCGAGGCTGACGAAGCGCGACGGCATCGGCAAGCGCGAGGCCAAGGCGTTCATCGCCGCCCAGATGCCCACCCAGGAGAAAATCGACCGCGCCAACGTGGTCTTCTGGAACGAGGGCACACCCGACTACCTCAAGCGGCAGGTGGAGCTTTTCTATGCCACGGAGCTGGCCAGCGAGGCCAACGCCATGCACGCCCGCAGCATCGTCATCGACCTCAACGAGCTTCGCCTCAAGCCGCTCAACGAGCTGCAGCGCCTGGCCGTGGCCAAGGCCCGCAAGGGTTCGGAGAGCAAGCCGCGCCCGGAGCTGGTGGCGGAGCTGGCGCGCACCTTCCTCTCGGAGGGCAGCCAGGTGTTCGCCTCCGGCGTGCTGGAAATCGGCAAGGACAACGTGGCCTACATGCGCGACCCCGCCCGCAGCTTCCGCCCCAGCGCGGACGACCCCGTGGTGCCGCACGCTTTGGTGCAGAAGCACGGCCTGCGCGTGGGCAACAGCGTGAAGGCCCGCCTGCAGCTGCTGCACGGCAAGGCCCCGGAGCGCTCCGTGGCCGCAGAGGTTATCACGGAGATTGAGGGCAAGCCCGCGGAGGAATACACGCAGCCCAAGGATTTCGACCACCTCACCCCGCTCATCCCCACCAAGCGCCTCCTGCTGGAGAACCCGGACATCAAGTCCGCCGCCATGCGCGTGCTGGACATCATCACCCCGCTCGGCATGGGGCAGCGCGCGCTTGTGGTGGCGCCGCCGCGCGGCGGCAAGACCGTGCTGCTCAAGACGATGGCGCGCTCCCTGCGGGCGAACTACCCGGAGGCCACGCTGCTGGTGTTGCTGCTGGACGAGCGCCCGGAGGAGGTGACCGACTTTGAGGAATCCGTGGACGCTCCCGTGTACGCCTCCACGTTCGACGAGCCGTCCCGCCGCCATGCGCAGCTGAGCGACATGGTGCTGGAGCGCGCCCGCCGCCTGGTGGAGCAGGGCAGGGATGTCATCATCATGCTGGATTCCCTCACCCGCCTCTCCCGCGGCTACAACGCCAACCAGACCGGCGGCCGCACCATGAGCGGCGGCCTCGGCTCCGGCGCGCTGGAGAAGCCACGCAAATTCTTCGGCGCCGCGCGCAGCATCGAGGAGGGCGGCTCCCTCACCATCATCGCCACCTGCCTCGTGGACACCGAGTCCCGCATGGATGAAATCATCTTCGAGGAATTCAAGGGCACAGGCAACATGGAAATCCGCCTGGACCGCGAGCTCTCCGAGCGCCGCATCTACCCCGCCATCTCCATCCCCCAGAGCGGCACCCGCAACGACGACCGCCTCTACCATCCCGACGAGATGACGCGCATCCTCCAGGTGCGCCGCCAGCTCGCCTCCCTGCCGGGCTGGGAGGGCCTGGAGACCCTGCTGCGCAACATCGCCAAGACCCAGAACAACGCAGAGCTCCTGCTCAAAGGCTTGACCATCTCCACGCGCTAACCCCGCGCGCGGTTTCTTCCTAATTCTAATCCTAATCTTACTCCTCATCCTCATCCTAATTCCCCGTGTTCCCGCACGGGGAATTTTTTCATGTCCTCTCCCCGCGATTATCCTTTACATCCCGCCGCTGTTGGTGCATCCTTGCCGCCGACATGAATTTCGCCCAACTCGGCATCTGCCCGGAAATCCTTGAAGCCATCGACATGCTGGGGTTCGAGACCCCGTCCCCCATTCAGGAACAGGCCATCCCGCCCGCCCTGGACGGCGCGGACATCGTGGGCCTCTCCCACACTGGAAGCGGCAAGACCCTCGCCTTCGCCATCCCCGCGCTGGAGAGCATCGACCCCGCGCTGCGTGCCGTGCAGGTGCTCTGCCTGGCCCCCACGCGCGAGCTCGCCGTGCAAATCTGCCGAGAGGTGGACAAGCTCGCCATGTACCTGGACGGCGTTTCCGCCGTGCCCATCTACGGCGGCGCATCCTTCGGCCCGCAGCTTTCCGCGCTCAAGCGCGGCGTGCAGTTTGTGGTCGGCACGCCCGGCCGCATCATCGACCTCATGGAGCAGGGCGAGCTGCGCACGGACGCCGTCTCCACGCTCATCCTGGACGAGGCGGACGAGATGTTGGACATGGGCTTCCAGGAGGACATCGAGCGCATCGTGGTCTCCCTGCCGGAACAGCGGCAGACGCTCTTCTTCTCCGCCACCATGTCCCACCCCATCCGCGAGCTCATCAAGCGCATCTCGCACGACCCGCGGGAGATTGCCGTGGAGCGCCCCGTGCTCACCGTGCCCACCTGCGAGCAGGTGGCCTACGAGGTGCTGTTCTCCTCGCGCATCGAGGTGCTCAGCCGCCTCATCGAGATGGGCCGCATGAAGCGCGGCCTGGTTTTCGCCAACACCAAGCGCGTGGTGGACGACGTGGTGGACGGCCTGCTGGCGCGCGGGTATTCCGTGGACCGCCTGCACGGCGACATGCCGCAGACTCTCCGCGAGCGCGTGATGGAATCTTTCCGCAAGGGCAACCTCAACGTCCTGGTGGCCACGGATATCGCAGCCCGCGGGCTGGATATCGACGACGTGGACATGGTGGTGAACTTCGAGCTGCCGCGCGAGCCGGAGGACTACGTCCACCGCATCGGCAGAACCGCCCGCGCAGGACGCAAGGGCAGGGCCGTCACCTTCTTCGGCAGACGCGATTTCTCCCTCATGGGACGCATCGAGCGCTTCGTCGGCACACGCATGCAGCGCGAGCAGGTCATGACCGCAGACGAGGTGGAGCAGATGCGCCGCGAGGCCCTGGTGGACGACATCCTGGAGAAGGCCGCGCGTTCCCACGAGCTGCCGGAGGAACTGCGCGACCTGGACATGCCGGAGGAGAAGCTGATGTGCGCCATGTTCCACCTGCTGGCGGAGCGCGCCAGCCGCGAGATACAGCCCATCCCGGAGGACCGCCCCAAGCGCCATGGCCGCGTGGCGGAGGACGAGCTGCCCGTGGAGAAGGGCAACGACTGGAGCCTGCAGGAGAGCGTCACCCTCTTCATGAACGCCGGAAAGATGCTCCACATCCGCCCCAAGGACATCGCCGGACTCCTCTACAACGAGGGCGGCGCACCCAAGGGCAGCATCGGCGATATCCGCATGTTCCCCAAGCACTCCCTGATAGAGGTTTCCCCGGAGGTCGCACCCCGGCTCGTCGAGCGCCTCGCCACCGCCTCCATTTGCGGGTACGAGGTCAACATCCGCGAGGACAAGGGACGCCCCGCCCCGCGCCCCTCCTTCCGCAACAACGACGATTTCCGCCCACGCGAACGCCAGCGCCGCGACCGCGATTCCCGCGACTCCCGCAAGCGCGAAACCCGCTTCTACGACCGCTTCAACCGCCGCCCCCGCAGAGGGTGATTGGCGCGCGGGTGAAAACGGGGGTGTGGATACACGCCAACGCCCGCTTACCAACCACCACAAAAACGCCCCGCAAGGCACTAGGCCGAGCGGGGCGGTTCATTCACGCGCGCAACGCGCGCCTAACTTTCAAATTGTAAATCGTAAATTGTCAATTGTAAATTACGCCGCGGCGTCATTCGTTGTCGATACGGATCATGCCGTAGGAATCGCGCTTGTCGCCGTTGTCGAAGATGATGTAGACGTGGGGTTCCTTGAGCTTGGACTCGGCGGTGACGGTGTAGCTGTTGTTGCGGGGGGAGCCGGAGGCCTCGCCCTCGTGCTCGTCCTCGGAAACCAGCTCCTCGCCGTCGTAGAGCATCACCTTCTTGATGCGCAGCGGGTCCTTGCCCTTGTGGTACATGAACTGCAGGGTGTAGGAGCCGGCATCGGAAATCGGCAGGTCGCCGCGCAGCAGGATGGGCGTGTTGTCGTCCGGGATGCCGCGCGGGGTCCAGCCCTCCGCGTAGTTGAGCTTCCAGCTCCACACGTCCGGCACCACCTTGGCGCTGCGGCCCAGCAGGGATTCCGGGTCCAGCTCGGCCATGCGCTTGCACCACCGGGGAATCTGGAGGCTGCCCTTGTAGCCGCCGTCGCGGTGGAGCACGCCGATGACGGCGGCGCACATCTCCTGCTTCTGCACGGCGGTGTAGGCGTTGTCTTCAAGCTTGCCCTCCACCTCCTTGATGACATCCTGAATGGCGGCCCACCTGGCGTCCTTGGAGCTGCAATCGGCCACCTGCTTGCGCTTCTCGCCGGCGAAGCCGAGGCCGTCGAAGGTGACGCGGCGCACATAGCCGCTCCCGTCCTCCGGGTCCAGCTCCTTGAGCTTCTCCGCCACCTTGTCCGGGCGGTTGATGCCCTCCATTGTGGCGGCCTCGCCCAGGTACTTGGCGGCCTCCGCGCCGGATGCCGCGGCTGACTTCTTCAGCAGGGCCTCCTGCTGGTGCAGCAGCTCCAGCTTGCCCGCAACGTCCGCCGCAATGTCCGCGACAGGGCGGGTGAGCATGTCCGGGCCGTACACGTCCGCGTAGTGGCGGCCGTCCTTGTCGAAGAACATGATGGCGGGGTAGGTCTCGTCATGGAACCCGCGGTTCTTCTCCGGGATGGGTCCCCAGAATGCCTCCTGCTCCTTCTTCACCTTGTCCGTGACGTTCTGGTAGACGGGCGCGAGCAGCAGGCGCGCGCTTCCAGCGGCCTTCTGGATGTCCGCGTTGGTGATCCACGCCTTGGCGAAAGACTCGCTGTAGCGGTCCCAGTCCGCGGCGTAGGCGAAGGCGATGTAGCCGTCGTCGGTGACGGATTCCTTGGCCTTGGTGAAGTTTTCCGCCTGGTTGGGGCTCTGCGCGCCTGCGGCGGGAGCGGTGGGCGGCTGCGGCTCCACGGGGGGAGCCTCTTTCTTCTGTTCGTGGCAGCCCGCCATTCCGACGGCGAGCGCGAGTATCATAAGCCTTTTCATATCTGCTGAATCAGTTTGGGGTTAGTCTTGCTTGCTGTCGTGTTACGCGGCCTTCTTGCCGTAGACGTAGATGCCGCGCAGGTGGAAGAACTCTGGCCCGCCGTCGCGGATGACGCGGATGTACTTGGCGCGCGGCCAGTCGGCCTCCGCACCCATGTCGAAGCGCATCACCTCGCCGCTGTACGGGGCGGCCGCGGGACCCACGTCCGTCCAGCTCTCACCGTCCTCGGAGACCTGGATGTGCATGTTGTTCAGTCGGCCCGTGTTGTGGCTGGTGCAGACCACCACCACGCCGGAGACCATGGCCGGGCGCACCAGCATGATGGCGGCCCAGGGGTTCTCCTCCTTGTCGGTGTGGAAGCTGCCGCCGCACTCCTTGAGCAGGCCGGGATGGCCCGCGCCGGACGGCTGGCCGAACCGCGAGGACACCGAGCTGAAGTACGGCACGCCGCGCTCGGACATCAGGCGCCCCTTGAACGGCTCGAACGAGGGCATCTTGTCCTTGGGCGCCGTGTAGTCCTTGGACAGCAGCTCCGACAGGTTGTTGAAAGAGTTCAGGTCGCGGCTGGTCTCGCAGTTCACCAGCAGCTCGCCGATCATCTTGTCGCGCGACTTGGCGTCCATCTTGGCGCCGCCCTTGGCGGAGAGCGCCACCACGTTGGCCTCCATCATGCGCTTGGGCATGTCGCCCTGGTGCTTGGCCGCCAGCTTGGTGCCCCAGGCCAGCACCTTGGGCGCGTAGTGGCGGTTCACAAACGTGTTGGAGAGCACCAGCGTGTAGAAGTCCAACGTCACCTGCTTCTCGTCGCCGCCGAGCTTCTTGAGGATGTCCAGCTGGGCGTTGCACATCTCGTCCGCGTGCCAGGCGTCCGGTTCCAGCTTCTCCATGCTGCGGGAGGCGCGCTCCACCGGCTTCCAGAAGTTCAGGAAGCATTCCTCCAGCTTGTCCTTGCCGTAGGATGCCGCGTTGTCCGCCAGCACCGGGTACAGGTACGTGCGCAGGATTTCCGCCGCCATCTCCGGGTAGCGCTCGGAGAGTTTGTCGCACACCAGCGTGTTGTAGGTCAGCCACGCCTCCGGCTTGGCCTTGCCGGACTTCAGGTGCGCGGCGTATTCGCGCCAGGCGAGGTAGTTGCAGGGCTGGGCGTCCACCGCGGCCTTGTAGGCTTTCACGGCCTTGTCCTTGTCGTTGATGTCGGCAAAGGCGCGGGCCACCATGCGGTAGGCGTTGGAGAGGTCGGTCTTCTTGGCGGCCTTCTCGCTCTGCATCTCGGTCTGCATGTGCAGGGATGAGTAGCGGTGCACGTCCTTCCACACGGTCCAGTGGAGGCCGCGCTCCCAGGAGAGGGAGTAGGCGGGGGTCCACACGCCGTTGACCATCACCACCAGGGCGCAGTGGGCGGGCTCGCCTGCGGTCATGGCGGGCACGCCGTTGGCGCAGGCCGCGTACGCGCCGTAGTGGGAGAGGCTGCCGCACACGCCGCCCACGTTCTGCGTGAGCAGGTAGTGGTTGCCGTCGAACATGCCCTTGAAGGGCTCGAAGTAGCCGTTGTTGTGGATGATTTCGCCGTAGATGTTGTAGAGCTTGTAGCCGCAGCGCCAGTAGCAGCCGCAGTACTTCTGCGCGGGCAGGTGGAGGTTGTCCACGGCCCACTGCAGGGCCTCCGGCGTGGCGGAGCTGTGCATGCCCTTGGCGCCGCACACCACGCGGTACTGCCAGAAGGGCAGGGTATCGAACGACGTGTTGAGCTTGCCGGCCTTCCAGTTGCGGATGAAGTGGTCGGCGCGGGGCTCGGCGTAGGCGAACGGGTAGCCCGCCTGCGCGTATTCAAGCGCGGTGGCGGTGGCGATGTTGCGCAGCACGCCCGCGCGCCGCGCCTCCGGGTGCTTCTTGAAAATCTCGCCCAGGATGGCCAGCGCGCGGCCCGGTTGCGCGCACTCGCCGGAGAACAGGAACTGGTTGAGCCACTCGCGGTCGCTGCAGATGCGGTCCAGCAGAACCAGCAGCTGCGGGTTGTTGAGCGCTGCGTCAAGCGTCCACGGCACCTCCTTCTCCGCCTTGGCCTCCGCCAGCTTGCGGTTCAGCTCCTTCACCAGGTCGCGGCTCTCCTGGGATGCATCCGCCAGCGTGAGCATGTTGCTCTTCTTCTCGGCTATCTGCTTCTCCAGGTCCTCGATGGTCTGCGCGTTCTCCTTGGTGAACTTCGCTATGGCGGCGGAGCTGTCGCTGTCGCACTTGCTGAGCATGTAGCGCGCCATCCGCTTCCAGTTCGCGTCGTCCGCTGCATACTGGCGGAACTTCTCGCGTCCCAGGTCCGGCGCGGCTTGCGTGATGCCGTCAAGAGCGCTTCCCGTGGCCTCGCCCACTCCGGCGTCCCACACCAGCTCGTAGTCAAGCTTGGGCGCCTTCAGGAAATCCAGCACCTCCGTCTGCGTGTACAGGTACGCCGCGGCGCCTACCAGCACCACGCCTGTCAATCCTATGATTTTTCCCGTTTTCATCAGATTCATTAAGCGGTTGCAACCATTTTACCTAACTTAACCAATTCCGCAAGCAAATTCTTCCCGCGCGCGCGAAAAATGCGGCACGGACGCGGCTGCCTGTTGGCAATTTTTCTTGTCTTTCCGCTCCTGCAATGCTAGAAAGGATGCAAGCTGGTATGGATGTACACGCCGCACAGTGGATCGGCATGCGCGAGAAGATGGAAGACGCCTACGCCGTCTCCCATTTCCCGAACGGTACGATCGCCGTGGTGTGCGACGGCATGGGCGGCCACAGCCACGGTGATTTGGCCGCCCGCGCCGCGGCGGACGCCTTCTGCGCCGCCTTTGCGCGGCTGGCGGACATGGATGACGTGCCGCGGCGCCTGCGCGTGGCGCTGGACGAGGCGAACGAGGCCGTGGGGGCGCTCCTGCTGGAGCGCGGCGGCGAATTCGGCGGCACCACGCTGCTGGCCGCATTTGTCACCCGCCATCTGCTCTACCACATCAGCGTGGGGGATTCCGCGCTCTTCCTCTGGCGAGGCGGCTCCCTCTCACGCCTGAACGAGGACCACTCCATGCGCGGCTTCTACCAGGGCTTCGGCCCCGAGTGCGCCATGCCGGACAGCCATTGCCTGCGCAGCGCGCTCACCGGAGAGCCCCCCGAGATGGTGGACGCCCCGTCGCAGGGCTTCCCCCTGCTGCCGCACGACCGCATCATCCTGGCGTCCGACGGCGTGGAGGAGCTGCTGTTCGACTGCAACCCCAAGGCCTCCGTGCGCCGCATCCTTTCCTCAACGGATACCCCGCTGGCACCCGCCCTGGTGCAGGCCGTGGAAGCCCTGCGCTTCCCCATGGCCGACAACGTGACCATCCTCACCCTGGACGCGGAGTGAACATACTCGTTTTGTACAAAAGTAAACCTTGACAGCGTCATAACCATACCCTACAATCCGCGCCGCGCGTGGGCAGACTGAAACAGGAAACCCTGAGCGGGGCGAAGTGGTCAATGATTTCCAAGTTGACCCTGCAACCCGTGCAGTTTGTTTTCGGGATGATCCTTGCGCGCCTCATCTCCCCGGATGAAATGGGTATCCTGGGATTGACCGGGCTCTTTTTCGCCATTGCCTCCACGTTGAAGGAGGCCGGCCTCGGCGCGGCCCTCATCCGCAAGCAGGACAGAACGGAGGCAGACTGCAGCACGGTTTTCTGGTACAACATTGCCGCCAACCTGGTTGTTGTCGCTGTATTTTGGTATGCCGCCATCTGGTTCGCGGATTTCTTCCACCAGCCGGCCCTGCTGTGGATAACGCGCGTTTCCGCCGTGATGATGCTTCTCAACGCCACGGGGAGCGTTCACTGGACTCTCTATGCCGCCCGCCGGGATTTCAAGACACCCGCCATCATCGGCCTTGCAACCACCCTGGCAGTTATGCCCATCACCATCTACCTTGCGTACATCGGCTGGAGCTACTGGGCGGTGGTGATGCAGGGCGTGATGCAGGGCTTGCTGTCCCTTGCAGTTGTTTGGATCGTTTCCCCGTGGAAGCCCAAACTCGTCTTCTCGTGGCAGTCCTTCCGTGAATTCTTCAACTTCGGCATCAAGCTCTCCCTTTCGGGCTTGGTGTGGAACGTGTATGTGGAATCGCGCAACCTGGTGATCGGCAAGTTCTACTCTCCCGGCCAGCTTGCCCTGTATGATCGGGCAACCCGCCTTTGCCAGATGCCCATCTCCCTTTTACAGGGGCCGATCGACAGCATCATCTACCCCATCCTCTCCACCGTCCAAGATGACCGGAAGCGTCTGGACCGCGCGTACCGGCAGTACATGCGCGTGCTGTTGTGCCCCTGCCTCTGGCTCATGGTCACCATTGCCTGCAATGCGGAATCGCTGGTCCACCTGTTGTACGGCTCCACCTGGCTTCCCTGCGTGCCCTACCTGCGCATCCTCTGTTGCGGATTTGCATTCACCACCGTCATCCGCGTGAACCACAACTACCTGATGGTTGTGGGAAGGACGGACCTGTTGTTGCGGCGGGAGGTCATCTTGCGCACTTTCGGAATAACTGCCATGCTGGTCGGCGCCTATTTCAGCGTTGCCGCCGTCTGCTGGGCGTTTGTCATTGAAAATGTTATCAACCTTGTATTGACCGTCACCTATACGCTGAAGGTGTCAGACATGTCCGCCCGGCAGCAGATACGGGATTTCTACCCCTACCTCATCATGGCGGTCCTGGTGAACATCCCCGGTATGATGCTGGAGTATTGCAACACGCCGTACTACATTGCCGCCTTCCTGGGGCCTCTTTTGTCCGCAGTGTTGTACTTCCTCGTCCTGCAGCGCACCAGGGACGCCTCGTTCGGCATGATCATGAACACCGTCTACCCCTCCAAGGTCTGGCAGAGGTTGGAAAGCAGGTTCCCGTTTCTCGCGCGGTACCGTGAGAAGCATCAGTTCGAGGTCGTTTTGGATTAGCCCCGCGTTTCCCTTTTTATGAACGAATTGAGTGAACAGGAAATGGCAGGGCTCTTGCGCCCCTTGTCCCCCTTTTACTATTGGCCGAACTTCGGTAACCTGGGAGATTTGCTCATTGCCGAGGGAACACGGCAGTTCTTTGATAGGTACGGGCTGCAATACCGGGAATTCGACTCCCTTGGAACGGCTGCCCCGCTGGATGGGCGGCTTTCGCTTGTCGTTGCAGGGGGGGGCCGGTTCACGGCAAATTGGTGCTCGGCAGAGGCAGAGGAAGTCATGCTCTCCCCCATGGTGGAAACGGCCGTTGTCTTGCCGCACAGCATCAACGGTGTGGATGCGCTGATGGCCGGGCTGGGGCCGAATTGCCACTTGATATGCAGGGAGCAGGCTTCCTACGACTATTGCACTTCCGTGAATACCGGCGCGCGCTGCCACCTTGCCGACGATATGGCATTTGCCTTGGATTTGGATGCGTTGGACAGCCACCCCCTGGATGTGCCGCTGGAGAAGCTCAACGAGGAGGAAAAGCGCACGCTGAGCCTGTTGAAGGACGGATTGCCGGAGGGGATGAAGGCATCGGTAAGATTCGCTTCCGTCCGTTCAACTATTCACGGGGAGGAAAAGCGCGTGGCTTTCCTTTTGCGCAATGATTCGGAAAAGGACGTTCCCTACTGCTCGCCCTTCACCTATGACATTTCTGTCGCCTGGCATACCAGCGGTCGCAAAATGCGCTACAACGCCAATATGCTCCTGGCGTTCGCGGATGCTGTCCGCCAGGCGGACGTGGTGGTTACGGACCGCCTGCATGTGGCCATCATGTGCTGGAAAGCCGGGGTGGAGGTGTACATGCTGGACAACTCCTACCACAAGCTCAGCGGCGTGTACCGGAAGAGCCTGGGCAATGAGCCGTCCGTTCATCTGCTGGCAGACGGGCGCTTCACGCCGGAGCTGGAGCGTGCCTGGAGGCGCCTGAACTCCCCCGCACGCCTTCTGCGCTGGCGGGTGGGGAAATGGGGAAAACTTGCCAAGCGCCTGTTCAGGCGCTGACAGTCATAAGGGACTCCTGTACCACGTGTGTCCCAATGATTGCGCTTGTACAACCGCGCTGGGCAGGCAGCCCATTCACGTGCAGGATTTCGCGGAGCTGGCCTTGCAGGAGGCGGTGAGCGGGGAGCGGCACCGCATCGTCAACGTCACGGGCCCGGAAACCTACACCTTCCGCGAACTCTCCCGGCGCGCGCTCCTTCCGTCAAAATAGGCTGTCTACCTGCGGCGTCTCCGCATGCTGAGGGCGGCAAGGGCAAGCAGGCCCAGCGTGCCCGTGGCGGGCTCCGGTGTCTGTGCCGTGGCGTGGAACTCAAGTTTGCCTCCCGCCGCGAGCTTCAACTCGGTGTCGTAGCCCTTCATGCCCAGCCGCACGCTGTCGACGGGGAGAATGTTCACCTGATCCCCGAAATCCAGCTGCACGGCGGCATCCTGCAGATTGAACTCCAAATCCGTGGCGTCAAGGTACACGTCGCCCAGCAGCAAATCGCAGTGGAACATGCCCGTGAGGTCGAAGTAGTAGACGTCTGCCAGCAGCTGGTAGGTGGCATCGGAAAGGTCGATGGTCACGTCGTTCCACAGCGTGATGGTTCCGTTCTTTGCAGTGGTCGTGAACGAGTTGTCCGCACCGATGGTGAGATACCTGAATCCGATATCCTGCGCGGCGGTGAAATCGATGTCGTCGATGCGGCTCCTCTCGGCGGATTCGCCCATGAACCAGCTGTAGCCTTGGATTTGCACGTTGTGCAGGGTGGCTTGTCCCGCCTCGCCAAGCACGGCGAGTGAGGCCTTTTTCTCCCAAACGGGTTCCTCGTCGACAACCTCGCTCCCCAGGCTGATGGAGCCGCCCTTCAGCAGCTTCAAATCGCCGCCGCCCTGTATGTCCAGCGAGCCGGTTTCCAGCTTGCCCTCCACGGTGAGCGCGTGGGTGTTCACCAGCACGCTTTTCAGACGTCCGCCGTTGGAGAGCAGGGTGGAGTCTCCCCATGCCTGCATGGTGTTGTTTGCCCGGTGTCCCGCCAGGTCCAGCGTGCCGGCGTTCATGATGATGTCGCCGCCGTCGTAGTCGCCGAAGGCGTTGTCGGCGGCGGCGCGGAGGGTGCCGCCGTTCACCACGGTGTCGCCATGGTAGGAGTTGTAGGTGTTGGTTCCGTCGAAGTATCCGATGGTGAGCGTTTCGTTGCCCTCCTTGGTGAACCCGCCGTTGCCCTCAATTTTGTTGGTGAGCGCGCCGTTGAGGATGGAGGCGGTGTTGTCGCCGGCCAGCTCAACCCTGGAGGCGCAGGAGAAGCCGCCCAAATCCAGCGTGCCGCCCTCCAGTTTCAAATCGTTGTTGTTGGCTGCGAATACCTTGTCGTTTCCCGCCACAAG
The DNA here is from genome assembly GCA_030531305.1 of Akkermansia sp. GTDB lineage: Bacteria > Verrucomicrobiota > Verrucomicrobiia > Verrucomicrobiales > Akkermansiaceae > Akkermansia. The sequence goes on from JAUNNT010000001.1 coordinate 31,349, forward strand.
CGTTCCCTGCTGCAGCGTGATGTGACTCACGCTGTTGCTTTCCGCCAGTGTGAGCGTGCCGTCCGACACCTTCACCAGTGTGCCTTGCCCGCTGATGGAACCAACGGTGGCGGCGTCAATCTGCGCCTCCGCCCGCTCATCCACGCTGATGCTTCCCAGCGTTCGCCCGTGCACCAGCAGGGTGGCGCTGTCCGTGAATTGGATATTCTGCCCGCTGAATCCGGCCACGTAATCCGCCACCTCCAGCGTGCCGCCGCCAAGGTTCACAGTGCCTTCCACATGGGTGTTCGGCGTTTGGATGGTGAGCGTGCCGCTGCCGCCCTTGTTCAGGTTGCCGTGGATGTGCAGGTTGGCGAAGTCGTACGCCGCCGAGAACGTGTAGTCCCCGCTTCCGTACACGGTGATGTCGTATGCGTGGATATCCTTCACATCTCCCGCAGGCGACAGTACAATCTCCCCCGCGCCGTTGCCGCTGAACTCCGCGTAGTCGTATTGCTGGAAAACCGTTGCTTCCAGGGTGCTCCCCCCCGTATTCCAGTTGGCGGTTTTGCCGACATCCCAGACGCCGTTCCCCGCGGCGTTGTCCCAGACGACGGTGCTTGCGGCGGCGTGGCCGCAGCAGGCGGCCAGCAGCAGGACGAGTGTGCGTGCAATTCTCATGCCCCCATTGTGGCATGAAAAGCGGCGCGCGTCAAGGCGTTGGGAATCAATACACGTCCTTGCGGTACTGTTTGGCGTCGCGCATGGCGGCCAGGTATCCCACGGCCTCCTCCGGGGAGTGGTTGCCCTGGGAGGAGATGATGCCGAGCAGGGCGGCCTCCACGTCCTTGGCCATGCGCATGGCGTCTCCGCACACGTAGAACACGGCGCCGGCGCGCAGCCACTTCCAGATGTCCGCGGCGTTCTGCTCCATGAGGTGCTGCACGTAGACCTTGTGATCCTGGTCGCGGCTCCATGCGGCGGAGTAGCGCATCTTGCCGGCGGCCACCAGCTCGTTGATTTCGTCCTCGTAGCAGGCATCCGTGGCCTGGTGGGGATTGCCGAAGAAGAACCACATGCCGCCTTCCGCCTTGTCGATTGTGCGCTGCTGCCAGAACGCGCGGAACGGCGCAATCCCCGCGCCCGGCCCCACCATGATGACCGGCGTGGTCGGGTCGTCCGGCAGGCGGAATCCCGGCTTGGGCTGCACGAACACTCGCACTTTGTCGCCGGGCTTCACGCGGTCCGCCAGGTAGGTGGAGCACACGCCGCCGCGCGGGCGGTCGCTGTGCTTGGGGGTGTAGCGCACGGCGCCGACGCAGAGGGAGACCTGCCCCGGCACGGCGTCCGGGCTGCTGGCGATGGAGTAGAGGCGCGGGGCGAGCTTGCCGAGGCAGCCCACAAACTGGGAGGCGTCCGCAAAGCGGGCAGTGGTCTCCGGGTCCTCCGCCAGGTCCAGCACATCGCGGCCGTGGGCGAAGTTGCGCAGCAGCTCGGAGTCCTCGATGAGCGCGTCCAGCTTGGCGCTCTTGGCCACGGCGTTCCACTTGCTCAGCACGCCCTTCTTGATGGTGGTGATGTCGTACGCGGTGACGAGGGCCTCCCGCAGGGACGCCACGGCGCCGCCGGGCAGCGCCACGCTCTCATCCGCGTTCAGGCCCAGGCGGGCGATGAGCGCATCCACCAGCCCGGGGTCGTTCATCGGCTGCACGCCCAGAACATCGCCCGCCGAGTACTCCAGCCCGGAGCCCTCCAGGGAGAAATCGATCTGGTTGGTTTCCTTGATGCTGCCGGGCTTGGTGACGGGATGCACGGCCACCACGGTGGCGGGGAAAGGATTCTTGAGGCTGTACTGTTCCATGGCTGTTATAGAATTGAGGCGGCGCATTGTACTCGCCTCCCTCCCGCCATGTCAAGCCAATAACATAGCATTGCGGCAAATCTTACGCCATCATGCCGCGCATCGATGGCGCGGCATGTGGGTACAGCGTCAATCCCGGGGAATCGACGGTTAGTGGATGATGGGCGCCAGGGCCTGCAGCAGGGCGTCCGACCCGTAGCATTCCTTGGTCACCACCGCCACCAGAGCGGTGCGGAGCTCCGCCATGGCCGGCTTGGCCTGCTCCGAGAACAGCGCGCGCTGCGCCGCAGCCGCATCCGGAGCGAGCTGCGGCAGGTTCTTGGATGCCTGCATCAGCTCCTTGTTGTGCGCCACCAGCTCCGCCACCTTGGGCGCGGCGGCATCCGCCGTGGCGGTGTCGTTGATTCCCTTCAGCGTTTCCGTGAGGTTGTTCACGTTGGCAATGAGCTCCTTCACGAACGCGGCGTGCTGCGCTTCCGGCGTGGCGGCCTCCGCCGCGGGCGCGGCGGGTGTCTGCTCGGCGGATTCCTGGGCAATGGTCGGCATGCCAAGCAGCATGCCCGCGGTAATAATGGATGCAATCTTCATGATAATGATTCCAATTTCGTTGCCCCTATTCTGAACCTCCCTCCCTAGGTAGTCAAGAAGGAAAAATGCCGTTTTCGGTAGCGGGAATTCGCCCGTGCCTTACAGAATCAGCATGCAGTCCCCGTAGGAGAAGAAGCGGTAGCGCATCTCCACCGCCTGGCGGTACGCCTCCATGATGAGATCCTTGCCCGCGAACGCGCACACCAGCATGATGAGCGTGCTCTGCGGCAGGTGGAAGTTGGTGAGCAGGGCATCCGTCACCTTGTACTCGAATCCGGGGTAGATGAAGATGTTGGTTTCTCCCGGCCCGGCGGGCAGCGGCCGCCCGTGGCGCGCGGCGAGGGTTTCCATCACGCGCACGCTGGTGGTGCCCACGGCGATGACGCGCTTGGCGGCCTCGATGGCGTCCGAGGTTTCCTGGGGCATGTAGAAGACCTCCGTGTGCATGCGGTGCTCCTCCACGTTGTCCACCTTGACGGGGCGGAAGGTGCCCACGCCCACGTGGAGGGTGACGAAGCTGTGGGGCACGGCGGCCAGGATTTCCGGGGTGAAGTGCAGGCCGGCGGTGGGGGCGGCGATGGCGCCTTCGTGCGCGGCGTAGACGGTCTGGTAGCGCTCCTTGTCGTCGGGGTCGCTCTCGCGGTTCATGTAGTGGGGCAGGGCGAGGCGGCCGTACTCGTCGCCCACCTGCTTGTCCCAGTGGATGTAGCGGTAGCCCTCCTCGTTGATGAGCTCCACACGGCCGGTGGCGTCGCCCACCTGCACGGTGGCGCCGAGGCGCATCTTCTTGCCGGGGCGCACCAGGCACTTCCACACCAGCTCGTCCGAGATGCCGGCGCGCACCAGCTCGATCTTGCCGTCGTTGCTGAAATAGCGTGCGGGCACCACGCGCGTGTCGTTCATCACGAAATGGTCGCCCGGCTGCACGTACTCCAGGATGTCGGAGAAGTGGCGGTGCTCGATGAGCCCGGAATCGCGATGGACCACCAGCATGCGGGAGTCCGCGCGGTTCGGCAGCGGGCGCGAGGCGATGAGCTCCTGCGGCAGCGGGTAATCGAAATCAACGGTGCGCATGGTGCGGTGCGGTTAGCGCGGGAAAACCTGGATGCGGCGCAGCACCTCGTCCCGCCCGAGCACCTGCATGATGGTGTCGATGCCGGGACCGGCGTGCGTGCCGGTGAGCGCGATACGCAGAGGGAACATCATGGCGCCCACCTTGAGCCCGCGCTCCTTGGTCATGGGCTTCACCAGCTGCATGGCGGCCTCGCCGTTCCACTCCGGCAGCGCGGCGGCGGTCTCCGCAAAGAGGTCGAGCATCTCGCGCGCGTTGTCCTGCAGCTTCTGCATGGGCTCGTCCTCGTACTCCAGCACCTGCACCCACTTCACCCACGCGGGCACCTCGCTGAGCAGCTGCACCTTCGTCTGCACGCTGGGGATGGCCTCGCGCAGCTGCGGGGTGTCCTGCAGACCCGCCTGCACGCAGAAGGGCATGGCCAGCTCGGTGAATTTGGCGGGGTCCAGGCGCATGATGTGCTGCTGGTTCATCCAGCGGCACTTGGTGATGTCGAACTTGGCGGCGTGGCGGTTCACGTTCTCCATGGAGAACGCCTCGATAAGCTGCTCCTTGGTGAACACCTCGTCCTCCGTCTTGGGACTCCAGCCCAGCAGGGCGATGAAGTTGATGACTGCATCTGGCAGGAAGCCGTCCGCCGGGTAGTTGCCCAGCTGCGCCCCCACGTCGCGCTTGCTCATCTTGGAGCCGTCCGGGTTCTGGATGAGCGGGATGTGCGCGTACACCGGCGGCTCCACGCCGAAGGCGTCGAACAGCTGCAGGTGCTTGAAGGTGTTCATCACGTGGTCCTCGCCGCGGATGACGTGGGTGATTTTCATCTCGATGTCGTCCACCACGTTCACCAGGTGGAAGATGTACGAGCCGTCCGTGCGCTTCACCACCATGTCCGGCGTGTTCTCCACGTTGTTGTAGTCCACGGAGATGTCGCCGCACACCAGGTCGTGCAGGGTCATCACACCCTCGCGCTTGAAGCGGAAGCGCCACACCGTGCCCTCGCTCGTGCCGGGGATTTCGTCGCCGTTCTTGTCGCGCTTGTTGGGGGCGGGGCACTCGTACACGCGCCCCATGTCCACCAGCTTCTGGAAGTAGCGGTCGTAGATCTCGCCGCGCTGGCTCTGGTAGTACGGCACGTACGGGCCGCCCTTGCCCTCGCCCTCGTCCCAGTCCAGCCCCAGCCAGCTCAGCCCGGTGAAAATGGCCTTCATGGCGTCCTCCACATGGCGTTCCTGGTCCGTGTCCTCGATGCGCAGCACAAACGTGCCGCCCATCTTGCGGGCGAACAGGTAGTTGAACAATGCGGTGCGGGCCCCGCCAATGTGGAGGTACCCGGTGGGAGACGGAGCAAAGCGCGTGCGTACGGACGTGTTCATGCGCGCCCTTATACACCCGCGGGACCGATTGTTCAAGCGCAAAATCTATCGGCGGAGTTGCTGTTGTGCGCCCGCGCGCTATTCCGCTGGGGAGGCTTTGCGGTGGCGGAGGTAGTGGGTGAATTCAATGATTTCCGGCACGCGGAAAAGGTGGCAGGCGGCGGCGTAGACGGCGGCTCCGATGATGCCGCCCACGGCCATGGCCCCAAGCCGCAGGAAGAAGTTCCATTCCGTGAAGTCCCCGAAGAACAGCAGCCGGGCCGCCAGACAGACAAGCGCCAGCACCAGCCCCGCCGCGCAGATGCGCAGCACGCCCGGTATCAGGATGCCGCAGGACATGCCGCCCAGCAGCTTCCGCAGGTAGAAGAAGTAGAACAGGAAGTTCACCGTGGTCACCACGGAGGTGGTGAGCGCCAGGTACTGCGCCGGCATGCCGAGCACCATCACGAACATGTAGTTCAGGCCGATGGAGATGGCGCACGCCACCAAGGCCAGCATGGCCGGCGCCCACGGCTTCTCCAGCGCCAGGAAGATGGGCTGCAGCACCTTCATTCCCGCGTAGCCCAGCAGCCCCAGCGAGTAGCACGCCAGCACGGAACCCGTCAGCATCGACGCCTCGCTGCCGAACCGCCCGCCCTGGAAGAACACGCTGGCTATCTGCACGCCCCAGACCGACAGGAACACGGCGGACGGCACCGCGAAGAGCGCCATGAACCGCAGCGCCTTGGCCAGGTGCTCCGTTATCTCATGCTTGCCGGAGGTGAGCGTCATGCGCGAGACGGTGGGCAGCACCACCATGCCCACTGCCACGCCGAAGAGCGCTACGGGGAGCTGCCAGAGGTGGAAGCCGCAGCTCAGCGCGGTGACGGAGCCGGGCTCCAGGTACAGCGCGAAGGAGGTGTTGATGAAGATGTTGGTTTGCGTGATGCCCGCGGCTATCATGCCGGGCACCATCAGGCACCACACCCTCTTGGAGTAGGGGTCCACAAAGTGCAGGCCGCCGCGCAGGGAGAGGCCGATGTTCCATTCCATGCGCCAGCCCAGCTTGCGCAGCTTGGGCACCTGCACCAGTATTTGCGCCACGCCGCCCAGCACCACCGCGATGGCGAACCCGTACAGCGCCTGCGGCCCGTAGTGCGGGTCGATGATATACCCGATGGCCGCGCCGAAAATGATGGTGGTGAGGTTGAACGCCGCGCTCGCCAGGTTCGGGATGCCGAAGATGCCGAACACGTTCAGCGCGCCCATGCACAGCGCGGAGATGGACGCCAGCAGGATGTACGGCCACATGATGCGGCACAGGTCCGTGGCCAGCCCCATGAAGTTGCGCCGCTCCAGCTGCAGCGTGCCGCCGCGGGACGTGGTGCAGAGCTGCACGTGGTCGCCGGGCTTCAACTCCTCCACCAGTTTGAGGCGGATGCACGGCTTGTCGAAGCTGATGGCGCCGCAGGGCTCGCTCGTGGTGAAGCGGGCCACCTTCACGCCGTCCGCGTCCTCGCCCATGCCCTGGAACGTGGCGGAAAACTCGTACTCGTCCGCCAGGCTGTCCTCCGGCAGCTCCAGCGGCGGCGCGGTGAGCTCCACGTTGGCGCGCTCCGGGTAGAGAGCCTGCATGAACACGCCCGCCAGCATCACGCCGATGGCCACCAGGCATATCATGAGCGAGGTGAGCTGGCTCCACACGCGGTTGGCCAGGCGCCACGCCTTCTCCGGGTTGGTCTGCTGCTCCACCTTGCTCATCACGCTGGTGAAGCTCTGGGAGAGCGCGCCCTCCGCAAACATGTCGCGCAGCATGTTTGGGATGCGGAACGCCGTCAGGTACGCGTCCAGCGCGCCCGTGGCGCCGAACAGGCGCGTGTACACAATCTCGCGCAGCAGCCCCGTGAACCGGCAGCAGAAGATGGCGGCGGTGGCTATCAGGCTCTTTTTGTGCAGCGACGACATGGCGGCTCTATGTCATTCTTCAGCGGGTCTTGTCCGGCAGGCCCTCCTTGATCTTCTTGCTCCAGGCACGGGCTTTTGCGGTGTCGCCCATGATGTAGCGTGTGCGGGCGTACTCGCGCACGGCGTTCTTGTACAGGCGCGGTGCGGCTGCGTCCAGCTTGGTGCGCTGGGCGTCGGAAAGCTTTTCAATGGCCTCGCAAACCTGGTAGAGCGCGGCGGAGGCGGAGCCGTCCTGCTTGGCCTTGCGCAGCATGAGCGCCAAATCGTACTTGGCCTGCAGGGCAACGCCGTTGGTGAGGTCGGGGTTGGCGGCCTCCGCCAGGTCGCGGTTGATGCGCAGCCACTTGATGGCCTGGGCGTAGTCCTCCTTGCCCGCATAATGCTCGATGAGCGCTTGCGCCACCTTGCCGCGCGCCGAGCGGTTGGCCTGCGCTATGCGCGCGTTCGCGTCCAGGAACGTCCACGTGCGCTCCAGCAGCTTCGCGCGCTCCTCCCCCTCCGTGTGGTCGATGAGGTACGCCATGGCCGTGAAGGTGCCGGAGGGGTCGGTTTCGTGCTCCATGAGCCAGCGGTAGTTCAGCGCGGCCTTTTCCTCGTCCCGCGCGGCAAGGGCGGCCTTCACGCGGACGCGGTAGAGTTCCAGCTCCATCTGGGGTGTGAGCTCTCCGTAGCTTTCCAGGAAGGCGGCGGACTGCTCCAGCGCCTGCACGCTGCCGGCGTGGTCGCCCAGGCGCGTGCGTAGCTCGCTGAGCAGGCGGTAGCACTCCGGCAGCCTGTGGTCCGGGTCGGGGAACTCCATCATCAGGCGGCGGCAGTGCAGCAGCTTTTCCTCCAGCGTTTTCAGCCCGGCGGCGTTGAGCTTCGGGTTGTCGCGCAGCGCGCCCGCCACTTCGTCCAGCATCAGGCGGGATGCGGCGGGGCAGGGCGGCCACTTGGCGTTGTCCAGGATGTTGCGGGCTTGCTGGAGCACAGGGTCTTTCACCTCGCTCACGCTGGCGCGCAGCATTTGGAGGGAGGCTGCCTCTGCGGCCAGCTCCGGAGTGTTGAGACGCGCCATGACGGCGGGGCCGTCCAGCACGGATACGATTTTCACCGCGTTGTCCTCGCGGTTGGCGGCTATGTTGGCCTCCGCCGCGCGGCGGATGGAGCGCAGCAGCAGCGGCGTCTCCGCGGGCTGTCCCAGCAGAACCTCCTGCAGGCGGCGGTCTATCTTCTGCTCCAGCTCGAAATCCTTGTGCGCGTTCGCGGCATCCGCCAAGCGGTCCAGCGTGTCCGCCGACACCACGGTCAGAATGTCCGGTATCATCTTGGCGGCCTCCGCCCAGAGGTCGTTGTCCACCAGGCGGGAAACCAGCAGGGCGCGCAGTTGGCGCTGGGTGTCGCGGTTGCCGAGCCACCCCGTGCGGGTTTGGAAGTTGTTGGCCAGCTCTAGCAGGTGCGCCTTGTCGCCGCACAGGTCGTCCAGCAGGCGGGCGAGCGTGCCGTTGGCCTCGTAGCTGCTGGCGTTGGCGGCCTGCCCGCCTTGGGCGGCGTTGTCCGATGAGCCGTTGCGGGTCATGAGCACCCACAGCACCAGGCTGATGACAATCAGGCTGACGGCAAGCTTGGGCAGCGTGTAGTTGTTTTTGCGGGTGGGACGGAAGCGGCTGTACATACGGATGAAAAGGGGAAAGGGTTATCTGCGGCGGCGCGCGGCGCGCCTGGCGGGCGTGCGGCGGGCGTTGGTTCGCGCGGGCTGCGCGGCGGGAGCGGGTGCCGCAGCATCCGGTGCAGGCTCGGGTGCGGTCACGTTGGGGGTGAGTTGCTGCATGCATGCGGCGATGGCCTCCTGCACCTCCAGGGCATCCTCGCCGTCGCTCGCCACGGCGGGTGCCAGGTTCTGCCAGGCCTCCAGCGACTGCTGCCAGAGCCCGGCGTCCGCCAGGGCCTTGGCGTGGCCGAAGGCTGCGGTGCGGTAGTTCCCGCTGGTGGCGGGAATGAGCGAGAGGGCCTGTGCGTAGGCGGAAGCCGCCTGTTGGGGCTTCTTCTGCGGCTCGTAGGATTGCGCGGCGAGTATCCACACGCGCGCCAGGGACTCGCGGTCGTCCTCAAACTGGTTGGTGCGCAGGTTGAGGCACTCGTTGAAGAATCGGGTGGCCTCCTCCGCGCGCTCCAGCTTCAGCAGGCAGCGGCCGGCGCCCTCCAGCGCCTGCACGCGCAGCGCGGGCTCCTGCGTGCCTTCCAGCACGCGGTTGAAGTCATCCAGGGCGGGGGTGTGCTGCTCTAGAAGGAGCTGCACCCAGCCGCGCTGGCCGTACAGGCAGGGCCAGAAGAAGTCTGTGCGCGGCACGGCACCCTCCGCCATGCCCTCAGCGCGGTTCAGCAGGCCGAGCGCTTGCAGGTGGCTGCCGCGCTCCTCCGCAAGGGCCGCCAGTTCCCGCAGCGCGAACACGCGGCACAGCGTATCCGCCGCGCTGTTGCCCAAATCCCGCTCGCCGCTGCGCAGCAGCTTCTCCGCGCGGTCGCGTTCGCCCTGCACCAACAGCACGGCCCCGCGGCACACGCGCGCGGCGGGACTCAGCGCAGTCTCGTCCTCCCCGGCGGCTTTCAGGGCTTCCGCGTAACAGCGGTCGGCGGCCGCCTGATCGCCCGTGGCGCGGTGGATGTTGCCCAGGTAGACATTGATGCTGGAAACGAGGGTGGCGGCGTCATCCCCCAGAGGGGCGGCCTCTTTGAGAATTTCCTCCAGCTGCAGCAGCAGGTCGTCGTTCCCCTTGCCGGTGGCAATGGCGGCGGTGGCAATGCGGGAGAGCGCGTCCGCCTGCTCCGGGGTGGACTTCTCGGCGGCGAAGATGTCGCATGCGTAGCGGTAGAAGGCGGTGGCGGTGTCCGCGTGGCGGGCATCCACCATGGCGTCACCCACGCTCAGCGCGCGCCGCGCCCACACGGCATCCTTGGGCACCTTGCGGAACAGGCCTGAGAGCAGCCGCGCCGCGTGCTCTACGCGCCCGCGCTGCATCAGCGACTGCGCCAGCAGCCACTCCGCCTCCCGCCGTATCCGCTCGTCTTGAATCCAGGAGAGCGCGGCGTCCGGGTCCTGCACCATGGTTTCCAGCTGTTCGTCGCTGGCGGTGGAGGACTGCATGAAGTTGGTGAGGTTGCTGACGGCGGCCTCGTTGAGGGCCTCCGCCACCTTGCCGGAGGCTGAAGCCTCCCGGTAGCCCTGGTTGTACCCCAGGTTGAACAGGACGTACCCTGAGCCCAGCACCGCTGCGGCCAGCAGCGCGCACGCCGCCACCTTCACCACGGGCTTGAACTCCATGCCGCGCCCCTCTTCGGGCTGCCCTGGTTCGTCCTCCGTCACTCCTGCACGGTGTTGAGGTGGAAGGCATCGTGCACCACGCGGGCGGCCTGCTCGATGTCCGCCGCGGGCACGGTGGTGGTGATGCGGATTTCCGAGGTGGCGATCATGCCGGTCTCAATCCCGGCGTCCGCCAGCGCGCGGAACATGGTGGCCGCCACGCCCGAGTTGGAGCGCATGCCCACGCCCACAACGGACAGCTTGGCCAATCCCGCCTCCGTCTCCAGCTTCGCCTCCGCGCCGAACTGCGGCAGAACCTTCTGCAGCGCCGCCTGCGCCGCGCCCAGGTCGCTCATGTTCATGGTGAGCGACTGGCGGGCGTGGCCGTCGTGCGCGGTGTTGGCCACAATCATGTCCACGTTGATTTCAGCGTCGGAAAGGGCGGAGAGGATGATGGCGGTGTAGGGGACGGGCTCGCTGATGTTGGAGATGGTGAGGCGGGCCTGGTTGCGTTCAATGGAGACGCCGCGAATGACGAGGGACTCCATGGATGGTGTTTCTTCTTGCACGATAGTACCGGGGTTGTTGTTCATGGAATTGCGGACCTCGAACACCACGCCGAATTTCTTGGCGAATTCGACGGAGCGGGCCTGCATGACTTTCGAGCCGCTGGAGGCCATCTCCAGCATCTCGTCGTAGGAGAGTACGGGCAGCTTGCGGGCGTCCTTCACCACGCGCGGATCGCATGTGTACACGCCGTCCACGTCCGTGTAGATCTGGCACAGGTCCGCCTTCACCGCCGCCGCCAGCGCAATGGCCGACAAGTCGGACCCGCCGCGACCGAGCGTGCAGATGGCGCCGTCCGCCGCGATCCCCTGGAATCCCGCGCAGATGCAGATGTAGCCCTCGTCCAGCGCGGTGGTGACGGCTGCGGGGTCGATGCGGTGAATGCGGGCGCGGGTGTGGGAACCATAGGTGAAGATGCCGGCCTGGCGCCCGGTGAAGCTGCGGGCCTTGAAGCCCATTTCCGTGATGGCCATGCCCAGCAGGGCGATGGATTGCTGTTCCCCCGTGGCCATCAGCATGTCCAGCTCGCGTGTCGGCGGGTTCTCGGAAACCTCGTGCGCCATGCCGATGAGGCGGTCCGTCACGCCGCTCATGGCGGAGACGACGGCCACCACGCGGTTGCCGGCCCGGTGTGTTTCCACGAGCCTGCGGGCGACGTTGCGGATGCGGTCGATGCTGCCGACGGACGAGCCGCCGTATTTCTGGACGATGAGTGCCATGGGTTATGCTTCTTCGTTGAGGGTTTCGATGCGGAAGACGGCGGGGTGCGGCGCAATGCCCGGGCGCTCGCCCAGCTCCGCCAGCGCCCGGCACAGCCTGCCCCACGGGCATGCGTGCAGCAGGAACACCAGGTCGCACGTCTCCTCCGCGTCCTCGTGCTCGCGCGACATGGTGGCGGAGATGCCGATGTCGTACTTGGCCAGTTCCGTGGCGATGGTGGCGATGATGCCCGGGGTGTCCGACACCTGAAAGCGGACGTAGTACGGGGTGACGGTGTCCTCCAGGGGCAGGAGGGATAGCTGCTTGGTGTAGGGGTGGAAGCCGCTGTGGTACTCCGGGTGGCGGCGTTCGCGCATGGCGAGCATCACGTCGCCCAGCACGGCGCTGGCCGTGGGGTTCTTGCCTGCCCCGCGGCCGTAGAAGATGGTCTCGCCTACAATGTCGCCGTGCACCGCAATGGCGTTGAACACGCCGTACACGTTGGAGAGCATGTGGTGGCGGGAGACGAAGCTCGGCTGCACGCGCAGTTCCAGCGCGTCGCTCTCCTCGTGGTGCCGTATCACCATCAGCAGCTTGATGTTGTAGCCCAGCTCCCGCGCAAAGTGGAAATCCACCGGGGTGACGCGCTCGATGCCGTACACCGCGATGCTCTCCGGCGAGATCGGCGTGCCGTACGCCAGCATGGCCAGGATGAGCGCCTTGTGCGCGGCGTCCCACCCGTTCACGTCCAGCGTGGGGTCCGCCTCCGCGTAGCCCTTGCGCTGCGCGGCGTCCAGGGCCTCCCGGTAGGAGATGCCCTTGCGCTCCATGGAGGAGAGGATGTAGTTGCTGGTGCCGTTGATGATGCCGGTGATGCGGCGCACATGGTTGCACACCAGGGAATTCTGCAGGCTCTGGATGATGGGGATGCCGCCGCCGCAGGACGCCTCGAAGTACAGCGGCGTGCTCGTTTCCGCGGAAAGCCGGAACAGCTCGCCGCCGTATTCAGCCAGCAGCGCCTTGTTGCCCGTCACTACAGGCTTGTGCGCGTTCAGCGCCGCCTTCACCAGCTCGTGCGCCTCGTCCGTGCCCCCTATCAACTCGATGATGATGTCGATTTCCGGGTCCTCCACCAGCTCGCGCCAGTCGTCCGTCAGCAGCGCAGGGTCGATCTCCACGTCGCGCTTGCGGTGGATGTCGCGCACCGCCACGCGCTTCACCGCGTACGGGATGCCCGTGCGCGCCTGCAGCAAATCGTTGTTGCGGCACAGGGTTTCGTACACCCCGGTGCCCACCGTGCCCAGCCCCGCCAGGCCTATCTGTAACGCTTTGGAATTCATGCGCGGGCGATATTATACACGCTTTGTCCCCACTATTCAAGACTATATTGCGCGCGTGCGCGGCGAATGTGGGTGAAACACACCGTTGACAAGGCTGGCGGGCAATGGTAGTATCGGCACATGCGCAAGATAGCTACGCTGATGTGCCTGTTGGGGATAGGTCTGGTCGCCACACAGTGCAAAACGACAGAACCGATAAAGGAGGAGCCGTTCGAGCCGTCCGGGACCAAGCATATTGAAATCAACCTGGCCACGCAGAACGGCGAGCTTATCCAGGGAGATTGCGTCATTGCAGTCTTCCCCGTCTGCACCGGCACCAAGAGCAAGCCCACCCCCACAGGCGACTTTAGAATCATCGGCAAGGATCGTTATCACGAGTCCAACCTCTACCCGAACTCCCCCATGCCCTATTTCATGCGCCTGACGGGCGACGGCATCGGCATGCACCAGGGCCCCATGCGGTCGAAGCCCTCGTCGCACGGCTGCATTCGCCTACACAAGGCCACGGCGCAGTATTTGTTCAAGGAGTGCCCCATCGGCACACTCGTGAAGATTGTGCGGCGCGATCCGCCGCCCCCTCCCTCGCCGGAGGATAAGGACAAGAAGAAGCGCTAAGCCGTGCGATGCCTGTTGACAGTCCTGCTGGCCCTGGCCGTGGCGGCCTGCGGAGACGGCCGCAGCAGCGCCGAGCGCGCAGCAGAGCAGGGGATTGTCATCGTCGGCAACAACCAGGAGCCGCAGAGCCTGGACCCGCACATGGCAACCGCCGTGGCGGACGGCAAAATCATCTGCGCCATGCTGGAGGGGTTGATGCCCGCGGAACACCCCGGCATGGCGGAAACCTGGGAGCACAACGCGGACGCTTCCGTGTGGACCTTCCACCTGCGGGACGCGCAGTGGAGCGACGGCCGCCCCGTGACCGCGCAGGACTTCGCCTACGCCTACCGCCGCCTGCTGCACCCCGATTTCGGCGGCAAGTACGCGGAGATGCTCTACCCCATCCGCAACGCAGAAGCCTTCAACCGCGGGCAATGCAAATGGGATGACGTGGGCGTGGAGGCACTGGATGCGCGCACGCTGCGGCTGACGCTGGAGGGTCCCACACCGCACCTGCCCAAGCTGGTGCAGCACTATACGTGGTTCCCGGTGCCCGCGCACGCGGTGGAGGCGCACGGCGGCATGCTGGACCGCCGCAGCCTGTGGACGCGTGCGGGCAACTGGGTGGGCAACGGCGCGTACGTGCTGCACGCGCACCGCTTCAATGACTACCTGGAGGTGCGCGCCAACCCGCGCTACTGGCGCGCGGACGAGGTCCGCAACCACGGCATCCGCTTCATGCCCATCGTCAACGGCTACACGGAAACACGCATGTTCTTCGACGGCAAGCTGCACATCACCAACAACGTCCCTCCGGAGCTTATCGCCATGGCCAGGGAACGGGCAGGGGAGCAGTACTGCCAGGACCCCTACTACTGCGCCATCTTCTACCGCCTGAACACCTCGCGCCCGCCGCTGGACAACCCGCTGGTGCGCCGCGCGCTCTATCTGGCCATCGACCGCGATTCCCTGGTGAACGACGTGGTGCGCGGCGCGGGCACCCCTGCCTACACCTTCACACCTCCCGGCGCCGGGTACTCCCTGCCGCAGCCCGCGGACGCCGCCCTCACCGAGCGGCAGCGCGAACAGATGGCACGCGATTTGCTGGCGCAGGCCGGCTATCCCGGCGGCAAGGGCTTTCCGAATCTGGAAATCATGACCACCTCGCGCGACGTGCAGCGCGTGATGGCGGAAACCGTGCAGTCCATGTGGGAGAAGACGCTGGGCATCCATGTGGAGATACGCTCCTGCGAGTGGACCGCCTACAAGGCCGCCCAGCAGAACATGGAGTACGACATCTCGTCCTCCTCCTGGAGCGGCGACTACCTGGATCCCGCTACCTTCGTGGATCTGTGGCGCAGCGGCGGCGGCAACAACTGCACCGGATGGGGCAATGCCGCCTGTGACGCCGCATTGGCCGAGGCCCGCGCCGCCACCTCAGAGGACTCCCGAACGGACGCCCTGCAGCGCGCGGAATCCACCATGCTGCAGGAGTTGCCAATCATCCCGCTCTACTGGAGCAGCAGAACCTATCTCAAATCCGCAGACGTGCGCGGCTGGGTACCGCGCCTGCTGGACGACCACCCCCTGGACGCTGTGGAAGTGGGGCGTCAACCGCAGCCATGACACGCATGCTCCTCAAGCGTTTCGGCCAGGGAATCCTGGTGATTGTGGTGCTGCAGACCATCACGTTCTTCCTGGTGCGCCAGCTGCCGGGCAACCCCTTCCTCGGCGAGCGCAAGCTGCCCCAGCACATCATGGACCAGCTCAACAACCTTTACGGGTTGGACCAATCCGCCTGGGTGCAGTACCTCAACTACTGGAAGGGCATCATCCTGCACGGCGATTTCGGTCCCTCGCTCATCCGCGAGGGCGTGCAGGTGAGCGACATCATCGCGCAGGCCTTCCCCGTGTCGCTCTGGCTGGGTGTGCTGGGCATGCTCATCGCCGTGCTGGCGGGCATCCCTGCGGGCATGCTGGCGGCGTACTGGCGCAACCGCTGGCCTGATGCGCTCATCATGCTGCTGGCCATGGCGGGCATCTGCATCCCCGCGTTCGTGATTGCCCCCGTGCTGGGAATCACGCTCGGCATGCACATTCCCGGGCTCAGCGTGGCGGGTTGGGACGATGCCCTGTGCGCCGTGCTGCCCGCGCTCACGCTCGGTCTGGTGAACGCTGCGTACATCGCGCGTCTCACCCGCGGCGGCATGGCGGAGGTGCTTTCCGCGGACTTCATCCGCACGGCGCGCGCCAAGGGCGTGGGCGCCGTGCGCATCCTGTTCGTGCATGCGCTGCGCAGCGGTCTGCTGCCCGCAGTGTCGTACCTGGGCCCGGCGTTTGCGGCGCTCATCACGGGCTCGTTTGTGGTGGAGAGCTGCTTCCAGGTGCCGGGCATGGGCCTGCACTTCGTGAACGCCACCACCGACCGCGACTACTTCCTCATCCAGGGACTGGTGCTCTGCTACGGCGTGCTCATCGTGGCCGCCAACCTCGCCGTGGATATCGCCCTTGTGGCCCTCAACCCCAGACTCCGCTCCAACCCATGACCGAATACCAACAGGGAAACTCGCTCTGGAGCGACGCCCGCCGCCGGCTCATGAAGAACCGCGCCGCCGTGGCGTCCCTGGTGTTCCTGACCCTCATGGTGCTGGCGTGTTTCGTGCTGCCGCTCTTCCCCTGCATCGCAAACCCCAACGCCACGGATTTGAGCAACATCGCCGCCGGGTGCAGCTGGCAGCACCTTTTCGGCACCGACCAGCTGGGGCGCGACCTGCTGGCGCGCGTGCTGTACGGCGGCCGCATCTCCCTTCTGGTGGGCGTGGTGGCCACGGTGGTGTCCTTCGCCATCGGGCTGGCCTACGGGTTGGTGTCGGGCTACGCGGGCGGGCGCGTGGACGCCTTCATGATGCGCACGGTGGACGTGCTGTTCGCGCTGCCGTTCATCGTGCTGGTCATCGTCTTCTCCCTGAGCATCGAGGAGCCGAGCAAGGAGCTGACCACCTGGGTGGTGGAAACCACGGGCTGGAGCCGCGAGAGCGTGGCTCCCATCCTGGGGCTGGTGCCGCTTTTCGTGGCCATCGGCGCCCTCGGCTGGCTCACCCTCGCGCGTATCGTCCGCACCCAGACCATGGAAATCAAGGCGCAGGAGTACGTGCTGGCCGCCCGCTCCCTCGGCCTCGGCCACGCGCGCATCCTCTTCCGCCACATCGCTCCCAACCTGCTGGGTACGGTCGTGGTCTACACCACGCTCGCCGTCCCGGGTATCATGCTCACGGAATCAACCCTCTCCTTCATCGGGCTCGGTGTCCGCGCCCCCAATTCCTCCTGGGGAACCCTCATCAAGGAGGGCGCCGACCGCATGGAGGTTTCCCCGGAGCTCCTGCTTTTCCCCGCCCTCTTCTTCTGCCTCACCCTCCTCGCCCTCAACTTCCTCGGTGACGGCCTCCGCGACGCCATCGACCCCAAGTCCGCCAAGGATTAGGGCTTTTCCAACGAGGGAGCACGAGAGTTTAATATATCATATCTGCAATATAAATGTTGACAAGCTTTCAGATATAGTATATAAACATATCCATGAAAGGGAAATGGCCGTTGCCTGCGGGAGTAGCCGCAGCCTTGCAGAAGGTGGGGCGTGATATACGGGATGCACGCCGTCGCCGGCGTTTGACCATGGCGCTGGTGGCGGAGCGCGCCATGGTGTCGAGCGCCACGCTGTCGCGCATCGAGCACGGGGATGCCGGCGTGGGGATAGGCGCCTATGCCGGAGTGCTTCATGCACTGGGGATGCTCTCCCTGCTGCGTGATTGCGTGGACCTGGGCCGCGACGAGGTGGGGCAGGCGCTCGATGTGGAGCGGCTGCCCATGCGCGTCCGTATGAAGTAGTTTTATGGGAGAAAACCAGATAGGCGTGTACTCGGCATTGCCCGGCGGCGGAACTGCCATCCGGGTGGGGACGTTGTGGAGCGGCGGCAATCGCGGGCGCGAGACCGCCCGGTTCGAGTACGACTCCGCATGGATTGCCCACCCGCAGGGGTATGCGCTGGAGCCTGCCCTGCCGCTGGTGCGCGGTGTTCAATTCACCCCGCGCGGATTGTTCGGCAGCATGGCGGATTCCGCGCCGGACCGTTGGGGGCGCACCCTGATGAAGCGGGCGGAGGCTGCGCGCGCACGGGCGGAGGGTGTGTCGCCCCGCCGCCTTTCAGAGGCAGACTACCTCCTGCGCGTGAACGATGAGGCGCGTCAGGGAGCCCTGAGATACAGCCTGGATGGTGGAGTGAGCTTCATGGACAATGATGCGGCGCGCGCCGTTCCTCCGTTGGTGGAGCTGCGCAGGCTGCAGCATGCTGTGGACAGCACGGTGGAGGACAATGCCACGGATGAGGATTTGCGGCTGTTGCTGGCTCCCGGTTCATCGCTCGGTGGAGCCTGGCCCAAGGCGTGTGTGCGGGATGAGCGGGGACGTCTCTGCATAGCCAAGTTCTCGCGCGTGGACCAGGAGTATGATGTGGTGGCGTGGGAGGCCGTGGCGCTCAGCCTTGCGCGAGCCGCCGGCTTGAACATGCCGCCCTTCCGGCTGGAGTCCCTGCTGGTTGGCGGCAAACGCCGCCACGTCCTGCTGGTGGAGAAGTTCGACCGCGGAGCGGCTGGGGAACGCATCCCGTACATTTCCGCCATGACCATGCTGGATGCAGGCGACGGTGACCGCCGCAGCTATCTGGAGCTGGTGCAGGGTATGCTCCAGCACTGCATCCAGCCCCGGCGCGATTTACCGGAACTGTGGCGGCGCGTGGCCTTCAGTCTCATGGTGTCCAACACGGACGACCACTTGCGCAACCACGGGTTCCTGCGCCTGCAACCCGGTGGTTGGACACTTTCCCCGCTGTTCGATGTCAATCCCACGCCGCCGGATGTTTCCCCGCGGGTGTTGACCACCCCGCTCACGCCTGATGGCGGGGATGCAACCCGCGCCGCCCTCCTGGAATGTGCAGGGCAATTCTATTTGCGCGGGCATGAAGCCATGGATGCGTGGCGGCAAATCGAAAGGGCCGTTGCCGGTTGGCGCACGGTCGCGGCGGGCTTCCGCATCCCCAGGAGGGAGCAGGAGCGTATGGCCGCTGCCTTTTTCCTTGCCTGAGCGGGATGATGCGCCTACAATACCCGCATGGCGGGAGAGAGCAACCAACTACCGGATATACGTGACGCGCTGTACGACTACTTCGGATTCGATTCCCTGCGCACGGGGCAGGACGAGGTGGTGGAGGCCGTGATGGAGGGGCGGGATGCGCTGGCCATCATGCCCACGGGCGGCGGCAAGTCCCTCTGCTACCAGCTCCCCGCGCTGTGCAGGGAGGGCGTCACCATAGTGGTCTCCCCGCTCATCGCCCTCATGAAGGACCAGGTGGACGCCCTGCAGGCGCGCAACATCCCCGCAGCCGCCATCAATTCCTCATTGGGGGAGGACGAGTACCGCCAGGTGATGGCCGCCTTCCGCCACGGCGAGCTGAAAATCGTGTACGTGGCGCCGGAGCGCTTCTCGCAGCCGGGCTTCATGAACGCGCTGCAGAGCCAGCGGATTTCCCTGCTGGCGGTGGACGAGGCGCACTGCCTGAGCCAATGGGGGCATGACTTCCGCCCGGACTACCTGCGGCTGGGGCGTGCCCGCCGCGAGCTCGGCTACCCGCAGACCATCGCCCTCACCGCCACCGCCACCCAGGCCGTCCGCAACGACATCCTCACCACCCTGGAGCTGCGCGACCCCGCCGTCATCATCAGCGGTTTCGCCCGCGAAAACCTGGATTTCAAAATCTCCCGCTGCGACTCGCACGATGAAAAGTACAAGCGCATCCAAGCCGTGGTGGACGAATGGAAAACCGGCATCATCTACTGCGCCACCCGAAAGAGCGTCATCCGCGTCTTCGAGGAAATTTCCAAGCGCCATATCAACGCCGTGGCCTACCACGCCGGAATGACCGACGAGGAACGCGAGTTCTCGCAAAACGCCTTCATCTCCGGCCGCGCCGACGTCGTGGTGGCCACCAACGCTTTCGGCATGGGAATCGACCGCGCGGATGTGCGCTTCGTCATCCACTTCGACATTCCCGGCAGCGTGGAAGCATATTACCAGGAGGCGGGCAGGGCGGGGCGCGACGGCAAGACCGCCGTGTGCGAGCTGCTGTTCAACCATGTGGACCTCAAGACCCAGGAGTTCTTCTACGAGGGCAGCAACCCGCCCGTGCAGACCATCCGCATGCTATACAACCTGCTTTGCCTGCGCTGTGATGCGGAGACGCACGAGCTGCTGATGCCCATCGAGGCCCTGGCCGCAGAGCTGGGCGGCAGCAAGAACTCCATGGCCGTCAGCTCCGCCCTCACCGTGCTCATCCACGCCGGCGCCGTCTCACGCTTCGATGTCCCCGGAACCAACACACGCGGCACACGCGTCACCGACCCCGCACGCCAGTTCAAGGATTTGGGGATCGACCGCGAGGCGCTGGAGGAAAAGGCTAGGCGCGACCACGCGAAAATCGACGCCATCACGCGCTACGCCTACAGCAGCAGCTGCCGACAGATGTGGATTCTGGACTACTTCGGCGAGACGGGAAGCGCACCCTGCGGGCATTGCGACCAGTGTAGCCCGCCGGAGGCCGTGGACGCAGACGAGCTGCAGGGCGAGGAAAAGACCATCCTCTTAAAGGCGCTTTCCGGCGTGGCGCGGGCATCCCGCCACCTGCCGGACGGCTCCTGGGAACCCATCTACGGCAGGGGGAAGATTATGGACATGCTGCGCGGCGCCAAGAACGCCAACATGCACCGCTTCCTCACGGAGCTTTCCACCTACGGCATCCTCTGCCAGCTCACGGACGCCCGCATGAAGGCCCTCTTCCGCGCCATGCACGATGCCGGACTCCTCCAGACCAGCGGCGGGGAGATGCCCCTCGTCACACTTTCACCCAAGGGGGAGGATGTTATGCTCGGCAAGCAGCGCGCCGTCGTCTCCCGCGAGGGTTGGGCCGCGCCGCAACCCGTGAAACGCACCGCCGCGCACGCGCGCTTCAGGGATATCGTCGGCATCCCCACCCTGGACGAGGAGCTGCTGGCGCGCCTCAAGGAGCTGCGCCGCGATTTGGCCGCGGACCAGCACGTCCCCGCCTTCCGCATCATGTCCAACGAGACCCTGATGCTCCTGGCCATGTACAAGCCCACCACGCGCGAGGCCGCGCTGGAGCTCAAGCTCAAGGGCATCGGCCCGTTCACCGCCAAGCGCTACCTTTCCCGCTTCACCGCGCTAATCAAGGACTATCTCGAGCAATAGCGCCTTCCGCTGTCGGGCAACTATCGTGTTGACTCGCCCGCGCGCGCGTGTTAGAGTGCAGGGTAGAATCGATTGCCATGGCCGAAGAAGCAGAAGTACCCGCACAGAAGGATGAGGACCGCGACATGCTGGTGACGGTGAAGCCGCGCAGCCGCATGGAGAACTGGCAGTTCAAGCTGCTGGATTTGTCGCTGCGCAACAACTTGCTCAACGCCAAGATGGACGGCACGCGGCAAATCCGCCTGGTGCTGCCGAACGTGGGGGCGCTGGAGGATGCGCTGGCGGACGGCAAGGGTTTCCGCTTTGTTCCCACGGAGGATGCCGCCGCGCCGCCGGACGCCGCCGCGCTCTTCAAATCCCAAAAACTGGTCGGCTGCAAGAACGATGCCGATTTGTGCCGCAGCCTGCAGACGCTCTACAAGAACGCGCGCACCGAGCTGGAGGAAAGCGGCGCCAACACGCTCTACCTGGCGTGCGGCTTCCTGCGCTGGTACCGCAAGGACATGCCGGAGAAGCCGCTGCTGGCGCCCATCCTGCTGATCCCGGCGGCGCTGACCAGGGCGAGCGTGAAGGACGGCTATACGCTGCGCGGGTTCGACGAGGACACGCGCATCAACCTGACGCTGCTGCAGTTCTTGAAGACCGAGTACGGCATGCGAATCCCGGAGCTGGAGGGCGATTTGCCCGCGGATGCATCCGGCGTGGATGTGCCGGCGGTGTTCGGCATCCTGCGGCGCGCGGTGGAGGGGCTGGACCGCTGGGAGGTGCTGGAGGACTGCTCGCTGGGCTGCTACTCGTTCACCAAGTACCTGATGTGGAAGGACCTGGTGGACCGTCAGCAGGATTTGCTCCGCAACCCCGTGGTGGCGCAGATCGCCAACTCCCAGCGCGGCCGCTTCCCGGAGCAGGTGCCGTTCCCGCCGCCCGCCACGCTGGACGCCGTCGACCCCTCCGAGGTGCTTGTCCCCATGTCGTCGGATTCCTCCCAGCTCTCCGCCATCATGGCGGCGGAGCAGGGCAAGAGCTTCGTGCTCATAGGGCCTCCCGGCACCGGCAAGAGCCAGAGCATCACCAACCTTATCGCCCATTGCCTGGGGCACGGCAAGACCGTCCTGTTCGTGGCGGAGAAGGCCGCCGCGCTCAACGTGGTCTTCAAGCGCCTCAAGAAAATCGGCCTGGGCAGCTTCTGCATGCAGCTCCACTCCGGAAAGGCCAACAAGAAGGAGGCCTTCCTCCAAATCAAGGCCGCCATGGCCGCCGCCAACTCCACCCCCGAGCAGCAGCCCTGGGGCGACACCGTCCGCGCCATGCAGGACGTCCGAAACATCCTCAACGACATCCCGCTCACCCTGGGCGGCCCGCAGGCGGACGGCGGTACGCTGTACGGCGACATTGACCTGCTGGCGCTGCACGCGGGTATCGCGGACATCGCGTACCCGGCGGAGAAGTCGGCGGCGCTCACGGCGGAGGAGCGGCGTGCCATGCTGGATTCCGCGCATGAGCTCTCCCTGCGCTTCAAGCTGGTGGCGGATGCCTTCCCCGGCCCCGCGCAGGACTTGCGCGCAACGGAATGCGACACCCGCCGCGAGGAACAACTGGCCGACACCCTGCAACGCTTTGCCGCGGGTGACGCCGCCTGGGAACAGGCGTTCGACGCCCTCGCGCAGCAGCTGGAATGCCCGGCGGACGACGCCGTGCGGGCGTCCCTGCGCGCCGCCGCCGTGTACGCGCTGCGCACGCCGGCGTTGGACAACACGGCCCTGCTGCCCACGCGGGCGTGGAAGACGCTCCAGACGCTGGGGCAGATGCTGCCGCACGCGGAGGCGTACCGCGCGGGGCGCGCGCAACTGAGTGCGCCGTACGCGAAGGCCGCCATGCTGGATGCCGAGCTGCCGGGCCTGCTGGACCGCTGCCGCCGCGCGCAGGACAGCAACGGGCTGGTGCGCTGGTGGGTGCAGTTCACCACGCGCCGCCACCTGAAAAAGCTCATCCCCGGCGGCGGTGCGCCGGACTGCCTGAACGACCTCGCCGCGCTGGTGCAGATGCAGCCGGAGTACGCCGCCCTGCAGGACGGCGCGGACACCCTGCCGCCGTATCTGCGCGCCACCACGGACCTCACCGCCGACCATCTGGCCGCCGCGGAGCGCACCGCGCGCGCCCTGCAGGGAATCGGCCCCATGGAGGAGAACGCCGCCCTGCTCATGCAGGGAAGCGCGCCGCACGCGAGCGGTCCCGCGCTGTCCGACCTGCAGCGCCAGATGCAGCTGCGCGATGCCCTGCTGGACGAGCTTTCCTCCCAGTTGGGAACGGATGCCAAGGCCAGGGATTTCTCTCATGCGGGGGAAGCTGCGGAATGGGCGAACGCCCTGCTGGCGCTGCGTCCCCGCTGGCGAGATCTGGCGGGCTGGAACGCGGAGGCCGCCAAGGCGCGTTCCCTGGGCAACGCGCCGCTGGTGGACGCCCTGGAGGGCGGCGCCGTTCCTGCGGAGGATGCGGAGACCGCCCTGCTGGTCAACTTGGCGCGTGCGCGCATCCGCCTGCTGGCGGACACCACGCCGCAGCTCAATTCCTTCTCGCCGCGCCTGCATGACGCGCGCATCGACGACTTCTGCCAGAAGGACGAGGCGCTGATGTCCTGCGCCAAGGCGCATGTGTGCGAGCTGCTGACGCAGCGCGCCGCCACCTACGCGGAGGACGCCACCGAGCTTTCCATCCTGCAGCACGAGATGAACAAGCAGCGCGGGCAGATGCCGCTGCGCCGCCTGCTGCTGCAGGTGCCGGGCATCATGCGCAAGCTCAAGCCCTGCTGGCTCATGAGCCCGCTCTCCGTGGCGCAATACCTCAGCACGGAGACCGAACCGTTCGATTTGGTCGTGTTCGACGAGGCGTCCCAGATTCCCGTGTGGGACGCCATCGGCGTCATCGGCCGCGGCAAGAACGCCGTCATCGTGGGCGACCCCCGCCAGATGCCGCCCACCAGCTTCTTCAGCCGCAGCCGCGACGACGACTCCGACGAGGAGGCCGCCGAGCAGGACTTGGAGAGCATCCTCGACGAGTGCCGCGCCTGCGGCATCCCGGAGATGAAGCTCGCCTGGCACTTCCGCAGCAAGTCGGAGAGCCTCATCGCCTTCTCCAACATGAAGTACTACGACGGCGAGCTCACCACGTTCCCAGCACCCGTCACCGGCGACACCGCCCTGCAGTACCACTTCACCGGCGGCACGTACATTCCCGGCTCCCGCAAGCGCATCAACCCCACGGAGGCCCGCGCCCTGGTGGACCACGTGCTGCAAACCCTGCGCGCACCGGGATTCCGGTACACCGAGAACACCAGCATCGGCATCGTCACCTTCAACATGCAGCAGCAGGCGTACATCGAGGACCTGCTGGACGAGGAGCGCGCCAAGGACCCCTCGCTGGAGCCGTTCTTCGCCGACACCAACCCGGAGGCCGTCTTCATCAAGAACCTGGAGAACGTGCAGGGCGACGAGCGCGGCGTCATCTACTTCTCCACCACCTACGGCCACGACGAGGAGGGCAAGATGTCCATGAACTTCGGCCCGCTCAACCTGGCGGGCGGCGAGCGACGCCTCAACGTGGCCGTCACCCGTGCCCGCTGCGGCCTGCACGTCTTCACCTCCATGGCGCCGGAGGACATCGACCTCACGCGCACGGCCGCCCGCGGCGCCGCGGATTTGCGGGACTTCCTGGACTACGCCAAGCGCGGCGCGGCGGCCTACATGGCATCCAAGGCACCTGCGGGCGGCGGGGTCTCCGGGCTCACCCAGGCCGTGGCTCGCGACCTGGAGGAGCTGGGCTGGAAGTGCCACCCGAACGTCGGCATCTCTTCCTTCCACATCAGTTTGGGCGTGGAGGACCCGCGCACGCCGGGTGCCATGCTGGCGGGCATCATGCTGGACGGCACGGAGTACGCCGCCGCCAACACCGCGCGCGACCGCGACGTGCTGCGTCCCTCCGTGCTGGAGGGGCTGGGATGGCACATCCTGCATGCATGGGCGCTGGACTGGTGGCGCAACCCGCAGGAGTGCATCCGCACGCTGGATTCCCAGCTGCGCGACCTCGCGCAGCGCGAGCCGGAGCCGCCCGCCGAGCTGCCATCCCTCATCGACAGCGTGCAGGCGGACACCCCCGCCGCCGCCCCGCAACAGGAGGTCTCACGCGACCAGCTGCTCAAGGTCCCCTACATGGAGTACGAGCCGCAGGATGCCTTCCCGAATCCGGAAACAGCGTCGGACTTCACGCTGCGGCAGTTCGTGGTGCCGCTGGTGCAGCGGGAGGCCCCGCTCACCCTGGATTTCCTCTGCGAGCGCATCTGCCAGCTCACCGGCGCCAATAAATTGAACAAGGAGGCAACCGAACGCGTCAAAGACCTTGTGAAGGCATGCTGCAAGGAGGGTGACTTCGCCGCCAAGCGCGAGAAGGGCGCGGACGGCACCCAGCACACCCTGCTCATCCCCGCCGGGGAGGACGCCCCCAAGGTGCTCATCCGCGCCCGCGGCCCGCGCCATTGGAGGGATATCCCCATCTCCGAGTACAAGGAGCTCGCCAAGCACTTGCTCAAGGACCTCCAGGCGGAGAAGGGCACCAAGGAGCACCTGGACGCCATCGCCGCCTTCTACGACGTCACTCCCGCGGAGCGCCGCGGCTTCGACACCTTCATCCGACAGTTCATCTGATGACCCAGTACTACACAGCAGAGCTTGGCGGCGAGCGCCAAGGCCCGTTCACCGCCGAACAGGTGGCGGACATGGTGCGCTCCGGCCGCATCACCGCCAACACGGTTTTCTGGCGTCCCGGCATGCCGGAGTGGCAGCGCATCGCCGCCTTCCCCATGCCCACGCAGAAATACAATCTCGTGAACGCTACCACGGCGGGGCTGCGGCGCGTCGTGCGCTTCTCCGGCCGCTCCAGCCGCGCGGAGTTCTGGTTCTTCGCGCTCGCCGTGTTCATCTTCTTCATCGCGATCCTCATCATCAACAGCTGCATTGCCAACAGCGCCTATTTCGCCATGCAGGAAAACGTCTACACCGTTTCCTTCTTGTTCATGGTCTACTGCGCGGTGGCATTGGTGGCCGCCGCCGTGCGCCGCCTCCACGATGCCGAGCTGACCTCCCTGCTGATGCTGTTCCTGCTCGTCCCCCTGTTCGGGCCGTTGGGGTTGGTGCCCTTCCTCCTTTTCCCCCCGCAAGACAACGCCAACCCGTACGGCGCCCGCCCCCTCGCACCCAACGAATAGGCCCCGGTAAAAACGTGATTGACATCATGCGCGGATTGCCGTTCAATGGTGGGCATGGAATATCGCAGATGCGGGGATAGCGGGGTGCTGCTGCCGGAGGTTTCGCTCGGGCTGTGGCACAATTTCGGTGACGGTGACGACCTCGCGGAGGGGCGCGCGCTCATCGCACGGGCGCTGGAGCTGGGCGTGTGCCACTTCGACTTGGCCAACAACTACGGCCCGCCTCCCGGCGCGGCCGAGGAAAGGTTCGGCAACCTCCTGCAAAACGAGTTCGCCGCGCACCGCGACGAGATGTTCATCTCCACCAAGGCGGGCTACCTGATGTGGGGCGGCCCCTACGGGGACTGGGGTTCCCGCAAGTACCTGGTGGCCAGCCTGAACCAGAGCCTGCGCCGCATGAAGCTGGACTACGTGGACGTGTTCTACCACCACCGCCCCGATCCCGAGACGCCGCTGGAGGAGACCATGCAGGCGCTCATCGACATCGTCCGCAGCGGCAAGGCCCTGTACGCCGGGCTTTCCAACTACCCGCCGGAGCTGTACGCGCGCGCCTGCGCCATGCTGCGGGAGGCGCACGTGCCCTGCCTGCTGCACCAGTTCCGCATGAACCTCATCGACCGCGAGCCGGGGGCGTCCCGCCTGGCGGAGGCCGTGCGGCAGAAGACCGGCTCCATCGCCTTTTCACCGCTGGCGCAGGGCGTCCTCACAGGCAAGTACCTGAACCGCGCCCTGCCGGAAGATTCCCGCGCCGTGCGCGACAACTCGGTCTTCCTGAACCCGGAGCGCGCCCGGCAGAACGATGCCCGCGTGCAGCGCATCGTGGACATCGCTAATCGCGCGGGCATTCCGCCCACCCAGCTGGCCCTGCGCTGGCTGCTCTGCCAGCCCGGCCTCACCAGCGTGCTCATCGGCGCGCGCCGCGTCTCCCAGCTGGATGAATGCGCCGCCGCCTCCGCCCAGCCTCCGCTGGCCGCAGACGTCCTCCAGGCTTTGGACGAGGCATAGTTGGCGGCACTCACGCGGTTAAACCGCGTAGGGGCGGTTGGGCGTGAGGGTGAGGAAGAGCAGGGTCCACCCGGAGAAGATCATCTCCACCGCCACGAGCGTGCCGATCAGCCAGAGCGAATCCGCCGGCCAGCCCCACGTGACCATCGCGCCCAGCGCCAGGGTCACCAGGGCTCCGAGGAACCGCCAGAACGAGCCCGGCTGGTACACCAGACCCACCGCCACCAGCAGCGCCATGCCCAGCAGCAGCGTCCACACCTGCACGGACAACACGGGCATGAGCGCCGTGAACGTGCCCAGCAGCAGGTACACCACGCCCGCGAGCATGTTCCACACGCGGTTGTCGATGTGGCGCATGGCGTACACCACGCGCAGCACGCCCGCGGCTATCAGCACCAAGCCTCCCACCCATGCGGCGGAAAGCCCCAGCAGGTACGGGAAGGCCAGCAGGATGAATCCCAGCACCAGCTCCAGCGCGGCCAGCGACCCCGTCATCCACGGATTGGACACCGTTTGCAAATCAACAGGCGCTTTCATGCTTTCTCCCTTCCATTCGTTTCAGGGCGGCGGCCCAGTTGGCCTGGCGCAGGAACGCGTCCACGTACCCGGCGCGGTTGTTGAGGTAGCGCAGGTAGTACGCGTGCTCCCACACGTCGCACACCAGAAGCGGCTTGAAGCCCGACAGCAGGATGTCCTGGTGGCGCTCCACGCCCAGCACCGTCAGACGGCGGCTCAGGCGCTCGCGTCCCAGCACCGCCCAGCCGCTGCCCTGCACGCCCATGGCCACGCCGCGGAACACGCGCAGGAATCCGTCGTACCCGCCGAAGGCATCGTTCATGGCATCCGCGAGCGCGCCCGTGGGGCCGTCCTGCGGCTGCGGCGAGATGCTCTCCCAGTACAGGCAGTGCAGGATGTGCCCGCCGAGGTTGAAGGCAAGCTTGCGCGTGGCGGAGGCCACGGCGGTTTCGTCGTACACGTTGCCGGCCACTTTGCGGATGACTTCCGCGGCGGCGTTGGCTCCCGCCACATAGGCGGCGTGGTGGCGGTCGTGGTGGGTGCTCACCGTCCGCGCATCCAGCAGCGGCTCCAGCGCATCCGCCTCATACGGCAGCGGCGGCAGCACATAGCGGCCGTCGGCATACCCCTTTCTGCAGAGACATGATTGTTTGTCCATGCCGCCTTGGACGCCCCCACTCTCACCTCTGTTGGATAATTGGTAGAATCACGCGTCCGCGGGCAATTGCCTGCCTGTGCGCGCGCGGTAGTCGTCGCGTTGGTCTTGGGCAATGGCCCCCACGGCGAAATAGCGGGCCTGCGGGTGGTTGAGGACGAGGGCGCAGACCGATGCGGGCGGGTTCATCATGAACGTGTCCGTGAGGGTGGCACCCGTGTGCCGCGTGGCGTCCAGGAGGGCGAAGACGGTCTGCTTTTCCGCGTGGTCGGGCTGGGAGGGATAGCCGCATGCGGGGCGGATGGACGCGCCGTCTCCCGCGGGCCAAATCCCGTTGACCACGGCGTGCGCGGTCTCCGCCAGCGCCTCCGCGAGCATGTTGCAGAGGGCGGCGCAGAGCAGGGCGTTGTAGGAATCGTGCCGTTTCTCGAACTCGGCTGCCCACTCGGTGCCCCCGGTCACGGAAACCTGGAGCGCGCCCGCGTAGCCGCCCAGCCCGTGCGGTGCCACGAAGTCGGCCAGCGCCAACCGCGGCTTCCCGCTCTGCGCCTGCTGCCGCAGGGTGTGGAGGATGACCTCGCCGCCATCGGTGAGCACGGCAATGTCGTCCTGCCGACGCTCGGCGTTCCAGATGCCGGCGCACGCGCGGGGGTGCAGCCTCTGTTCCGCCTGTGCTTGCGCCAGCACGCGGCGGGCATCCGCCAGCAGCTTGTCCGCCTCCTGCCGCTTGTCGGCCGGGGCGTCGTCGCGCAGGGCATCCTGCAGCTGGAAGAAGCGCAGCAGGATGCTCCAGTCGGCGGCTTCCTCCAGCGTGGACCAGTCGATGGCGTGGTCGGGAGTGAACCCGTCATCCAGCACGCCGATGGTGAACACGCCGGTGCGGGCGGGTTTGGGCTGCGGCTGGGCGTTCCAGTCGATTTGCAAGGCGTGCGCGCGGGCGTCCGCCAGGCTCATGAGCGGGGCGGCGTCCCTGGTGGAAAATTCTTGGCGGATTTGCTCCTGCTCCTGCAGGATGCGCGCGCGTTCGGCAGCCGCGTTCGCACCGATCAGCGCGGCGAGCTCCGGCACCACGGTGGAGGCGTCCGCCGTGCGCACCACCACGCCGTGCGGGTACTTGGGCGCAATCTTCACGGCGGTGTGGCGCGGGCTGGTGGTGGCTCCGCCGATGAGCAGCGGCATCGTCATACCCGCCGCCTCCATTTCCTCCGCCACGTGCGCCATCTCGTCCAGCGACGGCGTGATGAGCCCGGAAAGCGCGATGCAGTCGGCGTTCTCGCGGCGCGCGGCTTCCAAAATCTGCTCGCACGGCACCATGACGCCGAGGTCCACCACGCGGTAGCCGTTGCAAGAAAGCACCACGCCGACGATGTTCTTGCCGATGTCGTGCACATCACCCTTGACGGTGGCGAGGACAACCGTTCCCGCGGTGGCGGCGTTGTTTCCCTGCTCCATGAGCGGGGTGAGCACGGCCACGCTCTGCTTCATCACGCGGGCGCTCTTCACCACTTGCGGCAGGAACATCTTGCCGTTGCCGAACAGCTCGCCCACCTGCTTCATGCCGTCCATGAGCGGACCTTCAATCACCGCGAGCGGCGTGCCGAACCGCTGCAGGGCCTCCTGCGTGTCGGCCTCCACATACTCGGTGACGCCGTTGACGAGGGCGTGGGCGAGCCGCTTCTCCACGGACTCGGCGCGCCAGTCGGCGGCGGGCTTTTGCGGGGCAGGGGAGTTGCCCGCCGCGGCCTTGGCGGCCTCCTTGGCGGCGGCCAGCTCCGCGGCGTGCGCAATCAGGCGCTCCGTGGCGTCCGCGCCGCGGTTGAGCAGCACATCCTCCACCAGCTTGCGGCGCTGGGCGGGAATGCTGTCGTAGTCGGTCATGAGGGCGGCGTTGACGATGCAGATGTCCAGCCCGCCGAGGGAGGCGTGGTGGAGGAACGCGGAGTGCATGGCCTCTCGCACGGGGTTGATGCCGCGGAACGAGAAGGAGACGTTGGAGATGCCGCCGGAGATGTGGCAGAGCGGGTGGCGCGCGGAGATTTCAGCGGCTGCCTGGAAGAAGTGCAGCGCGTGGTTGGCGTGCTCCGCCATGCCCGTGCCCACGGTGAGCACGTTGGGGTCGAAGATGATGTCCTCCTCCGGGAAGCCCGCCTGCACCAGCAGGGCGTGCGCGCGCTCCGCGATGGCGACGCGGTCGTCCAGCCCGCTGGCCTGGCCGTTCTCGTCGAACCCCATCACCACCACGGCGGCGCCGTAGCGGCGGATGAGGCGCGCGCGGCGCAGGAATTCATCCTCGCCGTTCTTGAGGGAGATGGAATTGACGATGCCCTTGCCCTGCAGGCAGCGCAACCCGGCTTCGATGACTTCCCACTTGGATGAGTCGATCATGCAGGGCACGCGGGCGATATCCGGCTCCGCCGCCACCAGGTTCAGGAAGCGGGTCATGGCCGCCGGGCCGTCGATGAGTCCGTCGTCGAAGCAGAAATCCAGCACCTTGGCACCCTTCTGCACCTGTTGGCGCGCGATGGAAAGGGCCTCTTCAAAGTTGCCCTCGCGGATGAGGCGCGCGAACTTGGGCGAACCGGCCACGTTGCAGCGCTCGCCGATGAACAGGATGCCGTCGCTGCGCTTGTGGGCCAGCGGTTCCAGCCCGCAGAGCCGCATGGTGCCGTCGGAAACGTGTTGCGGGATGCGGCGCGGCGGGAACGCCTGCACGGCCCCGCGGATGGCGGCGATGTACTCCGGCGTGGTGCCGCAGCAGCCGCCCACGATGTTGAGCAGGCCCTCCCCCGCGTAGCCGCGCAGCATGTCCGCCATTTGCGCAGCGGTGTGCTGGTAGCCCGTGGGGCTGAGCGGGTCCGGCATGCCGGCGTTCGGGTACAGGCACACCGCGCAATCCGCCACGGATGCCAGCGTGCGCGCGAACGGCTGCATGATGTCCGCCCCGAGCGCGCAGTTGATGCCGATGGCCAGCGGGCGCGCGTGGCGCACGGCGTTCCAGAACGCCTCCACGGTCTGCCCGGAGAGCGTGCGCCCCGCCTTGTCCGTGATGGTGCAGGAGACAATGACGGGCGGCAGCTCGCCGAGCTCCTCGCGCAGCTCGTCGATGGCGAACAGGCAGGCCTTGGCGTTGAGGGTGTCGAAGACGGTTTCCAGCTGCAGGATGTCCACCCCGCCCTCCACCAGGGCTGCCACCTGCGCGCGGTACGCGCGGCGCAGCTGCTCGAAGTTCACCGCGCGGAACGCGGGGTCCTCCACGTCCGGCGAGAGGGACGCCGTGACCGACAGCGGGCCGATGGAGCCGGACACCAGGCGCGGGCGGTCATCCGCCGCTTCGGCGGCATCCGCGGCCTCGCGCGCGATGCGGCACGCCGCCAGGTTCATCTCGCGCACCAGCGCGGCCAGAGGGGCATCCGCCAGCACGCGGTCGAAGTACGCCTGGTCGTGCCGCGGCGAGCCTTCCTCATGGTGGAAGAATTCATGCTGGCCGATGCAGGTGGCGGAGAAGGTGCAGGTGGTGATGATGTCCGCCCCCGCCTGCAGGTAGGCGTCCGCTATGCCGCGCAGGATGTGCGGCTGCGTGAGGGAGAGGACGTCGTTGTTGTTCTTGAGGTCGGCGGGGTAGGCGGTGCGGTCGGCGAAGCGCCCGCCGCGGTAGTCGGCCTCCTCCAGATGGTGGCGCTGGACCATGGTTCCCGTGGCGCCGTCCAGGATGAGGATGCGCTCGGCCAGGGTGTCCTGCAGATACCGTTGGCGGGGATTCATGGGAACGGGTTGAAAAAATGCCCCGCCGCGGCGGGGCGTTGGAAAGGGGGCGGAGACTCCGCGCGCAATCAGAACTTGCGCGGGGCGGGGTTGCGGTGCCAGGTGATGACTCCCTTGCCCACCGCATACAGGTACGCAATCATCAGCACGCCGATGAACACGGCCATGGCGCCGAACGCCGCGCCGTTGTTCACGACAAAGTCCTTAAAGCCCAGCGCCCACGGGTACAGGAACACAACCTCCAGGTCGAACACCAGGAACAGGATGGCCACCAGGTAGAACTTGATGGAGAACATGCCCGGCGCACCGTCGCCCTCCGGCACGTTGCCGCACTCGTACGGCACCTTCATCGCGTTGCGCATCTTCGAGCGCCGCCCGAACACGATGCTCAACACGATTATCATCCCGGCGAAGCCGAAGCCCGCCACCAACTGGATCAACGCTGAAAAATACTCCTGCATGGTCTGTAAGCGCGCGCATGTTACCACCCCCGCGCGCGCGTGTCAAGTTTTTTCACTGCCGGTTGCATGTGCCGCGCGGCGTGGTATAATGGGCGCGTGATGGGTGACGACCCCGCAGAGCAGCCCGATGTGGTGGTGGTGCGCTTCCTGGCGTTCATGGAGGCGGAGAAGAACGCGTCCCCGCGCACGCTGGAGGCCTACCGGCGCTCGCTCGGGCAGTTCCGCGGCTGGATGGGGGAACGCTTCGCCGCGTGGGAGGACTGCGCCACCGGGGATTTCCGCGCCTGGCTGTACGAGGCCTTGGAGCAGGAGCTCAAGCCCGCCACCATCCGCCTGCGCTTCGCCGCCCTGCGCTCGTTCTACCTCTACCTCATGCGCCGCGAGGGGCTGGCTTCCAACCCGCTGGAGACCCTCGCCCTGCCCAAGGCGCGCCACAGCCTCCCCGTGCACCTCAACATCTCCCAGATGGAGGAGCTGCTGGCCCTGCCGCTCAACACGCCCGTGGACAAGAAAAGCCCCGCCTGGCTGCCGCTGCGCGATGCCGCCATCCTGGAGCTGTTCTACTCCTGCGGCATGCGCTTGAGCGAGCTGGTGAGCCTGAACGAGGACGCCCTGCAGGCCGATGCCGACTGCGTGCGCGTGCTGGGCAAGGGCCGCAAGGTGCGCCTCATCCCCGTGGGCGACTACGCGCGAGAGGCCATCGAACGGTACCGCGAGCTCGCCGGGCTGGAGCCGCGGGGGCCGCTCTTCATCAGCCGCCTGCGCCGCCGCATGACCGGCCGCAGCATCCAGCTCATGCTCGACAAGTACCTGCGCATCTCCAGCATCCCCTTCCACATCTCCCCCCACAAGTTGCGCCACACCTTCGCCACCCACATGCTGGACGCCGGGGCGGACCTGCGCTCCGTGCAGGAGCTCCTAGGCCACGCCTCCCTCTCCACCACGCAAATCTACACCCACGTCACCAAGGCACGCCTCAAGGAGGCCTACCTCAAGGCACACCCCCGCGCCGATTGGAACCAGGGGGAATAGGCGCTCGGAGAGGTGCTGCCCTTGATTCGGTGCCGCCTCACGGCACCTCACCCCCTGCGGGGGCAAACGCGCTTCGCGGTTTGTCCAATCCGCCTTACCGCGCCGCAAGCGGCGCGCCCCTCCGGGGGCCGTCGGCGGCTTTGGCGTGTATCCACCCCGCACAAGGCGGGGTTCCGTGGTGGGTATGCGAGGGTGGTCAACCCCACGGTTCTACCGTGGGCTAAAAAATGTTGAGCCTCCTATGAGGCTCCCATATAGCCGCGCCATTCGGCGCGGAAGCGGATGCGTTTCATCTGGCAACATGCCAGATGAAACATATTGTTGCGCGGCTCCGCCGCGCCTAGCTTTGAGCCACCTTGGTGGCGTCAACTTTTCCTAGCCCCGGGCGAAACCCGGGGGCATAACCACCCATGCATACCCACCACGGAACGCCCCCGTATGGGGGTGTGGATACACGCCAAGGGTGGCAGCTCTCCGAGCGTTGTTTTTTTGCCGCGTTGCAATGCGGCAGTTTATGTTCCACCCATACCCCCCCCTCGGCACGCCAATAAAAAACCGCCCGGCGCAAACCGGGCGGTTTCGGGTTGAATGATGATGTCTGCGCGTTAGGGCTTCACCACAGAGGCGAGCACCACCGTGCCGTTGTACGGCGTGGTCACGTTCGCGGGAAGCTCCACCTGCGCCATGCGCAGGGACTCGTCCAGCTGCAGCGCGGAGATGTCCGCCTTCACGCAGCAGGGAATGTCCTTCACCGCGCACTTGACCGGCAGGTCATAGATGATCTGGCTCACCTGGCCGCCCATGGCCACGCCCGCGGGCGTGCCGGTCAGCTTCACCTGAACCTTCGTCTTCACCACGGTCTCGGGAGTCACCGCCTGGAAGTCCAGGTGCGTCACGCCGTCCTTCAGCCAGTTGCGCTGAATGTCCTTCACCAGTGCAAGAACCGCCTTGCCGTCCAGATCCAGGTTCACCAGGATGCTGTCGTTGTCGGCCTCGTTGAGCAGGACGCGCACGTCCGCGGCCTTCGCCTGCACGTTGATGTTCTCCTGTCCGTTGCCGTAGATCACGCCGGGGATGATGTCCTGGGCGCGGAGGGCGTTCAGCTTGCCGGTTCCGACTGCCTCGCGCTTGCTTACCTTGAGGGTATGCTTCGTCATTTTCTTATGTCTTTCTATTTTGTTTGAAATGATGGTTTGTTTGGAGTTCATCCGACGTCGGTGAGCGGCTGTGTCTCACCCGCCGGGATAGCACGCCCATGCCAGCGTGACAAAGGCGGACCCCCAATTTAGCCCCCATTTCGGAAATGTCAAGGAAAATTCGTAAAAATCAACCTAAATTTCATGCATTCAGCCCAAAACGGTGTGGGCCGGTGTGGGCGTGCGTAACCAATCCCACCCGTTGACACCAATCAATTCACCCACCCCCGCCAACAAAAAAGGCGCAGGGGAACCTGCGCCTTTCGGGAAAAATCCTGTTTGCAACCGTTACTTGCGGATGGTGACAATGGAATCCACCCAGTCGGTGACGGATTGCTTGGAATCGCCGATGGTGGCGCCGGGGAAGGCACCGCCCTTCAGCACGGCGGCCTTGGAGAGCAGCTCCGCGGCGTCCTTCTCGCAGCGCGCCATGCCGCCGCTGCCGTGCGTCACGAACAGCGCCACCTTCTTGCCCGTGAAGTTGTGCTTCGTCAGGAAGGTGCGGACGGGCGGCGCTATCGAGCTCCACCAGTTGGGCGTGCCCACAAAGATGAGGTCGTACTTGGTCAAATCAATGCTGGCGGGCTTGATGGCGGGGGTCTGCTCCTGCTGCACCTCGTCCTTGGCCTGTTTCACGCATGCATTGTAGTCGGACGGGTAGGGCTTGGCGGGCGTTATCTCCAGCAGGGTGCCGCCGGTGTGCTCCGCTATGTACTCCGCGGCCTTGCGCGTGTTGCCACTCCACGAGTAGTACACCACGAGCACGCGCTCCTTGTCCACCACGGGCTTTTCCGGCGCCGCGGCATCCGTCTGCTGGGCCGTGGCGTTGTCTGCTATCAGGGCTGCGGCGGCGGCCAGCGCCGCGAATATCTTGGCTATCGTTTTCATTGAAACAGGGGGTGACGCGCGCATTTTACCAACTTGCCTGCCCCTTGCAAGCGAAATTTGAGCATGCATGTCAAAATGGCGCACAAAATTCTCCCGCCCTCCCAAGAATCGGCTTGCGGCGGCGCGGCGGGTGTGTTAGGATACGCGCGTATGAATACGCGTTTCACCCACCGTTCCGCCAAAGGCTTTACCCTTATCGAGCTCCTTGTGGTCATCGCCATCCTGGCCACCATCGCCGGCATTGCCTTCCCCGTCTACATGTCCGTTCAGGAGAACGCCAAGAAGACGGCCGCCAAGAAGGGCTGCACGGACCTGGTGGAGGCCTGCACCCGATACTCCCAGGACTACAACGGCATGATGCCCTACGACACCCGCGCCACACAGCCCGACGAGCAGGACCAGATCTACCTCACCACCGAGGGCGACAAGGACGCACGCCTGATTGCCGTGCTGACCAACCGCGAGGGTGACGACGCCGACCGCATCAACACCACGCACGATACCTACCTGCGCGCGGACGAGCAGGCCGCCAAGCTCAACGGCCTTTATGTGAAGGACGACGACATCGGCTACTACGACGCCTGGGGCAAGCCGTACTACGTGACCATCAACGAGACGGACGAGGGCGCCTTCGACCCCTTCGACGAGAAGAACCGCGTGCGCGGCAAGAAGTGCCTCGTCTACAGCACCGGCCCCAACATGGAGGGCGTCGCCGCCCCGCACAACACCCAGCCAAAGGCCAAGAAGTCCTCCAAGAAGGGCGGCAAGAAAAACAAGAAGAACGCCGTGGATGAGGAATACCTCGAGCAGATCGAGGACAACATCTACTCCTGGAAGAGCGTCAAGTGAACAATCCGTTCCTTACAGACGACGTCCGCATCACGGACATCCGCCCGCTGATTTCCCCGGCCATCCTGATGCAGGATTTCCCGGCTTCGGATGAGGCCCAGAAGCTCGTGTTCGACGCCCGCGCGGCGTTCCGCAAAATCCTCAAGGGAGAGGACGACCGCCTCGCGGTCATGGTCGGCCCCTGTTCCATCCACGACACCGTGGCGGCCATCGACTACGCCCAGCGCCTGGCGGAGGTGCGCCGCAAGTATGAGGACGACCTGCTCGTCTTCATGCGCGTGTACTTTGAGAAGCCCCGCACCACCGTGGGCTGGAAGGGGCTCATCAACGACCCCTACATGGACGGCACGTACAACATCAACAGCGGCCTGCGCATCGCGCGCGGCCTGCTGGTGCGCCTGGCGGAAATGGGCGTGCCCGCCGCCACCGAGTTCCTGGATGTCATCACACCGCAGTACATCAGCGATCTGGTGTCCTGGGGCGCCATCGGCGCACGCACCACGGAAAGCCAGGTCCACCGCGAGCTCGCCAGCGGCCTCTCCATGCCCATCGGCTTCAAGAACGGCACCTCCGGAAACATGCAGATCGCCGTGGACGGCATCATCTCCGCCGCTCACCCCCACAGCTTCCTCTC
Source organism: Akkermansia sp. (assembly GCA_030531305.1). Taxonomy (GTDB): domain Bacteria; phylum Verrucomicrobiota; class Verrucomicrobiia; order Verrucomicrobiales; family Akkermansiaceae; genus Akkermansia. The sequence goes on from JAUNNT010000001.1 coordinate 68,213, forward strand.
CGTCACCAAGCAGGGCGTCTCCGCCATCGTCTCCACCGCAGGGAACGACAGCTGCCACATCATCCTCCGCGGCTCATCCCAAGGCCCCAACTTCGGCGAGGAATTCGTCGCCAAGGCCTGGAACATCCAGCAGCGCGCAGGTATCGACAGCCGTATCATGATCGACTGCTCACACGGCAACAGCCACAAGAAGTGGCAGGAGCAGCCCGACGTCGCCGCCGACATCGCACGCCAGCTCGCCGCCGGCTCCCGGTGCATCGGCTCCGTCATGATTGAAAGCAACCTCTGCTCCGGCAACCAGAAGTGCCAAAAGCCCCTCAAGTACGGCGTCAGCATCACCGATGCCTGCATCGACTGGGACGGCACCCTCGCCATGCTCGATACCCTCGCCAAAGGCGTCCGCTCCCGCAGAAACGCCAAATGACCCGCCCCGCCAATTTTGAGCCGCCTTGTCGGTGACAACCTTTTCCCCGCAGGCCACGGCGTAGCTTTAGCGTAGACGGAAGGCGCGCTCTGATAGAGCCACTCAGGTGGCGAACTCAAATTTAGCCCCAGGTGGAAACCTGGGGGGTGTCCCCGTACGCCATCCCACCACGTAACCCCGCCCCGTGCGGGGTGGATACACGCCAACGCATGTCTACCCACCACCCCTGTTCCCGCCAATCAACCACCCGAAATTTTCTTCGCCCCTTACGCATTGGCATTGCGTGCCTTGCAAACCCGCCGCGATTTTTTTTGAAAAAAATGCATTTTTTGTTGTGCATTTCGCCTTTTGGGTGCTTAATGGGGTATAGACAAGCGCATGATCCGCATCGCCACAGCTCTTGTTTCTCCAAGACGCGCCTACCGGTACGACACACTGGGCCGCCCGACTTCCCGCACGCTCGCACGCCAGGGAACCACCCGCAACGATGCGTTTACCTACAACGACAGGAGCGAGTTGATTAGCGACGTGGTGGACGGCACCGGACTCAACGGATGGGACTACGATAACATCGGAAACCGCCTCGTCCAGCAGCAAGGCTCCGCGTGCGACACCTACACGTCAAATCAGCTCAACCAGTACACCGCCATCGAGGACGAGTCGCACGATGTCTTCACACCCACCTACGATGACGACGGCAACCAGACCCGTATCAAGACCAGCACAGGCATCTGGGATGTGACCTACAACGCCAAAAACCGCCCAGTACTGTTCAGTAAAGAGGGAGAGGACCTCACCGTTGCCTGCACCTACGACTACATGGGCCGCCGAGCCACCAAGGTCGTGACGGAGAACGGGCAAATCACCTCAAGCCACCGCTTCCTCTACCGTGGCTATCTGCAAATAGCCTGCTGCGACCGCAAGCGCGCCACCCACCCCTGCCTCTGGCTCATCACCTGGGACCCGACACAAGATGTTGCCACCCGCCCCCTGGCCATCCAGAAGGACGGCACATGGTACACCTACGGTTGGGATCTCACCAAGAACATCTGGGAAGCCTACACCACCACCGGCTACATCAGTACCGCCTACACCTACACCGCCTACGGCCAAGTGACAGCCAGCGGTTCCATCACCCAGCCCATCCAGTGGAGCAGCGAGTACAACGACACGGAGCTCGCTCTGGTGTACTACAACTACCGCCATTATAACTCTGTTGACGGAAGGTGGCTTGGGAGGGATGCTTTGAAAGAAGAAATTACTAGGAATAATTTATATTCATATGTTGATAACGCTTGCATAAAAACTATTGATTATATTGGTTTAAAACAAATTGAATGCACTGTAGTAATTATTTGGGGGCACGGTTATGATGTAGACCGATATATAGAGAAGAATTATCCAAAATATGATGCATCAACCTGCGCTTTTGGTGCTTTCGGGTGTCATGTCTCTTCAGTTCCACCAGGATATAAAATTGCTAATTTTCCCGATTTGCGTAATTGTTTTCTGGGAGTTCGCGATAGAGACAAGGAAGAGAATCGCAAGGGCAATGCTGGATTAAACCCGAATAAAGGAAGGAGAAAAATAGATAGGAAAATTGGATTTTCCAAGGTTTTAGATAAGGCATTAAAATCTGCAAAAACAGAAGCAGAAAGCATATGTAAAAAATCATGTTGTGAGTCGGTTGCCGTAATTTTTAAGGGCATAGGCAAACGAAGCGGCAGCAAAGGAACAAAAGTGTTGAGTCGCCGTTTAAGCGGAACAAATTCACCTTATAAAAAATTATCGAGCAAAAAGAAGATAAAAGTAGATTGCAAGAAAATAAGAAATAAATCTAAATCGGAGTGAGAATGAATTGATCTAGGCTGATTACGGTATAACATTAAAACAAAGTTGAATCATGCTAAAATATAGCGATAAGCTGTACAAAACCATTTTTATTACGAACATATATTTTTGCTCGACCTCGCTATGAAAATATTCAAAAAACTTGGATGTGTGGCTATTTTATTATACTCTCAATACGCCCTGCTCAATTCTTTCATATATGGTCTAAACATGGATGATATACAAGAAGATTTATACAACATAAGTTCCAACATAGAAGCACCGACTGCAAAATTCATGAAACAGTGCGTTGTTATATTGGATTTTTCCCAAGCTTCGATATCTCCTATCAACACAAAGGAAAGGTACGAATTAAAATCCTTTTGGAAAATAGATTTTCACAAAGGCAAGATTGAATCCACAGCATTCGGCCATAGTATCGATGTGGGCATGCCTTCGCGCCGCTATGTCAGAAATAAAATAAATGGACAAGAAAGCATTCCAAAGATAACGGCATGGGCATACTATTACGATTCTGGCGTTAAGAAGGATGCCCCGGAATTGATCGTTACCGGAAGCAGTATTCCTGATGAGGAGGGTGACACAGATGACACGGAGTCGTTTTCCTTGGATCTTTTGTTGTCATTTATAGATCAAACACACGCTGAGGCCAAGGGTTCCCTTCAGGTAAACATTACGGGCTATGGCAACTACAAGGCCAAGGTGGACAAAGTAAAAATCATTATACAAAACTCCTCAAATTAGCAGTTTATCATTATGTTGTGCGCCATAGAACAATACTACAAAGAGAATTGTGATGGAATCTGGGAGCACTCTTATGGTTTTACAATAGAATCATGCGATAATCCTGGTTAGTTGATTAAAATTAATGATCATCTTTTATTTAAAGTTTTAGATGCCTTAAATAGTAGGAAAGAGATTCCAAATTATATCAAGATACGTATGGGATGCACAGAATTATATGATGTAATATTATTTTCAGACAATCTTCATTCTTTAAGTATATTTGTAAACCAGTTATTGACCTAGACATATAACATGTCTCTGTTATAATAAAGCTCGATGAGCAAGAAAATCGAACAACAAAACCTCCGCAGACTCAGCATAAGGGAACGCCATCAGGTGAAGGAGCAATTCTTCCGCCTGTACCGGAAAACAGACAACGTGACGCAAAGCGCGCGCGCCCTGGATATCTGCCGGCGCACAGCCACGCGGTGGGTCAGGGCAAGCAAGCTCAACGGCGGACGGGTGCGCCACGAGGGGCGGCACGGGCGGCGGAAGGGAGACGGGCGGGCGCTGACGCGCCGGCAGGAACGCAAGCTGCTGTCCATGATAGTGGACAAGACGCCCATGCAGCACAAGTTTCCGTTCGCATTGTGGAACGCAAAGGCAATCCGCGAACTAATTCGCGCGGAGTTCGGCGTTGAGGTGTCGCGCCATCACCATGGTGGAGGTGAGCGGCCAGAAGCTCATGCTCACCCGCAACAAGGACTACATCCTCATCAACAAGCGCTTCCCGCGCCTCACCAAAATCAAGCCCGCAGACAAGCTCGCGGAAACCCTCCGCCTCATGCAATCCATGTAATGCCGCTGCCCAGGGTGATTGTCAGCCTGTCGGCATTCCTCTTGCGGCCAGGGATGCCTTGCCCTCCTCAACCGCCCCGCAGAGGAGGTAGAGGGGGTGCTTTTCGAGACAAAGTGAGGAAGATGGGCAATTGGACGCGAATTATGCCAAAAAAAAGTTCAAGTTGCAAAACATTGTATAATCACGCTTTATAAGACTATCGAGAAAAAAAATCGAGGCTTGTCGAATTTTTTTTGAAAAAATTTAGGCATTTTCCATTTTTCTTGCTTATAGGTGGGTAGAGAAGCCATTCTGCCGCAGATGCGGCAGGTAGGAGCGAGCTCAAAAAAACATTAAACATAGAAAGACAACAAATCATGTCCAGCATCGTATTCCACATCGAAAACTGCGCCGTGCTCGGCCTCCAGCCCACGGCGGTCATAGTTCCCATCATCGACCCGGTACACAACCCCGAGGTCATAACGCTAAACTACGCTGCGGGAAAGCAGAGCAACATGTTCGACGTGAACCCGCCGATTTATCGGTTGGTGCTCATGGACGGGGAGTGCACGGTGGAGGCATCCGGCACGGTAGACGATTCCGTGCATATGCTTCTACCCGAGCTTGAGTACATTGATCCCCACCCCGGCACGGAGCATGCATTCCGCGTGGGCTCGTACACGCCGTCTCCGGGTGTGTACTTTTGCTCAATTGTCCACCACAACATCAATTATTACCCCCTGCCGACAGGCAACGTTTCCATCCTTCACGGCACGGTCGGATTCCTGCCGCCCGTCAAGATTGACCTGCCTGTCCTGAACGTCAAGAAGGAGCCCGTGAACGCGTGCGAGTTCAACGGTTGGGCGGGAGGAGAAGATTCGGCCCACAGCACGGGATTAGGCGCCTCCTCCAGCGGCGGCTCGTCCGTGATTCGCCACGCCGCGCCGGAATACATGGAGTTTTCCTTTATCTTCGGTGCGTTCCGCGGTATGGCGGGTGTGCCTGCGGCGCGCCTCGAGCTGCTGTCCTACAGCCACTCGGCGGAAACTCTTTCGCACGCGGGGCTGGCGGTGAGCCACCCGGTGTGCTCCTGCGTGCGCCCCCAAGGGAACTCCATTGCCCCCAACCAATCGTTCGCGGTATACGCGGGGAACGCATACACGGTGTACCTCTGCTCCGGCAACGGCAGGAGCGCCATGGGCATCGGCGTGTTCTCCAACACGCGCGACATCGTGCGTTTCGTGACGGACATCGCCACGGACGACAGCGTGGAGACCGACCTTTCCCACGCCACCTACCTGCGTATCTGCTCGCCGGACGGCTCGGCCTCCTTCTACGATTTGCAGACAAACAAGTTCGCCGCCTACGTCACGGAGCACGGCTATGTGCTGACAGCGGCGGATGCGCTCCAGAAGCTGGCCGTGGTGCGCGACGAGGACAACCGCGTGCGCCAGGTGTGGAGCGCATGGGACGGACTGGCAGACATCGTGCCGAACGCTGCGGGCCAAGGCTACACCATCTCGCTCTATCTGCCCAACCAGGTGACACCTCCCGTTGACCCGTCCTCCCCCTACACGGTGACCGGCTCCCCCTTCAAGACCTTCACCGTGAGCGGCGACTCCACCGCGGGCACCGTGAGCGTGGCGGAGCGTGACAACTCCCTGCCCGCATCTATGCCGGACTTTGTGACCACTTGGAGCTACGCGGACGGCGTGTGGAGCATGACCACGGGCACCGGGGAAACCGCCGTCACTGAACTGCGCGTGCGCCAGCAGATAGACGCCGATTCCTACCGGGTGGTCACCACCCGCTCCAAGGGTACCGTCATGACCTCGCGCGAGTGCGACGTCTACCAAATCTCCGACCTCGGTCCGCAAATTGCCAGCCACACGGACGGGTACGACACCCCGGCAGCCCTCACTACCACCTATGAGTACGATCCTCTCGGCAACTTGGTGAGGAGCGTCTCCCCGAACGGGGCGGAACGCCAGTTCCGGCACGATGCGCACTGCCGGGAGCTTCTCGTTTCCGAGCCGTGGGCGGAAGGCGGCCAGATGGTGCGGGGAACCGTGTACCGCGATGAACCCGGCCGCTATTGCCTGGACCCCGCTTCTACGCATGTCCAGGCTGTGGGAGCCGACAGACAGGTGTACCCCGTGCTCGATGCAGAGTACACCTACATCGAGACAGCCGATGTCAAGCGCGTGGAGGTGCGCACCACCGCCTCCGCCAGCAATGCGGAGCATCTCTCTGTGGAGGAGACATGGCTTGCCGCCGCCGCCAACGTCCACGCACGAGGGCGCGTCAAGATGCGCCAGGACGTCAACGGCGTGCAGACCCACTATTCCTACGAGGCGTCCGACCAGTACGGCGCACTCTATCGCGTGACCGCCGAAACCCGCGTGGATGTGGTGCCCACACCCGGTCTCTCGACTCGGGAGGTGAGCTACTACACCTGTCAGGGCAACCTGGTTAGGGAGGAACGCTACGCCCTCTCTTCGGACGGCGATTGGCTGCTGCTTTCCGGAGCCACCCATACTTATGACTGCCAGAACCGCAGGATTGCCACCCAACACGACAACGGACGCTCCTCCTCCCGCACCCTGATATGCACGGGCGCAATCCTGAGCGAGACTGACGAGGACGGTGTCACCACCGACTATAGCTACGATTCCGCCCGCATGCTGGTGGAGACCACCCGCGCCGCCGTGTACGATGGCGACACCTGCATCACCCCGGAAACCATTACGGAGTACGTGCGTGATGCCGAGGGCCGCGCCACCACCACCACCACCCACGCGGGAGCCCTCACTACGGTCACCTCCACGGCGTACGATGCCGTCGGGCGCGTTGTCGCCCAAACGGATGCCTTGGGCCGCACCACCACCACCGCCTACAGCGCAGACGGTCTCACCACCACGCAGACAACGCCCTCCGGTGCCACGCTCGTCACCACCCGCAACACGGACGGCAGCACCGCGCACGTCTCCGGAACCGGGCAGCGTGAGCTCAAGTACGCCTACGATGTGAGCAGCGGACGCATGCGCACCACCGTGCGCCTGGCGGACAACAGCATCCTCTCCCAAACCCTGCAGAACGGCTTCGGGGAGACTGTGGTGGAGACCGCGCCCTCCACCACAGGGTTCATCTACACGCGCAGCGAGTACAACAACCGAGGTCTGCTCACACGCATGTATCAAGACACAAGCATGGGAGCCACGCCCACCGCCTCCACCCTGTTCGAGTACGACTCCTTCGGCAATGTCACGCGGCGGGTGCTGGCGCTGGATGAGGAACCCACGCCGCTCAACTCCCCTGTGGAGGAATTCGCCTACGGCGTGGAGGAGGGAACGGATGGCATCTATTCCGTCACCACCCGCACGCGCTACAATGCGGCGGGCACGGCGCTCACCTCCACACGCAAGGAGCTTGTCAGCAGCCTTTCTTCCACGCTGGCGGAAAAATCGGTTGCCATCGATGAACGCGGCTTGACAAGCACCGAGTGGACGGAGTATGGTGCAGGTACGGTCAGGGATTCCTACAGTGCTGTGCCTACAAGCTCTATCACCGCCCACCGCGTGATGGTGGACGGCTTCACCGTTTCGCATTCCGACCACGCGGGCGTGGCTTCCACGCAGTCCCGACGGTTCACGGAGACGGGCTTGGCGCTCACCCAAACGGACGGTCGCGGCAATGCCACCACCACCTGCACGGACATCGCGGGGCGCACCGTCAGCGTCACGGATGCCGCAGGAAACACCACCTCCACGGCCTACAATCCCTACTTCGATGAGCCCTCTGTTGTAACAGACGCCTGCGGCAAGACCGCCTGCTACAAGTACGACATCCGAGGGCGCAAGGTGGCGGAATGGGGAACCGCGATTCAGCCCGCTTGCTTCGGCTATGACGATGCCGATCGCATGACCTCGCTCGCCACCTTCCGCGCGGGCATGGAAACCATCTCCACGGATCCCTCATCCCGTACGGACGGAGACGTGACCACCTGGGCCTATCACGCCACCACCGGGCTTGAGGTCTCCAAGACCTACGCCGACGGCAAGGGCACAGTCAAGACTTACGATGCCTTCAACCGACTGGCCACTGAGACGGACGCACGCGGGAAGGTAAAGAACTGTTCCTACGAGCACGCGCGCGGCCTCCTGCTGGAGATTTCCTACAGCGACGACACCCCCACGGAGAGCTTTGTCTACAACCACCTCGGCCAGCTTACCCTGGTGACGGACAGCGCGGGCATCCGCGCCTTCGGCTATAACGCATACGGCGAGCAGGAGACGGATTCCCTGCTGGCGGAGGGTGTCACCCACTTGGTCACAGAAACGCGCGACAGCTTCGGCCGCTCCACGGGCTACACCTACACCAAGGGTGACGCCACCCAACAGACCGTCACCACCGCCTACGGCGCCGATGGCCGCATCAGCGGCGCGGGCTTCATCCATGGCGGGCAGGAAAAGCAGTTCGGCTACACCTACTTGCAAGGCTCGCACCTGCTGCAGACGCTCACCAAGCCCAACGGCATGACGCTCACCCAGACATACGAGCAGCACCGCGACCTCCTCACCCAGATGGACTACAAACGCGGCAACACCCTGGTGGCGCGCCGCGCGTACCAGTACGACACGCTGGGCCGTCCGACTTCCCGCACGCTCGCGCGGCAGGGTGCCACCCGCAACGATGTGTTCACCTACAACGACAGGAGCGAGATCATCAGCGACGTGGTGGACGGCACCGGACTCAACGGATGGGACTACGATAACATCGGAAACCGCCTCGTCCAGCAGCAGGGCTCCGCGTGCGACACCTACACGTCCAACGCCCTCAACCAGTACACCGCCATCGAGGACGAGTCGCACGATGTCTTCACGCCCACCTACGATGACGACGGCAACCAGACCCGTATCAAGACTTCCACGGGTATCTGGAACGTCACCTATAACGCCAAAAACCGCCCCGTCCTTTTCACCAAGGACGACAACAGCGTGTGCGTGGCCTGCACCTACGACTACATGGGCCGCCGCGCCACCAAGGTGGTGACGGAAAACGGCGTCGTCACCACCAGCCACCGCTTCCTCTACCGTGGCTACCTGCAAATAGCCTGCTGCGACCGCAAGCGCTCCACCCATCCCTGCCTCTGGCTCATCACCTGGGATCCCACCCAGCCCATAGCCACCCGCCCCCTGGCCATCCAGAAGGACGGCACATGGTACACCTACGGTTGGGACCTCACCAAGAACGTGTGGGAGGTATACGGGACTACTGGCTACATCGGAACCGCCTACACCTACACCGCCTACGGCAAAATAACGGCATCCAGTAATGTGCAACAGCCAATACAATGGAGTTCTGAATTTCACGATGAAGAAATAGGATTAATTTACTATAATTACCGATATTTCGATTACAAACATGCTAGATGGTCATCCCGGGATATAATAAGTGATATTTTATGTCACCCATATAGTTATGTTGAAAATGCCCCAATAAGTAAGTTTGATTTATGGGGGAATAAATCGAGATATTCAGGAACTGCTCCTGTTTATGACGTAAATATATGGGAGGATTACAAGTTGTTAAATAATTGCTATAGTTATGCCTGCGATGTACGATATACAGAAGATATGTTAAATGAAAATCAAAAACAAAATAAATCGTTCAAACCTCAGCCAGGCATAATGTCAAATACTGATAACATCTTTTTTTCATATGATTGCAAAGGTCATCCCAATTGTATAGAGTATACGGTTTCGTTCACTATAGAAGGTGATTATGTAAAAATTATAACGCGAGTAAATCCGAAAAAATATTGTGATGAAATCGCAAAGCGAGCTATTAATGACGGAATGAAAAAAGCTAACGGAGATTGTTGTCCTAAAAGATATCATAGGGTGTATCTCGTCGTTGAAAGTGCTGGCGTATCCCGAAGTAAAATATCTAGAAATATATCGATACCCGATTATCATTGGTTTAGAGAAGATCAAGGTGGTACATGGTCTCACAAGCCTGGTAGTATGTCTATAGCTCAAATAAAAAAAGAAAACATGTTGGATAAAAATTCGCCAGAAAGAAAGGTAGAAGGAGATGACTACATCATTCATTACGACTTTGACTGTGGTTATTTATGCGCTCCTGATTTTTAAGATAAAAACAGAAATGGAGCTGAGGAGTTATCTCCTCAGCTCCGACACTCGTACGTCAATATTCTAAAATGAAAAATAACGTGTCAACTAATCATCATTTAAATAGTTTTTTATTAAAGCTTGTTATTTTTTTTCTTTCGTTTATGTGTATATTAAAATGTGAGTCAAAAGCAGACGAGGTTTCTCATATGAACGATAAAATTGTTTGCAAAGTGTATGAATATATACAAGAAAATCATCAAGGTTTTAAAGTAGCCCAATCATGCGTGCAGATATATATTAATGACATTTTGTTAGGGGGACTTCCCGTTTTAGGCGATGTTTTACATATAACAATAACACAAAATAAATTGAGCATCCATTCCCGTCATGAGTCTGTTGAAATAAACCTGTCTAGCAAATCATGCAAAGGGTCTATTAGGGGAGAATTTAAGCTGTGGGACGATTATTTTGGCATTGTAAAAGAGTCGCCCAGTTTTATAAGAATTCTGAGGGAGTATCATATATTGCCTAATACGGGAAAATGACGCCAGTTTATAACTTGACGAGAATTAATCGTGTAGGGGGACTTTCGTCCCCCTACACGATTACGACCGACGCGATACGCGATCTGTGGTGAAAGTCCACAAGGTGCCGTGATGATGCGGAAACACAGACCTGAAGAACAAAGCTGCGGGGAGGCAACGAACCGAGGGAGAGGAAATTCGAGGCGGTATTCTGACTACGCGTGTAGTCAGGATACCGCCGTATGGCGCAGGCGATTCTAGGAAACCAGCCCCGCCCTTTCCTTTGGGGACATGGCAAAAACCGGCAGGAGGAGAAAAGGGAAGCGAAAGGGATTTGAACTCGGGCGGAAAGACGAGGGGGCATCTTTCACGGATTTGGCAAGGGTTTGCAATTCATACCGATGACCCCGATTGCACACTATCCTTGTAATTCATTGCCTGTGTGTGCCTTGTAATCGGGCAACGAGAATCTCGAACTTTTTTCCATGGAAAAACCGCTGGTTCGGGCTGTGCCTTTTGTTTTATGTTTTCACAACCAATGCAAAATGAGTATACTGCGATTTTCCGACCTCGGCTCGCCTAGCGGAGTGCACGGAAGTGCGCGCCAGTGCAAGGGTGTGCCGGAAAGGGTGTCCAGGGCGTGCAGTACCGCGAACCTTGCCAAAACTGCCCGAAACACTTTTGCTGAAATATCAGGCGGTTATGAAAACAGAAAAGAGCCGCAGGAAAATATCCTGCGGCTCCGGTTGGATACACGGAGAGGGATTTGAACCCCCGACCAACTGCGTGTAAAACAGCCGCTCTACCACTGAGCTATCCGTGCGTGGTGCGGCGAGTTTACCAGAGCGCAGGGGAAAGTCAAGGGAATTTACAATTGACGATTTACAATTTACAATTTGGAAAGTTAGGCGCGGCGGAGCCGCGCGGGGGGGGGGGGGGGTGGGGTGGGGACGGGCGGGGGTGTTTACGCCCGCG
>JAUNNT010000028.1 GCA_030531305.1 Akkermansia sp.
CATGACAACCTCAAGACTCTGCGTCATCTGTCGCATTTAACCTTGCAATTCACACACCCGCCGAGGGCGCGGGAGATGATTTTGCGGTCGGGCGAGGCCATGGGGACTTGTTCCAAATCCTGCAGGGGGATGTAGGATTCGCCCTTGCGTGCGCGGGTGGACGGCGCGGCGCGGTGGAGGTGGCGGGTGACCTTGTAGCGGGTGACGCTGTACGTCTGGTCGGCGATGCGCTCCAGCCCCTGCACCTCATGTTTGCTGCGGCGGGGGAGGCGCCACATGCCGGCGTGGCGCTTGCCCTCCGGCTGGAGTTCCAGCAGGATGCCGCGCTTGGTGACGTGCAGGATGTCCCAGTGCTCCAGCGCGGTGGTTTGCCTCTTGGGCAGCTTGACGGGCAGCTCCGCGGGGTTTTTGTCCTTGGCGCGGCACCAGGGGCGGACGGGGCAGAGCAGGCATTGCGGCGCGCCCGCGGTGCACACCAGCTGGCCCAGCTCCATGAGCGCGGAGTTGTACGCGCGCGGGTCCGTGCGGTGCAGCATCTGCGCGGCCAGTTGCCATTGCTCCCTGCGTCCTGCGGGGGAGTCCACGGGGGTGCGGCTGTTGCAGAGGCGGGCGAACACGCGCGCCACGTTGGCATCCACCAGCGGGGCGGGCTTGTTGAACGCAAAGCTCAGCACCGCGCCCGCCGTGTAGTCGCCGATTCCCGGCAGGGCGCGGATGTCTGCCTCCTCCGTGGGGAACGCGCCGCCGTGGCGCTCCACGATGGCCTGCGCGGCCGCGCGCAGCGAGCGCACGCGACGGTAGTACCCCAGACCCTCCCACGAGCGCAGGGCCTCCTCCTCCGTGGCGGCGGCCAGCGCCTGCGGCGTGGGGAAGCGGCGCATCCACTCGCCGTACCGCCCCAGCACGGTGGGAATGGTGGTCTGCTGGAGCATGATCTCGCTCACAAGGATGGCCCAGGGGTCGGTGGTGCGGCGCCAGGGGTAGTCCCGCCCGTTGGCGTGGAACCAGTCTGCCAGGGCCTGTGCGATTTGCTGGCGTTCCTGCGGGTTCACGCGGGTTCGGAGGTGCGGGTGGTGTAGATGGAGATGTCCGCCTTGCTTCCGCCGAGCAGCTGCTGGGCGCGCATGAGCGCGCGGCGGGTGGACATGTTGGGGTTCCGGGGCTCCACCAGGTAGATGTTGCTTTCCCCCTTGGCGCAGCCCTCCTGCAGCAGCGCGAGCACGCCGCTCTTGCGCAGGATGCGGTACACCTCGCGGCTGGCGCCGGAGATGATGATGTGGCGCCCTTTCTCGCGGATGAACTTGATGAGCTCCTCCAGCGCGCACACCGAGGTGGCGTCCAGGTTGCGCGCGTTGCGCATGCGCAGCACCACCACGGCCAGCGAGGGGTCCTCCGCAATGCGCGCCACCTGCTTGCGGAACAAATCCGCCGCGCCGAAGAAGAGGTCGCCCTCCACGTGCACGATGGAGACCTGCGGCAGGCGGTCCGCCTTGTCGCCCAGCTTCATGAGCGTGCCCTCGCCGTCGATGGTGTACTCCACCAGCTCAGGCTTGGCCGCCTTCCGCAGGAACAGCGAGACCGACAGCACCACGCCCACGAATATCGCAATGTGCAGCGGCAGCATCAGCGCCGCCAGGAACGTCAGCACCAGCACCACCGCGTCCCCCGGTGTGGAGCGGTAGCAAATGCGCAGCAGCTTGCGGTCGAACAGCGACACCGCGTTGGCCAGCACCAGCGCCGCCAGCACGCTGTGCGGAATGCGCGAAATCAGCGGGAATCCCGCCAGCACGAAGGTGATGCCCAGGCAGATGAGCCCGCAGTACACGCCGGAGAACCGCGTGGCCGCCCCGGAGTTGTAGTTGAGCGCGGAGCGCGTGAGCGATGCGGAGCAGGGGAGCGATGTGGTGAACGAGGACGCTATGTTGGCCATGCCCACGGCGAAGGTGTCCTGGTTGAGGTTGAGCGGCTCCCCGGTCTTGGCGGAGATGGTCTTGCTCATCACGGTTTGCTCCAGGGTGGAGAGGAAGGCGATGCCGATGACGATGGGGAAGAGTTCCGCGAAATGCCCCGGCAGCGCGCCGAGTTCCGGCGCGCGGAACGTGAGGTCGCTGAACGTGAAGTCCTTCAGCATGCGCACCCCCGCGAACGTGCCGCCCGTCCACGGCTGGCTCAGAACCCAGTTCAACGCGCTCATCACCACCAGAATCACCGCAAACGTCGGCAGGCACCGGAAATGCCGCCGCAGCGGGATGAACAGAAGGAACGACAGCGCTCCCAGCACAATCGGCTGCCACTGCACCATGTCCAGGTTGCGGAAGATGGCCATGGTCATGGAGAAGAACGAGCTTCCGGCATAGACGTCGTTGATGCCCATCACATACCGCAGCTGGGAGGCGATGATGAGCGTGGCGGCACCCGTGATGTAGCCCACCAGCACGCTGCGGCTCACAAACTGCAGCATCTCCGTGGCCTTCACGAATGCTCCGATCACGCACAGCACGCCCGCCAGGAACACAATCAGCGGCACAAACACCATCGGCTCCTGCTGGATGAACGGAGACGCCGCCAGGAAGAAGCTCGCCAGCATGAACGCCGTGGCGTTGCTCGGCCCGCTCACCGTCAGGCTGCACCGCGTGAACAGCGGCGCCACAAACGTGCCGACCGTGGCCGCCATGATGCCGTAGATGCTGTCCAGCCCCGCCATGGCCGCAAACGCCATGCCCTGCGGAAGCCCCACCAGCGCCACATCCGTGGCCGCCTTCAAATCACGCCCGGCCTTGCCCCAGGTGTAGCCCTTCAACGCGTGGCGCGCGGGCAGGGGGTCCACCATGCCCTGGGTCACGAACCGCCGCAGGCCCTTCCAGCCCGCGCGGAGCCTGTGCGCCGCCGTGTTCATTCCCCTGCATTCTATCATGCCGCGCCTATGGACACAAGCACCGAATGTTCACGGTGCAGGCATGGGGGGCAAGTGAAAAAAATGAACTTTTTTTCATTTTTTTTGTGCATTTGCCTCCCGGCGTGTATTATAGGGGGTAGATATGGACACACAGGACAACTCAAATCAGAAGCCGCGGCGGCGGTGGCCGCGCGTGCTGGCTTGGGTGGGCGGCAGCCTGCTGGCCCTGCTTTTGGCGGCGGTGGCCGTGGGGGCATACTGGCTCTATGGCTGGAAACTGGGCAGCCTGGGCTTCCATGAGAGCTGGACCCCGCAGGAACGGCAAGTGCTGACGGAATTCGACGACTACCTTTGCTCTCCCGCCCGTCGGGATGATTGCCTGGGGGTGTTTGACTCGATGAGTGCCGCGTTTGGCCCGGCTGTTTCCATGGATGGGTGGCAAGCGGGCCTGGCTGCCGATTTCGGGCAGAAATGCTTGTGCGGCAAAACGCGCGATTTGCTCAAGGAGGTGGCATCCACCGGCAATGCGGATGCGCGCAGCTTGGAAACCCAGACCAACCTGGTGCCGCTGGCCCTGGCGGTCGACAGCTTGGATGCGGCGCGCCTCCTGGTGGTGAAGGGGGCGGACCCCAACTGCACCTTGGACATAGCGAATCTGGTGCCCGAGGCTCAGCAGATGAAACATACTAAGGAGGGTGCCTTCGATATCGTGGTGGCTCACAACAATACCTTCAAACAGCCCTATACCCATCAGGAGCGCAAGGATTTCCTGGCCTTCCTGCTGGAGCACGGCGCCACTTGGGACAAGGCCGCCTGCATGCCGGAGCTGTCGTGGCAGATTCTTTTCATTTCGGGTGAACCCGAGGAGGAGAAGGCGGATTTATTCATCTGGGCGCTGGAGCACGGCTACAAGGTGAATTGGAAAAACAAGGACACATACTCGTTTATATCGATCATGGCTAGCCGCCGCCATCTGGTGCGCATGCTGGAGGCTCTGGAGCGCACCGGCCAGCTGCAGGGCCCCATGCTCATCACCCCGCTGCAGGCATTGTGCTCGGAGAGTTTCCCCGAGCAGCAGGTGCCGGAAGCCATGGAGTGGCTGCTCGCCTGCGGGACGGACCCCAACGGCTTGGCGGACAAGGATGCCACGGATGCCGTTTTTGCGCTCCTTGGGGAAGACGGTCCTTCCCCAAGGAGGTACGATAAGCCGTCCAAGCGCCCGCTTTGCCTGCTGATGGATTCACTGGGTTTCCGTGCGTACTATGATGTGGATGAGGATGAAGAGGCGGTCCGCGCCGTCTTGCTCAAAGAGCTGGAAATCCTGCTGCGCCATGGCGCCAAGGCGGATGCTCCCCTGGAGCCGGGCTCGCGTCTGCTGCAAAGCATCCCCCGCGTGAAGGAGCTGCTGGACCAGTACGGCGTGGAATATAGGACAATCCCCTCTGCCGGCGCGGCTTCCGAATCGTAAATCGTCAATCGTCGATCGTAAATTGTAAATCCCTTGACTTTTCGCCTTCATTCCCTATCATAGCGGCATGGCACAACAGAACGCAATATCTCCCACGCGCGCCGAGAATTTCCCCGAGTGGTACCAGCAGGTTATCAAGGCCGCCGACATGGCGGAAAACTCCGAGGTCCGCGGCTGCATGGTCATCAAGCCCTGGGGCTACGCCATCTGGGAGCTCATCCAGCAGCAGCTCGACGCCGAATTCAAGCGCACCGGGCACACCAACGCCTATTTCCCCATGCTCATCCCCGTGGCCTACCTGGAGAAGGAGGCCGAGCACGCCGAGGGATTCGCCACCGAGTGCGCCGTGGTCACCCACCACCGCCTGGAGGCCGTGAAGGATCCCGAAACCGGCAAGACCAAGATGATTCCCGCGGGTGAGCTCACCGACAAGTACGTGATCCGCCCGACCTCCGAGACGGTGATCGGCGCGGCGTTCTCTCGCTGGCTGGAATCCTACCGCGACCTGCCGTTCAAGGTGAACCAGTGGTGCAACGTGATGCGCTGGGAGATGCGGCCGCGCATTTTCCTGCGCACGGCGGAATTCCTGTGGCAGGAGGGCCATACCGCGCACGAGACCCGCGAGGAGGCGGAAATCGAAACCGCCACCATGCACAAGGTGTACGAGGATTTCCAGCGCGATGTGCTGGCCGTGCCGTCCATCCCCGGTGAGAAGACCGAGCACGAGCGTTTCCCCGGCGCCGTCCGCACCTTCACCGTGGAGGCCATGGTGCAGGACCGCAAGGCCATCCAGGCCGGCACCTCCCACTTCCTCGGCCAGAACTTTGCCAAGGCCCAGAACATCTCCTTTGCCGGCCGCAACAACGAGCGCCAGTTTGCCTGGACCACCTCCTGGGGCGTATCCACCCGCATGATCGGCACGCTCATCATGGCCCACTCCGACGACGACGGCCTGGTGTGCCCGCCCCGCGTGGCCCCGCGCCAAATCGTCATCATCCCGGTCACTCCCAAGCCGGAGAGCCGCCAGGCCATCCTGGACCACTGCCAGGCGCTGGCGGACAAGCTCTCCGCCATGTCGTTCCACGGCCTGCCGCTGCGCGTCATCGTGGACGACCGCGACCTCAACGGCGGCACCAAGAAGTGGGAGTGGATCAAGAAGGGCGTGCCCGTGCGCGTGGAAATCGGCCCGCGAGACTTGGAGAAGGGCAGCGTCTGCATCTGCCGCCGCGACCAGGACACCAACGCCAAATCCTTCATCCCGGAAACCGAGTTCGTGGACGGTGCGGTGCAGCTGCTGGAGGACATCCAGAACGCCCTGCTCAAGCGCCAGCGCGAGTTCCGCGACAGCCACATCCGCCCCTGCAACAGCCTCGACGAGCTGAAGGAAAACTTCGCGGGCGAGGGCGACGCCGACTGGCTGCTCTGCCCGTGGGACGGCTCGCCGGAGCAGGAGGAGGAGCTGGCCAAGAGCCTGCGCATCTCCATCCGCTGCATCCCGCAGGGCGAGATGGGCGTGGGCCCGGAAGCCCCCTGCATCCTCACCGGGCGTCCCACCACGCGCCGCGTGCTCTGGGCCAGAAGCTACTAACCTCGCACTCCCCGCCAGCCATGAAATCCATCCTCATCGCCGCCCTTTGCTCACTCGGCATGCTCCATGCCGAGGAGGCCCCGCCGGAGAATTACCAAAAGGACAACAGCTCTGTCCTCTTCATCGGCAACAGCTACACCTACGTGAACGACCTGCCCAAGGTGTTCAACGCCCTGTGCAAGGCCGGCAGGCAGAAGGTGGGTGTGGATTCCTTCACGGAGGGATCCTGCGCCCTGGTGGATTTCTATGAGCTGCCCCAGTTCGAGCCGGCCAAGAAGAAGGTGGCAACCGGCAAGTTCACCTATGTGGTGCTGCAGGATCAGAGCCTGGTGCCCTCCCTGCGCCCCGACTGGACCCTCGCCTACACCGCCAAGTGGAAGGATCTGGTAACCGCCGCCAACGCCACCCCCGTGTACTTCATGACCTGGGCCCGCTGCCTCAACGGCACCAACCGCCCGGATATGACCGCGCAGGACAAGACCACCGCCGTCTACTGCCAGGCCGCCCTGCGCGACGGCGTGACCCTGGTGCCCTGCGGCGAGGTGTGGCGCGAGTGGAACCGCCTGTACCCCGGCACCACGCTCTACGAGCGCGACGGCTCCCATCCCAACCCCGTCGGCGTGTACCTGAACGCCTGCACCTTCTACAAGGTGCTGCTCAAGAAATCCCCCGTGGGGCTGCCCGCCAAGTACCCCCAGACCGGCACCGCCATCGTGGATATCAAGCCGCAGCTGGCCCGCCAGTGCCAGCAGCTCGTGGACAAGGTGGTGGATTCCTTCAACCCCCAGGCTTTCCTGGACGGCCACCAAGACCTCAAGGCGGAGGATTCCGTCCCCCTCAACCGCCCCATCGGCAAGTGGTGAACTTGCCGCTCGCTTTCCGCCTACAGCCCGGAGATGGGGAAGGCCAGCGCCTTGAACGGCATGGGCTGAGGCTCCTTCACCGTGCGTGCCGATTGCGGATTTCGCATGGCGTTTTTTTTCCTTGACGGAGATGTTGGCGGGTGTAGAGTAATCATGAATCTAGTTAGTGTATTGTTATGGCCCAAAAACTACCAAAGACAGTGGACGAGTTGGAGTCTTCGCAGTGGGGGCAGATTGCCTCCGATGCCAGCAAGAAAACGGAAATTATCAATAAAACGCAGGACCTCCTGAAAGGACTCGGCAAAAACAAGGCAATAGCACGGCGTGCCGGTCAGGCCCTCGAACTCTACAAGACGGGGATGGATGGAGGAAAGAAATTTCTCACGCCTCGCAACGTTATCATCTTGGGGGCTGCTTTGGTCTATTTCATCTCCCCCTTGGATTGCATCCCGGATTTCCTCCCGGTTGTAGGCTGGCTGGATGATGTCGGCATCTTGGCCATGGCCTCTGCCTTTATCTTCGGGAAGGGTCTGCAGAAGTCCGAGAAGAAATCCGTCTATGAAGTGACTGAGAATTCCGGCGAGTCTCTCCCGGATGAAGTTGTGGACTCCCTGTCCTTGTCCGTAGCCCCCGGCGTTTCCGCTCCTTCGTTGTCGCAGGAGCTGGACCAGCTGGAAGAGGAGGCCAACGCTCTCGGTGCCTCCGATTTGGCGGCGGAAATCGCCGCGGTCAGGATGGATGCGGCTGACAGCTTGAAGCGCGTCGTTTTCACAGGCTCGTTCAACACGGGCAAATCCAGCCTCATCAATGCTCTTTTGGAGAAGCCGTTCCTTCCTGTCAAGGCAATCCCGTGCACGCCCATTCTCACAAATCTGCTCTACGCCGATTCGGCCATGGCGGTGCTTGACCGCAAGGATGGTTCCCAAGAGGTGCTGACGGACCTGTCTCTCATCGAAGATACCGAGTCCGAACTGATGAAGGGCTCTCGCGAAATGACCCTGATGCTGCCCGCAGAGCTTTTGAAGGGCGGCCTGACGTTCATTGACACGTGCGGCTTGCAGGATTCTGTGCACGATATGATTCCCTATGAGCAGATGCCCCGTTCCGCTGCGTTCGTCTTCGTGAAGAGTGCGGATGTCGGTAGCCTCAACAAGGATGAGTACGAATTCTTCAGCAAGGTGTCCGCCCACATTCCCTCTGACCAGATTATTGTGGTCATCAACAAGGCGGACCTGGTGAGCCGGGACGAGTTGGAAGACATCAAGCAGAACCTTGCTTACGAGTTTGCTCAAATGGGGCTCAATCTGATCCACATTTTCGCAGTCTGTTCCCTGGCGGATGCCGACGATACGTTCGAGTTGGACAGTTTCCGGGAGGAAATCATCCACCGTGCCCAAAACTCCTTGACAAGTCTTTTCGAGATGCGGCGGAAGCAGGCTTTGGAGCAACTCAAGGATGATATCAAGACGGCAAAGAAGGCCAAGCGGGATTTGGAGCTGCTCTCCGCAGAGGAAAAGAAGGCATGCGAGCTCGCCGTCTGCGAAAAGGCGGATATGCGCCTGAACCTGATCCGCCAGAAAGCTGAATTGGTGGAGGAGAACTTTCGCAACGCCTTGCGCTCATTCGTCAATACGCAGTTGCTTCCGCAGGTGCGCAGAATGGCGGATTCCCTGCCGTTGGATGACAATTACGCTTCATCAATTATGCAATTCATCCGCAATTCCCTCAGCGGCTTCCTGAAAGGGGCTACCCATACGGTCTCCGATGCCTTGGAAACGGAAATTTCGATAACTCAATTCGGGCGGCTGAAAACACCGGCCGGAGCCGTGAACCCCAAGGCCCCCAAGGTGAATGAAGATCTGGTCAACAAGCTCGCAGACTATGTTTTGCCAGGTCTTGCCGTGGTGACATTCTTCCCTATGGGAATTTTTGCCTGGTTGGGGGCCGTTGCGCTTCCCACCTTCGTGATGGACAAGCTCGGTGTATCCAAGGGAATCGGCGACCTGATCAAAGCTTTCGGTCCCGGGCACCAGGCGCGCGAGGCCTTCAAGAAAGAAGTGGAACTCCAGTTGGATGCCGCCGTTGAAGAAATTGATAAGCGCATGGCAGAATTGGTTTCTTCCATGTTGAAAAAGCGTTCCAACCTGGAATTAAAATCCTTGATGAACAATTAACCCTTGCCATATACAATTTATGTTCGAAGAATACGAAGAAAAAAAACAGAAGATTGTCCAGTACGTTCAAAAGTGCATCGACATAGCGAGCCAGTGCGGGAGTGAGCAGGAAGCCCGCAATCTTGAGTCCCAGTTGCTTGAATTGAAGAACTTCCACTTCAATATAGCCATCGTCGGCAATATCAAGCGTGGGAAATCAACTCTCGTCAATACTCTGCTCGGTCAAACGAACGATAACCTCTCCCCTATCGATACCAAGGTGTGTACCGGGGGCATTGTCCATTACTTGGACCTTTCTGAACTGCCGCAGGACGATGACAACCATGAACCCCATGCCAGGGTGTTCCTGAACAACCAGGACGAACCATTGGAAATTGATTTGGCAGAGCTGGCTTCCTATGTCAAGGAGGACAGTAACCCCGACAACTGCAAGGGGGTTGATCGCGTTGAGGTGTACGGCCATTTCCCCCTGCTTCATTCTTGTTCCCTGGTGGATACCCCCGGGGCGGATGCGATGATTAAGCACCACGGAGAGGCCGTGTATTCCTTCCTGCCCAATGCGGATGCAGTGATTATGACCGTCATGGCCGGGCAGGCCATGACCAACAACGAGCAGAAGATGCTCAAGGTCCTTTCCGCCGAGCAGCAACGCAAAATTTTCTACGTGCTCACCAAGGTGGACACCGTACTGCCCGCTGCCGTGCCGCAAATCATGGGCCACATGCGTAACGCGATTACCACCAATTGCGGGCTGACCCCCCCCTCTCGTATATATGATGTCGCCTGCCAGAAGATTTTCGCGGCGCGCTGCAGCGGCGCCTCTCAAGCGGAAATCGACAACTTGATGCAGGAGTGGGGAGTGGCCCGCTTGCAAAAGGATTTGGAGAAGTTCATCATGGCCCATTCCGAACAGGGGGTCGCTATGGCAAACCGCCTCCGCGTGGCCGTTAAGTCGGCGGAAGAGTTTATCGCCCAAAAACTCAAAGAGAACGAGACTCTCATAGAAATGCAGGACATCGATGTTGACAAGGTCCATCAAGATATGGAGAGGGCTAGAAAGGCGTTCGATGATTTTGAGAGTTCCATGAATTCTCGAATGGATGCTTTCTCCAAGAAGTGGGATAGGGAAGTGGAGCGTGGGCTCGGTAGATTGGATATCGTCGCCGACAAAACCGAGCAGCAAGTTCAGCAAATTATCAGTTCTTCCAGCTTGTTGAAATCCATGACTAATGCTTTCGGGCTCTCTAAGGTAGTCAATGAACAAATCATGCCGGCATACAATGACTTCGCCGAAAAGGAAAAGTCCGAGTTTGAGCAGTTGTTGAAGGTGTTCTCTGAAGATATGCAGGAAGAAGTGAATATATTCGCAAAGCGCGTGGACTCAGTAAACCTTTCATCATCGGCTGCTGCCACGCTTATCGGTGCTGCAGCCTCCTATGCCATTGGTGGCGCTTTTTCTGCAGTGGGAGCCGCAATTAGCGGAGTCTTGGCCGTGGGCACAAGCGGTCTCGTGGCAACTTTGTTTGGTGGCCCCTTGGCTACGCTTCTGCTGGGCATCCCTGTTGTCCTTGCCAATTTGCCTGCTGTATTAATCGGTTTGCTCGCGCTGAAAGGCTCCGGTCCGCTTGTCCGCTATTGCTCTAGCTTGTTTGTTCCCGGGCAGGTTAAGCGAAATGTGGAGTATGAGAAGAAGGCTTTCTCGGCGCAGGCGGAGAAAAACAAGCGTTACGTCCTTTCTCAGTGTGAGACGGCGATTGCTGACAGCCGAGCCGCCATGGAATTCGAACTGCGCCGCTTGGAAGACAAGCTTTCCAATTTCAACCCGGAGGATAAGCAGCGCGCCATTGAACAAAACGAAGCCCTGAAACTCATAGTGGCTCCTAATCCTTCTTGCTAATATGCAACCCTACAAACAGATGGACATAAATCCCAATTTGCAGAAAGAATTGAGAGACTCGCTGGCCGAGGCGCTGTCGAGAGAACCGGCGAAGAAGCCCCAATTGAAGGGACTTTGCGTTAATCTGGTGCAGATGTACGATGCAACCACTCCTGGCAAGCGGCGTTATATAGGCGTTTACGGCCAACAAAAGGCCGGTAAGTCCACACTTTTCAATTCGATTGTCGGAGAGGAGGTCTTGCCTGTCAGTGACACGCCTACCACAGGCTCGCTCATTGATTTGGTGCGCAACCCGGATGCAAAGGCGTATGTCGTTTCCGGGTACAGGAATGGGGAACAAAGCGTGCCCAAGAGTTTTTCAACGGCCAAGGCCACCAGCGACTATCTGGCAATGGTTGCGGCGCAAGTGGATCCTTTTGACCGGGTTACTGTCGAAGCTCCGTTTCCCCATTCCAACAAGCTGATGTCTGCTTGGTGTGTCTTGCGTGATACTCCCGGGGCCATCGCCAATCCTGAAGACGCTCTGCAGGAGCGCCTGAAAGAGGATTCAAGGAAAACGCTTGCCTCCTTGGATGAGGTCTGCATACCCATATTCTGCGTCAATGCAGAAACGGTTGGCGCCGCGGATGACCTGGAACTCTATAACAATCACTTGAAAAACAGATTGTGCCTTCATGTGTTGACCCATCAGGATGGCGGAGCCAAGGATGAAACCATTCAGGACTTTTATGAGAAATTCCATATTGTGCCGGATTTAATATCGGAAAATCCCGTTATTTGCACGGGTAAAACAGATATGGAAAAACCGTATGTCGACATTGGGCTCGAGGAACTCACCATGCGAATGGAGGCTTTTTTGGATAGGGAATCACTGGCGAATAAGATGCTGTCAATGGCCCAATTCATATGCCAGAAATATAAAAATGAAGATTTGCCATGGTATATAGATAAAACGCTGATAGACAGACTTAAACGTATCATGGACAAGATATTATAAATCCAGTTGAAGCAACATCATTGTAGTTAAAAATGAACAATATCATACTCATTGGTAATCCGGAGAGCGGGAAAACTAATTATCTTAGTGCCGGTTTGGCCTATATGGCAAAGAAGTTCCCTGATACCCTTTGTATTCTCGGTAAGGACAATCCGTCTCGTGCTTTGATAGACAAGGTTGAGGCAAAGCTAAAAAAGAAACGCTGGCTAGACAAGACAGGAGGTGCCGCGGGAACGAAAGGCCATTATGATTTTAAGGTCTCGAAAAGTACACGCTTGGCGAAAATCTTGGGAATTACAAATCCAACAAGTCGTACATGGCGTGATTACGATGTTCATATAGATGACTGGGCAGGCGAGTGTTTTGCCAAGTTGAAAGACAATGGCAAAAACAATGCCAGGGAGGAATTCTTGCAGGATGGGGTTAAGGCTGGTGTTGTCATGATTATTTTTGATGGTATACAGCTTAAGGGACAAAAAGTCACAAGCGATTTGCAAGACAATCTGGGAAATCTGTTGGAGCATTTGTCGCGTGTTAAAATTAAGCGCAAGATTGCCGTTGTAGTAACGAAATGCGATATCTTGGAAGGAGATCCTGTTTTTTGCAAGGATTCAAAGGTTTCTGTTGGAAAAGTGCGAGAGTACATTGAGGAGAACTTCAACCAGTTTAAGAGTGCTGCTCACGACTTTGATACAAGGTATTTCTGCGTGAGTTGCGTTCCTGTTCCAGAACATAAAATCGTTGATGTCAATGCGGGAACTATCCCTAACGACTTGTGGAGTTTAAATGATATGGAGAGCCAAGTTGAGGCCTTTAAGTGGATTCTGAACAATTTAAGATGGGGTTGATTTGATGATGGATAAAAAATTGACAATCAAGAATGTCTATTATCTGGGTGGTTCGCGCGAGGAGGAATTCCCCTGTAAGGAGCCCCCAGGTCCAGGCATTGAGCATATAAGGGCCAGGCTTATTGCCGAATATCCGCGGATTATCAGGGCTGACGTCTCACGCTGTCACGCCGGGTCCTTGGGGAATCATTTTTTCTTGGATTGCCCACTTTCCGGCGACGAGCGCATGCTGACTGTCTTCTTTAGGGATGATATCTCGGCTTCCCGGGCGTTCTGGAATGTTTTTTCGTTTTCGTATCCTTGGGCTGCGCCGCGGGATACGCTGGTATCACTGCTTTCACTCTCATATTCAGCGTGGATTCGCGTATGCAGGGAAACGCTCCTGCATCCCACGCACATCATCATCCCAGAGGATTCTGTGGATGAGGCTGCGGCGACCTGCGTATCGAGCGCGTGGAATCGCTTCTCGCCCTTCGTCTACCGCTATCCTGTTGCTGACCGTGACGAGCCGCAAACGGGAGTCATAGACGGCGATAACTGGTTGGAGCGCTGTTTCCCTGTTGAAAGAGCGAAGGATGCAGGCGTGAGGGAAAATCCCGAAGGTTGCCGCGGGAAAGGGGGGGCGGGTCATGGATTGATAGAATCTTTGAAGAGAAAAACCGGGCGAGGGGGCATGCTTAGCGGCTGTCGGCATATGCTTGGGAAAATCTCACCGCGGTTGCTTCTTGAGTTATTCCTTCTTATCGGTTTTTTATGCTCCCTTCTTTACGGTTGGTATTTAAATGGCGTATGCGAAGATCAGGGTAAGGTTATCTATGACATTTTTGATGAAAATCAACGTTTGCTTGCTGAAAACAGCTCACTTAAACAAAAATTAGAAGAAGAACGGAAACAACACCGCGATTTTCGGAACAGAATGATGGGAACCCATTGGCAGCCAGAGGGTTTGCAGGGACACGACAATGAACAATAAGGTATATGGTGTTTTGACTTGATCGAAAGTTTATGTTAATGTGTATGAATAAAGTTTTGATTTTGTCTGTATTTGTTGTATGTTTGCTAGTGGTGGCGGTTTGGTGGTGCAAATTGCCTGACCTTGATGCTTTTTTTCATGATATTAATCGGGGCGATGTCATTAACTATAGCGTGTTCTGCCTGTTTCTGGGTGGCCTTGTAGGAATGCTCCTAGGCGGGTTCGCCATGTTTTGCCTCATGCAACCGGAGACGATTGATGTAACAGAATTGGAAAAGGAATAATCTTAATATAACCTCATTGAAAATACAATGAAACAAATAGCACAGATGTTGCTGGTTGCCCTGTCTGCTTATGCATCCCTGCAGGCGCAGGCGTACGCTGAGCAGGATGAGCCGGACGACTACATGCCCGGTTGGGCCCAACTGCAGAACCTTGACTTGCCTCAGCTGATCCGTGTGACGAAGGATGAACGAAGCGAGATGGGCATGAGGGATAAATACAGTTTTTGGAAGCATCGGTCTAGAGTCAAGGACGCTGTTCAAAAACTTCAGGACTGCCTGAATGAGAAGAAGATACTGACCGTACAGCTTCATAAAAGTAATCAGGATCAGATACGGTGGGCCCAAAAGATAAAAGATGGGCAGGTCGCAATCAGGAATTACAATGAGGCCGTGGACAAAGTGAAAGAGATAGAGATCAATGGTGTGCCATTCTGGCAAAACAAGGAGAAGATGTTAGCGAACTGGAAGAAAAGGAGGGATTTTTTCAAGCCTCGTATGACAGAGGCTAAAGAGCAGATGGCGTCATGGGCCGTGGCTTTGAGCCGGGTGGAGAGCGAAATGAAACGAGATCAAATCAAGCTGGCTGAAGCTGAGCTTTCTAGCTCTAAACTTCGGGAGGCTGCTGAAAAGGCAATACGTGAACACAACGCTTTTGTTATAACAATCTGTCAAAAAACACCTGAATAAATTATGGATCCTCTTCTTGTAGAATTGTTGTTGGATATTGCATTGTGCGTTGTGCTCCCGATAGTTGCGATAGTTCTCTTGGGTTGGTGGGGTGTACGCGCGCTATTGAGAGATAAGAAGATAAAGTAGGCTTCCAGGTGGCCACTCAGGCGCGGTCATTGATGTCTACATGCTCAGGGCCAGCAGGAAGAGCATGGCGTGGAGGGATGCCAGGCCGAGCATGACGTTCATCTTCTTGTTGGCGGGGGTGGTGTGGAGCTTGAGCAGGATGACGCCGCCCACGATGATGGCGGCGAGCCAGCAGATGTTCCAATGGAAGCCCGGCAGGAACATGCCGGTCCAGCGGATGGTGGCGTAGGGCAGGATGAGGAAGGCGAGCGCGAGCCCGCGGGCGCGGCTGTCGCCCAGGCGCACGGCGAGGGTTCGCTTGCCAGTGGATGCGTCCTCCACGCGGTCGCGGATGTTGTTGACCTCGATGAGCAGGCAGGAGAGGCTGCCGCACTGCACGCCGATGATGAAGGCGCAGAGGTACACGGGCGCCCATTCCGGTTGCCAGCCGATTTGCACGAACACGGTGCCCGCCACGGCCACCAGGCCGAAGAACACCAGAACGCAAAGCTCGCCCAGCCCGTGGTAGGAGAGCGGGTACGGCCCGCCCGTGTAGCAGTATGATGCCGCCATGCACGGCAGACCGATGGCGATGACCGCCGGGCCCTGCTGGTAGATGAGCGGGATGGCGAACGCCGCCGCCGCCGCCAGGAAGCACGCTCCGATGAGCAGCACCGTGCGCGGCGAGAAATCCCCGCTGGCGGTGATGCGGCGCGGGCCCTGCCGCTTCTCGGTGTCGGCGTGCTTGAGGGTGTCGATGGCGTCGTTGAAGATGTTGCTGGCAATCTGGAGGCACATGCAGCTCAGTGCGGTGAAGATGGCGAGCGTCCAGTTGAGCGAGATGCCCAGCGCCGGCATGTAGTGCTCGAACTTCCAGACGATGAGGCAGCCGGCCCACACCGCCACCAGCCCTGCGGGAAGGGTCTTGGGGCGCGCGGCCAGGAAGATGGATGTCAACTTGTTCATGGATGAAAGGGAAAGATCACTTGCGGGGGAACTTGCGGCGCCCGCCGTTGGCCGCGCGGAAAGGCTCGAACAAACTGTCCAGCCCGCTGTTCTTGATGAGCAGGGTCTGCTCCATCAACTTGCCGAGCTTGCCCTTGGGCCAGCCGTGCTGCCAGAACCAGTCCAGGTACTCGGTGGGCAGATCCATGAGCGGGCAGCCCTTGGGAGGGTACTTCTTGGGGCCGTACATGCCGTAGGGCATGTGCATGGCGGCAATCTCCGCCAGCAGCGCGCGCAGCTCGTCGGCACTCGGTATGGGCGCAGGCTCCATGGCTCACTTCACGCTCCAGCCTATCTCCTGCCCGGCGTAGATCGGCACCACGGTCTCGCCGTATCCCTTGTAGGCGGCGGGCACCTGCATGGGCACATCGTGCAGCGTCACCTTCTTCTCCACGGGGTTCAGTCCGTAGATGCGGCGCGCGTTGCCGGAGACGAATCCCTGCAGCTTGTCCAGCGCGCCGTGTGAGGCAAACAGCTCCGCCAGCTTGGGCAGGGCCAGCGGCGCGGTGAACACGCCCGCCGCGCAGCCGCATGCCTCTTTCCTGTGTCGCGGGTGCGGCGCGGAATCGCTGCCGAACATGATGCGCCCGTGCCCGCCCAGAACGGCGGAGAGCAGGGCCTCGCGGTCCTCCGGGCGCTTGGCGATGGGCTTGCAGAACAAGTGAGGTTGCAGCGCGCCGCCCGCCACATCATCGAGCGTGATGAGCAGATGCTGCAGCGTCACGGTGGCACAGAGGTTCGGGAACTCGTCGAGCAGTTTCACCGCGGCGGCGGTGGTGATGTGCTCCATGCTGATGGTGAGCTTGGGGAAGCGGGTTGCCAAATCGCGGTACACGGCCAGGAACTCCTGCTCGCGGTCCATCACGAAACCGTGGCTCTCCCCGTGCACCAGCAGGGGGATGCCCATTTCCTCCATGATGTGCAGCGTGCGGTCGGCCTCCTTGAGGTTGGCCACGCCGCCCTCGCTGTTGGTGGTGATCCCGGCGGGATAGAGCTTGAGGCCGAAGAACCCCGGCGTGGCTTTGGCCGCCGCCAGCGCCGCCTCGTCCAGCGCCGTGAAGAACAGGGCCATGTACGGCGTGAACGCCGCGCCCTCCAGCGCCGCATGCACCCGCTCCGCGTATGCCGACATCATCTGCGGCGTGGTCACCGGCGGCACCAGGTTCGGCATCACCACTGCCCCTGCAAACGCCGCCGACAGCGGTGCTGTGAGCTTCAGCATCTCGCCGTCGCGCAGATGCAAATGCATGTCCAGCGGGCTTTCAAGCGTTATCTCCATGCCTCCATTCTACCATGCCGCGCCTTGTGTTTCAAGCTCATGTTGACCCAGAATGGGTTTGCCAAATTCGGGGTTTTCTGGTAGGCTTTTTGCAACGATGAAAGCTTTGCACACTTACCGCGCACTTGCGTTTGGCGCCGCCCTGCTGGCGGTTGTTTCCTGCACCCACCGGGATGATGCGAAAATCCCCGGCCTACACCCGGAGGACACCCCCACCGTTCCCGGCAAGCCCACCACCACAACCACGCAACCCGGCACGGGGATGGCCACGGAACCCGTCACCCGCGCCATGCCTCCCGGCCGCCGCATCTCGCGCCTGGCCGTGCCCGGCAACTACGTGGCGTTGACGTTCGACGACGGCCCCAGCGCGGCCAACACGCCGCGCGTGCTGGACATCCTGCGCAAACACGGCGCACACGGTACCTTCTTCGTGGTGGGCGAGAGCGTGAACCGCAACGCCGGAATCCTCTCCCGCGCTGTTTCGGAGGGCAATGAAATCGGCGTCCACACCTGGAGCCACATCAAGATGACAGGCAGCAGCAGCGAGCGCATCAACAGCGAGGTCTCCCGCAGCATCAACGCCATCACCGCCGCCACGGGGCGCGCCCCGCGCCTCATCCGCCCGCCCTACGGCGCCACCAACGCCTCCATCGTCAACTCCATGTTCGAGAACTACGGTCTCACCTCCGTGCTGTGGGATGTGGACACGCGCGACTGGCAGCACCCCGGCGTGGATGTGGTGATCTCCCGCGCCGTGGGCAACGCGCATTCCGGCTCCATCATCCTGGTGCATGATATCCACGCCTCCACGCTCGCCGCGCTGGAGGGCATCGTGAGCGGCCTCCAGGCGCGCGGGTTCAAGCTGGTGACCGTGTCCGAACTGATGGCGCTGGCCAACCACGCCGCCGCGGCACCCGCTCCCGTTGCGGCACCTGCGCCCACTCCCGCACCCACGCCCGTACCCGCCGTGGCGGAACCCGTCACCCCCAATTCCCCGCCCGCACCCGTGGAGGTTGCCTCCGCGCCCGCCATCCCCACCCCGGTGAACGTGCCCGCAAGCAACCTGGTGCCGCGCGTCATGCGCAACATGGGCAGCGCCACCATCGGCAACGCTCCCGCGCCTGCGCAGGAACCCGTGCAGCCCGTCGCGCCTGCCGCGAGCGGCGGCGCCTCCGCCATCTCCGGCCAGAACTAATCTTTTCCTTTTTTCCCTTTCCCATGCCAGCCAAGAAAATCATCGGCCGCGTGGCCCTGGTGGGTGCAGGCCCCGGCGACCCCGAGCTCATCACCCTGCGCGGGCGCAACCTCATTGCGGAGGCCGACTGCCTGGTGTACGACGCCCTCTCTTCGCCCGAGATGCTCGCCTGGGCCAAGCCGCAGTGCGAGCGCGTCTACGTGGGCAAGCGCGCGGGCAAGCACGCCATGCCGCAGGAGGACATCTGCCGCCTGCTCGTGAAGTGCGCGGGCAAGCACGCCCTCACCGTCCGTCTCAAGGGCGGCGACCCCTATGTGTTCGGACGCGGCGGCGAGGAGGCTCAGGCGCTCCATGCGGCCAAAGTCCCGTTCGAGGTGGTGCCGGGCGTTTCATCCGCCATCGCGGGTCCGGCGTATGCGGGCATCCCCGTCACCCACCGAGACTGCTGCTCCCAGTTCACCGTCTTCACCGGGCACAAGGGCGCGGACTCCGACGAACCGCTGGATATCCCCGGAATTGCGGCGGTGCAGGGCACCAAGGTCATGCTCATGGGCATGGCTCGCTTGAAGGAAACCCTCGCCTCGCTCGTCAAGGCCGGGCAGCCCGCCGACACCCCCGCCGCCGCCATCCAATGGGCCGCCACGGGCCGCCAGCGCTGCGTCTCCGCCACCGTCGGCACCCTGGCCGCTGCGGTGGACAAGGCAGGCATCTCCTCCCCCGCCGTCGTGGTCATAGGTGAAGTCGTCTCCCTCGCCCCGCAGCTGGATTGGCGCGGACGTCTGCCTCTGGTGGGCAAGCGCATCGTCATCACCCGCACGCGGGAGCAGGCCAGCGCGCTCTCCGCGCAGCTCCGCGGCCTCGGAGCGGACATCCTGGAGCTGCCCACCATCCGCATCACCGACCCCACCAACAAGCAGGACTTCGCGGAGGCCGTGGTGGACGCCCCGCACTACGACTGGCTCATCTTCTCCAGCCCGAACGGCGTGCAGCGCTTCTTCCGCGCGTTCTTCGCCGTGTACGAGGATATCCGCGAAATCGGCGGCGCGCGCATCGCGGCGGTCGGCCCCGGTACCGCGGCGGAGCTTCGCAAGGTGGGCCTCATGGTGGACGTGATGCCCAAGAAGGCCGTGGCGGAGGAGCTGATTGCCGAATTCGACCGCAAGGCCGACGACTTCGGCGGCGTGGCCAACTCCACCATGCTCTGGGTGCATTCCGAGCAGGGGCGCGACCTCATCTACAAGGAGCTCATGAAGCGACAGGCCATCGTGGACGAGTGCTGCGCCTACAACACCGTGCCGGAGACGGAAGACCCCACCGGCGCCCGCGAGCGCCTGGCTGCCGAGGGCGCGGACATCATCACCTTCACCAGCTCCAGCACCGTGCGGCACTTCATGGCCCTCAACCTCCCGCTGCCCAAGGGCTGCCGCATCGTCAGCATCGGCCCCGTCACCACCGCCACCCTCGCGGAGTACGGCCTCAAGCCCCACGCGGAGGCCGCGGAGCACGACATCCCCAGCCTCGTGCAGGCCATCCTCTCCCTGTCCAAGGCATGACCGTCCCCGCCCCAGCGCCGCACATGCTCTGCCTGGGCGTGAACTTCCGCACGGCTCCCGTGTCCGTGCGCGAGCGCTTCGCCGTGCTCAAGGGCAAGTTGGTGGACGCCAACCGCGCCATTGCCGCGCTGCCCGCCGTGCAGGAGTGCGTGCTGCTCTCCACCTGCAACCGTACGGAAATCTACCTGTGGAGCGCGGAGCCGCAGGACGCCGCGCGCGCCGTGCTGGCCCACCTGTTGGGTGCGGATGCCGCCGCCGCGGACTGCTTCTACACCCACGCGGACACCGACGCCCTGCAGCACCTCGCCACCGTGGCGGCGGGCATGGACTCCATGGTGCTGGGTGAGACCGAAATCTTCGGCCAGCTGAAGGACGCCTACCGCGCCGCGCAGGAGGCCGGAACCACCGCCTCTTTCGCCAACCGCACCTTCCAGCACATCTTCACCGTCGGCAAGCGCGTGCGCTCCTCCACCCGCATCACCTCCGGCCCCACCTCCGTGGGCGCCGCCGCCGTCCAGATGGCACGCGAAATCCTCGGCGACCTCGCAGGAAGCCGCGTCCTCATCGTCGGCGCGGGCGAGGTCGCACGCTCCACCGCCAAGAGCCTCGCCTCCCGCGGCGCGGAGCACATCTTCGTCGCCAACCGCTCGTACGACCGCGCCGTCGCCCTCGCTGAGCAGGTCGGCGGCTCCGTCATCCGCTTCGCCGACTGGATTCCCTATCTGGAAAACATCGACATCGTCATCGTCTCCACCGCATCGCCCGCCTACGTGGTGTCCCCCGCGCTGCTGGAGCGCGTGCAGCCGCGGCGCAAGCGCCCGCTCTTCCTCATCGACCTCTCGGTGCCGCGCAACGTGGACCCCGCATGCGCGTTGGTGCAGGGTGTCCACCTGTACGACATGGACGCCATGCAGGCCATGGCGGAGGAATCCCTGCAGGGTCGCGCGCGCGAGCTCGCGCACGGTGCTGATATCATCCGCCAATGGGTGCAGGAGGAGGCACCCTCCCTCCTGAACCCGAATTTCTCCGCTCATGAAAACATTGAAAAATGAGTGCGTTGTAACTAAAATAAAAAAAGTTGTGGACAGATTGAACGGATAATTGTTAGGATGTGTCTACACTTCATAAGCAAAGCTTGAAGGGCATTATATGAACGGTAACAGGTCAGACGTACGAGAGGAGACATTGGTGGCCATTTTGGCGACCATGCGCGTGGAAGCCACGCCGGAGGCTGATTTCGAGGAACGCTTCCTCTACAACTTCCACGAGAGGGTCACCCAGGAAATCGTCTGCACCCCCGCCCGCCGCCGTATGCTGGACCACGTCCTTCAAGCACTCCAGAACTTCGGCATGGGCAAGCTGGCATTCGGCACCTCCGCCCTCGGCGTCGGCGCCCTCGCCCTCGGCTTCTTCTCCATCCCGGAGACCCAGGAGAACGGCGTCGCCTCCACCCATCGGCATAACCGTTTTGAGACCAGCCTCGCCTCCCTCGCACCCTCCCTCCGTTCCGACATGGATTCCTGCACCTGCGTCCGCGTGCTCAGCGCTCCCAAGCAGAACGCCGCAGACGACGAGTTCATGGCCCAGGGCGGCCCGGAGGAGTCCAACGGCTTCACCAGCAGCATGAACAGGGGCTGGACCGCCGATTTCGAGACTCCCGCCAACACCTCCGCGCAGCGCGTGTTCGCCTATTGATTTTCGTTTCTGATTGTTTGTTGTAGTTTGATTGTTCCATGACGCGCAGCTCCGAAAGGGGCTGCGCGTTTTCTTTGGAGGTCAATCCAACATTTCTGCGGCGGCCTGGAGCTTCTTCACGGAGGCGCGTCCCTTGAGGGCCAGGGCGGGGGCAAACACGGTGAGGCGGAATTCCTGGACAAGCAGGCCGTAGGCGAGCCACGCGGCGGAGCGTGGGTGGCTCGCGTATTCCTGCGCGAAGGCGGGGTTCACGCTGGCGGCCACGCTTTCGATGCGCTCCAGCTCCTTGGCGGCGGGCTGCTCCTTGATGCGGCGCAGGCGCTCGCGGAAGCCGCGCAGGAAGCGCGTGTGGTCGTTGAAGGTGTCGCGCGTGAGGGCGGCGAGCGCGCTTTCACGTGTGAGCCAGGCCCACTGCTGCGTCAAATCGGCGGCGATGCGCTGGGCGAAGCGGTCGCGCGCGGTGAGGGTGTATTCGCGCAGCTCTTGGTCGGCGCCGGCAAGCTGTTCCCAGAGCTTGGCGAGCGGCCCGGAGAGGGTGTCGTACAGGTTTTCACGCACGCGCGTGCAGGCGGCGTCGAACTGCTCCTGCGTGCGGGGCAGGGGGCTCGGCAGGCAGAGGTTCACGGCGGCGTGCAGGGTGTCCGCCACGTTGCCCTTGGGTTTGGCACCCACGGTGGTCATGGCGAGCTTGGCCTCCATGGAGGTGATGGGCATGCGCTTGCGGATGCTGTTGACGAAATCCGCGCAGCGGATGAGCACGAGCCGCCGCACGCCCGCCAGATGCGCGAAGTCCGCTTCCTCGCGCGACGGGAACACATGCACGCGCACGCGCTCGCCGTCGTCCTGCAGGGCGGGATATCCCTCGCCGTTGCCCACGTCCACGGTGTCGGGCAGGGTGCCGCAATCCCAGCGGGTCATGGGGGTGGCGGAGAACCCGCGGTTGGCCTTCTTGCGGAAGCGGCGCTGGCGGTAGTCGGCCAGGCGCTCGCGCAGGGCGGCCACATCGGTGCCGAGCGCCAGCTCGTTGCCGGCATCGTCGCACACCCACACCTTGGTGACGAATTCGGGCGGCAGCTTCTGCATGTCGAACTGCGAGGCGTTGCAGAACTTGCCCGTGCGGCGGGCGGCGAACTCCGCCAGCGCCTGCGCTAGCGGGCGGTCCGGCTCGCGGTCGTACCATTCCTCGAAGAAGTCCGCGGCGGATTCCGCCATCGGCATCAGGAAATTGCGGAGGTCCTTGGGCAGGCTGCGCAGCAGCATCTCCGCACGCTGCGCCAGGTGCGCGGGTACGCCCCAGTCCGGCAGGTGGTCGGGGAAATCCTCCAGCTGGTCGATGTGCACGCCGATGGTCACGCCGTCGTCCTCCTCGCAGGGCGCGTGGTTGTAGTACACGGGGTAGTCCTGCCCGGCGGCGTGCAGCTCGTCGGGGTAGAGGTCGGCGGGGGTGTCGTCCTCGCCGGGGTAGATGCAGTCCTCGTACGGGATGAAGAGTGTTTTGGGCTTGCGTGCCTCCACCTTCTCGCGCCAGGCGCGCAGGGCCTTCTCGCTGCTGATGTCGGCGGGGATGCGCTCGTCGAAGAACCGGTACACGCCTTCCGCGCACCACACCAAATCGCGCCGCCGCAGTTTGGATTCCGCCTCCCGCACGGCCTCCCGCATGTCTTGCAGGTGCGCCAGGAACGGCGGGGTGTCGCGCAGCTCCATGGCCATGATGCCGTCGCGTATCATGATTTCGCGGGCGGCGGCGGGGTTGTAGCGGGCGTAGCTCACGCGGCGGCTGTCCACGATGGTGAGGCCGCCGCAGGTGACGCGCTCCCTGGCGTAGACCACGCCGGCGGCCTTGTCCCAGGCGGCGTCGTAGGCGTGGTAGGAGCAGAGCTGCGGTGCGACCTGCTCCACCCACTTGGGGTCCAGCACGGCGCAGCGGCGCATGAAGAGGCGGCTGGTTTCCACCAGCTCGGCGCCCATGAGCCACTCCGGGCGCTTCTGGCGGCGGAAGAGCCCGCTGCCGGGGAACACGGAGAACTCTCGCCCGTTGGCGCCGCGGTACACCTTGTCGTCCGCGC
Source organism: Akkermansia sp. (assembly GCA_030531305.1). Taxonomy (GTDB): domain Bacteria; phylum Verrucomicrobiota; class Verrucomicrobiia; order Verrucomicrobiales; family Akkermansiaceae; genus Akkermansia. The sequence goes on from JAUNNT010000028.1 coordinate 23,577, forward strand.
GCCAGAAGCCGATTTGCAGCGGCGCGCCCGCCAGCAGCGAGCGGTGGATCATCTCCGGCGTGGCCTGTTTGTCCTCTGGCGGCAGCTCCGGGATGCGCCAGCGCAGGTTTTGCTGCAGCGCGAGCGTGAGGTCCAGGGTCAGGTTGTGCCACTCCATGATGCGCAGGTAGCTCACGTAGTTCTTGGAACACCACTTGCGCAGCTGGTTGCGGCGCATGCGGTGGTGCTCGCGGAACGCAAGCGTGGCGCGCCACAGCTTCAGCATGCCCAGGAAGTCGCTGTCCGCGTCCTTCCATTGCGCGTGCGCCTGGTCCGCCTGCGCAGCCTCCTCCTGCGGCCTCTCACGCGGGTCCATGATGCTCAGACCCGCCACCATCACCAGTATCTCAGGCAGCGCCTGCTGGTGGCGCGCCTCCAGCAGCATGCGCCCCAGGCGCGGGTCCAGCGGCAGGCGCGCCAGTTTGCGGCCGATGTCGGTGAGCTCCTTCTTGCGGTCGATGGCGCCGATTTCGCGCAAACTTCTGTAGCCCTCGCTGATGAGCCGCGGGCTGGGCGGGTCCGGCAGCGGGAACTCGCCCAGCGGCGGCAGGTGCAAATCCGCCATGCGCAGGATGACCCCCGCCAGCGCGCTGCGCTTGATTTCCGGGTCCGTGTAGGCGTCGCGCGCCTCGAAGTCGGTTTGCGAGTAGAGGCGGATGCAGACGCCCTCCGTCACGCGGCCGCAGCGCCCCGCGCGCTGGCGGGCGCTGGCCTGCGAGATGGGCTCTATTTGCAACCGTTGGATTTGCCGCCCCGGCAGGTAGCGGGAGATGCGTGCCACGCCGCTGTCGATGACGTAGATGATGCCGGGGATGGTGAGGGATGTTTCCGCCACGTTGGTGGCGAGCACGATGCGGCGGCGCCCCTTGGCGGGGTGGAAGATGCGCTGCTGGTCCGCCAGCCCCAGCCGCGCGAACAGCGGCAGGATGTCCGTGCGCGGCAGGTCCATCATGCCCAGCGCGTCCGCGCAGTCGCGGATTTCGCGCTCGCCCGGCAGGAACACCAGCACGTCGCCCTTGGAGTCGTATTCGGAAAGCCATTCCACGGCGCGGCAGACGTGGTCCGCCAGCTCCTCCTCGGTGTTGCGCGGGGGCATGTAGTGGAGGTCCACATGGTAGGTGCGGCCCTCCACGTTGACCACGGGCGCGCCGTCGAAGAATTCCGAGAAGGCGGCGGCGTCCATGGTGGCGGAGGAGATGATGAGCTTCAAGTCCCGCCGCCGCGCCAGCAGCAGCTTCATGTAGCCGAGCAGGAAATCGATGTTCAGGCTGCGCTCGTGCGCCTCGTCCAGGATGATGGTGTGGTACTGCCGCAGATCCGGGTCGTTCTGCGTCTCCGCCAGCAGGATGCCGTCCGTCATCATCTTGATGCGCGTCTCCGGCCCGGTGTGGTCGTCGAAACGCACCTGGTAGCCCACGAATCCGCCCACCTCGCCGTTCAGTTCATCCGCGATGCGGCGTGCCACGGCCACGGCGGCCAGGCGGCGGGGCTGGGTGCAGCCCAGACGGCCGCGGCGTTCGCCGGCCACCTCCAGCGCAATCTTGGGCAGCTGGGTGGTCTTGCCGCTGCCGGTCTCGCCCACCACCACCACCACGCGGTTGCGGCGCAGCGCCTCCGCTATCTCCCGCCGCTTGCGGGAAATGGGCAGGTCGGGGTACTGGAAGCGGGATTCGGGCACGGAATCAGTTGCCGTCCTTTCCCCAGCGGCGCGTGATGCCGCCGTAGGAATCGATGCGGCGGTCACGGAAGAAGGGCCAGATGCGGCGGTGGTCCTCCAGGGCTTCCAAATCCAAATCCGCGTACAGGATGCAGCGCTCCTTCACGGGCGCCTTGGCTATCACCTGCCCGCAGTAGTCCGCGGCGAACGACTGCCCCCAGAAGGTGGTCTCGCCCTCCGTGCCGCAGCGGTTCACGGCGCAAACGTAGCAGGCGTTGGCCACGGCGTGCCCGCGCTGCACGGTTTCCCAAGCGCAGTGCTGGGCCTCGTACAGCGGCTCCTCGCCGGGTATCCAGCCGATGGCGGTGGGGTAGAAGATGATTTCAGCGCCCTCCATGGCGGTGAGCCGCGCGGCTTCCGGGTACCACTGGTCCCAGCAGATCAGCACGCCGATGCGCCCGTGTTTCGTGGCAAAGCACTTGTAGCCCAAATCGCCGGGCGTGAAGTAGAATTTCTCCTCGAACCCGGGGTCCTGCGGGATGTGCATCTTGCGGTACACCCCCAGGAACTTCCCGTCCGCGTCCACCACGAACGCCGTGTTGTGATACAGCCCCGTGGCGCGCTTCTCGAACCCCGCCACCACCAGCACCACGCCCAGCTCGCCCGCCAGCGCGCACAGCTCTTCCGTCCACGGACCCGGTATCGGGTCCGCCATGTCGAACAGCGCGCAGTCCTGCGTGCGGCAGAAATACTGCGTGGTGCACATCTCCTGCGTGCAGACGATTTGCGCGCCGCCCGCCGCGGCCTCGCGGATGGCTTCCACGGTGCGGCGCTTGTTCTCGGCGGGGTCGGCCACGGCCTCCTGCTGGATAAGGGCGATTCTCGGCATGCCCGCATCATACCATGCCCCCGCGCGCATGTGAAGAGCAAACAGGAGGGGCCAACCCTAATTCAAACACGCGGGAGGGCTCTCGCGCCCGCCGCTACGGGGTCATGATGCCCTCGCGGTTCACGAAGAACACGGCACCCATCACGCAGAGGAACGCCCACAGGTAGTCCCACTTCCAGTGCTCGCCCATGAAATAAATCATGAACGGCACGAAGACGGCCAGGGTGATGGCCTCCTGCATGATTTTCAACTGGGCGAGGGAGAGCCCGTACTCGCGGCCGATGTGGTTGGCCGGAACCATGAAGCAGTATTCCAGGAACGCCACGCCCCAGCTCATCAGCACCAGCTTCCACCACGGCGCGTCCGGCGTCTCCCCGGGATTCCGCAGGAACCCGTACCACGCGAAGGTCATGAAGGTGTTGCTGGCGACGAGCAGGATGATGGAGAGGGCGAGCTTCATGGCGTTCCCCGGTTCACTTGGAGATGAGGAAGAAGCGTGCGGGGTCTTTCTTCTGCGGGTTGTGCACGAAGCGCAGGCCCTTGAGGGCATCCATGCCGATGACACCGTTCTGCCCCGGCTGGAGCTGCGGCGTGAGCGGGTGGGTCTGCACGCCCTTGCCGAGCGCGAGCGCCTTAGGCTTGCCCAGCCCCACGTTCATGTAGCGCCCGCCGTTCACATCGGACACGCCCACCGTGGCCTTCGCGTCCAGTGCGCCCATGCCCCACGCCTCCGCGGGCATGTAGGTCACGGAGCTGCCCGTGTCCAACAGCAGCACCGCGGGATGCGGCTTCTCCGGCGTGCCGGTGTCCACCTGCATGTGCGGACGCTGCATCTGGTCTACCTGCAGCGGCTCCATGGGCACCATGGTGTCCACGTCTTCCGGCAGGCCCCAGTGGCAGTTGTCGCCGTTGCGCAGGTCGAAGGTGAAGGGCAGCCAGCCGAGGATGTCCATGCCGAGGATGCCGTCGATGGGCGTGGCCATGCTGCCCTGCACGCCGTCCAGCTGCAGGCAGAGCACGGGCTGCTCGAAGACGGTCTTCTCACCGGCCTTGGCCCCGGTGTCCAGCTTCACGAAATAGAGGTCCGGCCGCTGGCGGGAGCCCTGGCTGTTGAACTGCATGCCGCTGGTGTCTATCTTCTGCGCGTTGGGCAGCTTGGTGTCCACGAACCGCTTGCTGAGCACGGTGTGGGACGCCCCGGTGTCCAGCATCATCAGCGCCTTCACGCCGTCGATGGTGACGTGGGTGAGCACCTGGCGCGTGCGGGCGTCGCGGTACATGCCGCTTTCGCTCGGCTGCGCCTGCGGCGCGGGTTGCGGGGCGGGGGAGGGGGCGGGTGTGGCCTCCTGCGCGGCACAGAGGCCGCATGCCAGCATGCTCAGAAGTATGGCTGCGTTTTCCATGGCTGGGGAATGTTGTTACCCGCGGTTCTTGAGCTGCGGGAAGAGGATGATGTCGCGGATGGAGCAGGCCCCGGTCAGGAGCATGCACAGGCGGTCGATGCCGATGCCGATGCCGCCGGCGCTGGGCATGCCGGACTCCAGGGACTCCACGAAGTCGTAGTCGATTTTCTGGGTTTCCTCTCCGGCCTGGTGCTTGAGGCGCTCCAGCTGTTCGATGGGGTCGTTCTGCTCGGAATAGCCGGGGCAGAGCTCCTGGCCGTTCATCACCATCTCGAACACGTCCACCACCTCCGGGTTCTCCGGGTTGGCCTTGGCCAGCGGAACCAGGTCGCGCGCCACATGGCACACGAACAGCGGGTTCGCCTGCTTTTCCTCCACCAGCTTCTCGTACACCTGCTGGGTCACGCCCACGTCGTCGAGGTCCTCGCCGATCTGCACGCCCAGCTCGTTCTCCGCCTTGGCGCGGCGCTGCTCCGGCGTGAGCTCGAACCAGTCCGCACCGGCCACTTCCTTCACCAGGTCCACGTAGTCCGCGCGCCGCCACGGACGCGTCAGGTCGATGGTCCAGCGCAGGTTGCCCTCGTCGTCGTACTGGTCGAACTGCAGCTTGCCGAAAACCTTCTGCGCCACGGTGGTCACCATGTCCTCTACCAGATCGGCCATGGTCTCGTAGTCGCCGCCGGCCTCGTAGACCTCCAGCACGGTGAACTCCGGGTTGTGGCGGCGGTCCACGCCCTCGTTGCGGAAGTTGCGGTTCAGCTCAAAGACCTTCGGGAAGCCGCCCACCATTAGGCGCTTCAGGTACAGCTCCGGCGCTATGCGCAGCGTCACGGGCTTCTTCAGCGCGTTGTAGTACGACTCGAACGGCTTGGCCGCCGCGCCGCCCGCCACGTCCTGCAGCATGGGCGTCTCCACCTCCAGGAACCCGCGCTCCTGCAGGAAATTGCGGATTTCCTGGACGATGAGCGAGCGCTGCACGAAACGCTGCGCGCTGTCCGCGTTGCTCATGAGGTCCAGATGGCGGCGGCGGTAGCGCAGGTCCTGGTCCGCCAGCCCGTGGAACTTGTCCGGCATGGGGCGCAGGGCCTTGGAGAGCACTTTGAACTCCGCCACGCGGACCGACGGCTCGCCCGTGCGGGTGACGAAGGTTTCGCCGTCGATGCCCACCCAGTCGCCGCGCTCCAGAAGCTTCCAGAGCGCCCACGCCTCCTCGCTCACGGCTTTCTTGGTGAGCATGCATTGGATGGACCCGCGAACGTCCGCCACGGTGAAGAACTGGGTCTTGCCCATATCGCGCAGCCCGGTGATGCGGCCCAGGAAGCGCACCTGTTTGCCCTCCTCGAAATGAGCCTTGATTTCCGCCGCGTTCGTGGTCACGTCGAACCGCCCGCCGTAGGGGTTCACCCCAAGCTCGCGGATCTTGCCCACCTTCTCGCGGCGCACGGCTATCAGCTCCTCTTCAGAGGAGCCCGGCGCTGTCTGTACAGGTTCATTTTCGCTCATAGCGCGCGTATTATACCCGCCCTCGCGCAACTTTCAAGCCTAATGAACCGCTTCCCCGCGCCTTTCGCCTTGCCTCCCCGCCCCTTTTGTGCTTCAATCTCCCCTGTACGCGCCCATGCCACAGTGGCGGAATGGTAGACGCAGGAGACTTAAAATCTCCCGGCTGTTTAGGCTGTACGGGTTCGAGTCCCGTCTGTGGTAGCTTATTAAGGGCAGGAAGCGCGCGGATTGACGTTGACATGCGGGAATTGCCGTGGAATATACCGGGGCACCCGCAGAACACCATCCTGGGACACCAAGCGTGGCGCATACCCCTCCACCCACACCGTAACCGGAATGGGCGGAAACGCCAACCATGAACTCGCCCGCGATTTACGATGCCTTGCCCGCGGGTGCAGGAACGGGTTGGTTCTTGGGCACCTTCATGTGCCCCAGGTAGGGCATCAGCCACGGGGTGTACTTCTTCATGAGCAGGAACAGGGCTATGATTGCAGCGCATACCAGTATTGGCAGCAACCATACCAATGCGGTATCCTTTATGCAATGCGGAAGAATCGGCCCTAGGAAGCTTAATGCAGGTGAGTGCAAAACAAACACCAGGAAACAGGCAGGACCGCATGGTACCAGCTTTTTAGATAGTTTCGGCAGATGTTTTTCCACAAGAACGCCGCTGTAGGCAATCAGCATGGCTCCAAGCAGCGGTCCGATTATTGTTGCAGGCAGCATCTTCTCCCCCCTGCTTCCCATAATTACCGCTATAGTTGTGGTCGTTGCGAGTACCAATACATATATGATGGTGAAGCGTTTGTTGAATATGTAGTATACATCGTCTATTCTGAAGTTGCACAGGCATACGCCAAGGCAATAGAAGAAACACGTGTACGGTGCCAGCGCAACCTTTGAAGTCGAGGCAATATTGAAATCTGTAAATGCGGATATTATTAAAAGCGAAGATAATATGACACCCTTGAATCTCACAAGAATTGGGGAAAGAAGTGACAATATTATTATATCGCGCAGAAACCATGTCGGCGCATTGACCGGCCATGTGGGAGCTGTGCCGTATACGATGATGTCTGGTGAAAAAATGGAGGTCATCCCCAATATGTACGGGAGCGACCCGATGTATTCGATGAAACTAAGCGAGCCTAAGGAATTGTAATTGTAAAGAACATATGTGATAATGTTCCAGATGCAGAACGGGATAAACAGCCAGATGGCGCGATCAATTGCCTTGTGCCATGTGATTTTCCGTCCCAAAAAGTACCCGGCTAAGATCAGGAAGAAAGGAACTCGTCCGAAAATCGTTGAACCTGTGGAGATGTTGGCCGCGATGATGGAATGTGCGGTGTCCTCATTGGGGAAAGAGGCGGGGAGATGCACGTAAATAATCAACAGGGCTGCGATAATGCGAGCGTTGTCAATCCATTCGTACCGCTTCTTGGGAGGGGGGGGAATTGCCTTGTCTTCTGTCATAGGTTTCGCTTCCGTTTTGCCCAGTCTGAATTCGGGGCCGACCGACATGTTACAGCGCGCCCAATACTTTAGCAAGCCTAAAGTGTGGCATGCCCATGAGGATGGTTACGTTTGTTCACCGCCCCTTTTGTGCTTCAATCTCCCCTGTACGCGCGCCATGCCACAGTGGCGGAATGGTAGACGCAGGAGACTTAAAATCTCCCGGCTTTTTTGGCTGTACGGGTTCGAGTCCCCTCTGTGGTAGCGTATAAAGAATAGGAAACGCGGGGAAGCCCTACCCCACACGCCTAGAACCGCGCGGATTGACGTTGACATGCGCGAAGTGCCATGGATATATTGGGGGCACCGCAAGGGGCACCATTT
>JAUNNT010000109.1 GCA_030531305.1 Akkermansia sp.
AAAATCTACTATTGTAAATCGTCAATTCCATGCAATACTATTATCTCAACGAACAAAAGGAAGTGCAGGGGCCGTTCACCGCGGAGCAGATGCGCCGCATGTTGGCCGACGGCACACTCGACGGCCAAACGCTGGCCTCCGAGGAGGGCGGCAGCGGGTGGCAGCCGCTGGATTCGCTCCACCTGCCGGGCGGTGTCGCGCCGGAAGTCCTCGCGGCGGTGCTGGGGGAGTGTCCGCACTGCAAGACAACGCTGGTAGGCGCGGAGGTGCCGGCGGTGTGCCCGCATTGCGGCAAGCACCTGCACCCCGGCACGGAGAGCTTGTGGGAGAACGCCATGTACGCCTACAACCAGCTGACGGATTTCCGCGGCCGCGCCACGCGGCGCGAGTTCTGGAGCTACTACCTGTTCAGCTCGCTGGTGGCGTTCGCGCTGAATCTTCTGGGCAGCATTGGGGAGGTAATAACGCCGGACGGGAACGAGGCAGTTCCCCTGCCCGTGGCCATCGTGTTGATGGTGGTGGGGCTTCTCCTGCTGCTGTTCCAGCTGTCGTTGATCCTGGCCAATCTGGCGGTGGCTGTGCGGCGGCTGCACGACACCGGGCACAGCGGCTGGTGGGTGGTGGCGCCGCTCGCATGCCTGCTGGTGGAGATTCTCGGCATCCTCTTGACCCTCGGCGCGCACGACCGCGGTATGATGCTGGGCATATTCGCACTGGTGGCGGCGCTCGCTGCCGCGGGCTTCGGCATCTACCTCCTCATCCAGATGCTCATGCCCTCCCAATGCGGCCCGAACAAGTACGGCCCCTCCGTCCTCTTCCCTCGTCTTTACCCATGAATTATTTTTACCTCAACGAGCGGAAGGAAGTGCAAGGACCGTTTACTGCGGGGCAGATGCGCCGCATGATGGCCGACGGCACCATCAACGGCCAAACGCTGGCCTCTGAGGCTGGCGGCGGCGGGTGGCAGCCGTTGGAGTCCCTCACCCTGGCGGACGATGCCCCCGCGGTGGCGCCGGGGCCGTGCCCGCACTGCCATGAAGCGCTGGAGGGCGCGGAGGAACCGGCGGTGTGCCCGCATTGCGGCAGGAACCTGCACCCCGGCACGGACAACCTGTGGCAAAACGCCGTGTACGCCTTCAAGCAGATGTTCGATTTCCGTGGACGCGCCACGCGGCGCGAGTTCTGGAGCTTCATCCTGTACAGCTACCTGGCGCAGTACGCATTGGCGTTCGTGGCGATTCTCCCGGGAATGACCGTGGTGAAAGTCGGCCATTTCGACACAGCTTGGTTTGCGTTGATGGCGTTGGTCGTGCTGCCCGGCCTGGTGCTCATCCCGCCCAAGCTGGCGGTGACGGTGCGCCGCCTGCACGACCGCGGCCACAGCGGCTGGTGGCTCCTGCTGGTGCTCGTCATGTCCTTTGCCGCCCTCCGTGTCTGCGATAACGTGGACGATGAGCCTGGGCAATGGTACCACGACGCCATCATCGCGTCCGGCGCCATTGCCTACCTCGCCCTCATCGTCCAGATGCTGCTCCCCTCCAGGCGCGCCCCCCATTCCTAA
>JAUNNT010000087.1:0-668 GCA_030531305.1 Akkermansia sp.
GATAAGCGACCTTTTTGAATTTTTTGTCGAATTATAATTGACTTAGTACATAGTAAATCTTGGCACACTTTTCCGCTTGATACGGTGAGAAAAAAGTAGTAGTATACCACGCAAGATTATGGCCCTTCATATCCAAATGACAGAAGAGGCGGAGGCCGAGCTCAAGAAGGCCGCCGCGCGCAACAAAATCTCGTCCGCCGCGGCGGGCACCCTGTTCCTGGTGCTCGGCGGGCTCATCCTGTTCTTCACGGTCATCCTCATCGCCGGTCCCTCCGACCCCGAGTTCATGACCTACACGCCCCCGGCGGAAGACCTGCCGCCCACACCGCAGCCCACCACGCAGGACCTCTCGTCCAAGCCGTCCTCACCCTCGCATGACGTCGCTCCGTCCGTCATCGTGGCCGTGGGCGCCGCTCCCGTGCAGATGGCTCAGGTGGACGTGCCCGTGGATGATGCCGCGGACGGCTCCGGCCTGGAGCTCGGCGTGGGCATGGGCACCGGCGGCCTCGGCAACGGCCTTGGCCAGCTCGACGCAGGCTTCGACGGAGGCGTTCTCGCCGTTCGGATCGGCGCTCTCGAAACGCTGGCAGACGGCGCTGACGCCCTCGATGGACTCGGCCTTCTTCGCCATATCGGCGACGGTCGCGCAGCCCTCGAAGGCTGCCTTC
>JAUNNT010000087.1:678-7385 GCA_030531305.1 Akkermansia sp.
CTCCGGCCTGGAGCTCGGCGTGGGCATGGGCACCGGCGGCCTCGGCAACGGCCTCGGCTCCGGCGGTAACGGCCTCGGCGACGGCAAGGGCGGCGGCTCCGCACTCGAAGGCACGTTCTACGACCTCAAGCAGACCCGCCAGGGCTCGCCCACCAGCATCCAGCTCAGCGGTGACCATGTGGAGGCCCCCGGCCGTATCGAGACCATGCGCATTCTCAACGAATTCTCCAAGGGCTGGAACGCCGGCGTGCTCTCCAAGTACTACCAGTCCCCCACCAAGCTGTACGCCTCCAACTTCATGCTGCCCGGCACGGTGTCTGCAGGCTACGCCCCGATTTGCTACCAGTGCCAGGACAAGGTGAAGCCCTCTGCCTGGGTGGCCGTCTACCGCGGCAAGGTCAAGGCTCCCTCCAGCGGCACGTTCCGCTTCGTGGGCACGGGTGACGACGTGCTGATGGTCCGCTTCAACAACCAGACCGTGCTGGAGGCCGGCTGGTCCATCCCCTCCGCGTTCGACGGCTCCGACAAGGCTACCACCCTCGGTTCCATCTCCGCCAACGGCGGCGGCAAGGAATACCACCAGGCCGTCAAGGACGGCAAGGACGCCACCCACAGGGGCTACGAGTTCATCACGATGAACGGCATCAACAAGTGGAACAACGAGCTGGAGGGCCTTACCGCCGGCTCCGAATTCACCGTGCAGGAGGGCAAGACCTATCCCATCGAGATCCTCATTTCGGAAGTCCCCGGCGGCTTCTTTGGCTTCGCCCTGCTCATCCAGAAGAAGGAGGGCAAGCAGTACGACAACAACAAGTTCGACCTCTTCCGCACCAACTTCTCCTGCCCCACGGCAGGCGACCTGCAGCAGCTGCTCCAAGGCAACCTGAGGGGTTCCCTCGAAATGCCGCCCTTCAACACGGATTCCCCCATCTGGGTGGCTACCCCGTAGCGCCGGAGCCCCTATGCTGATAGTCGACACCCATTGCCACCTGGCGGACCCCAAGTATGAGGGGGACGTGGAGCGCGTGTGCGCGGAAAGCGCCAAGCTCGGCGTCGGGCATGCCGTGTCGCAGGGCACGCACCCGCGCGACTGGGAGCGCAACCTACAGCTCGCCGCGCAATTCCCGCAGCACGTCTCGTCCTGTCTCGCCCTGCACCCGCTGGATTGCACGGAGGCCGAGGATGCCGACTTCGACCGCATGGCGGAGCTCTGCCACCAGCACCCCCAGGCCGCCATCGGCGAGACCGGGCTGGACTACTACTGGCCCGCGCCGGAAGGCTGGAGCGAGGCCGACTACCACGCCCGCCAGCACCATTTCCTGGAGCGGCATTTCGCGCTCGCGCAGGAGCTGGGGCTCAACATCTCCATCCACACCCGCGACAAGGTGGGCGACACCGCCTATCCCTGCTTCAACGACGCCTTCGCCATCGCCCGCAACTTCCCCGGCGTGCGTCCCGTGTTCCACTGCTTCATCGGCACGCGGCAGCAGGCGGAAAGCATCTTCGCGGAACTGGACGGCATGGTATCCTTCACAGGCATCCTCACCTTCAAGAAGACGCAGGCCGTGCAGGATATCGCAACCTGCTGCCCCGCCGACCGCTTCATGCTGGAGACGGATTCACCCTACCTTTCTCCTGAACCCTTCCGCGGCCAGGTCAACATTCCGGGCCGCACCCGCTACGTGGCGGAGAAAATCGCCGCTCTCCGCGGTGTCTCCCTAGAGGAGCTTGCCTCCCAAACCACCCGCAACGCCTGCGCCTTCTTCCGCCTGCCCAACCTCGCGGTTTAATCCTCCTTTCTGCGCCGGAAGACAAAGCGTATCTCCCGCTCCGGGCGGCCGGCGGCCTTGTTCATCTCGCGGATGGCGCGCCGCGCCTCCGCGGGCAGCTGCTCGAAGACAAGGAAATTGGCAATCGCGGTGTCCGCGCCCTTGAAGGTGATGTCGGCCTCGTAGTCCTGCCCGTCGCGGGTGACCTTCGCGCGGTAGGGTTCGCTGTCGGTCTGAAGCCACTCGTAGGGCAGCTTGCCGTGGTGGCCCGCCACGCGCCACTCCACGCGGGTGGCGTCCACCTCCAGCAGGATGTGGTTGGCGCGGTCCTCCCACGAGCCCTGCGCCAACTCCCGCGGGTCCTCGAACCAATCCGGGACGAATAAAGAGAAAAAGATCCCCGCCGCGAACAGGAGCAGCACTATCACGAGCCGTTTCCTGTTCATGGCGGGGAAGCGTTTTGGCGAATGCCGTTAGTTGGCCACCACGTTGACGAGGCGGCCCGGCACCACGATGACCTTGCGCACGGTCTTGCCCTCCGTGAACTCCTTCACGCGCGGCGAGGCCAGCGCCTGGGTCTCCAGGTCCTCCTTGGAGATGTCCACCGGCACGGTGAGCTTGTCGCGCAGCTTGCCGTTCACCTGGATGACGATTTCGCGCGTGTTCTCCACCAGGTATTCCGGGTTGAAGCTCGGCCAGGGCAGGGCGCTGAGCTGGCATGCTCCCAGCTGCGGGAACGCGCCGCGCAGGATGCTGTACAGCTCCTCCGTGATGTGCGGCGCGAACGGGTTGAGCAGCTGCAGCAGCGTGGCGTAGTCCACCACGCTCACGCTTTCCGCCTGGGTCATGGCGTTCGTGCATTCCATCATCTTGGAGATGGCGGTGTTGAAGCTCATGTCCTCGATGTCCTCCGTGACCTTCTTGATGGTCTTGTGAAGCTCCTTGCGCGCGGGGGTGACGGTGGTTTCATCCGCATCGGAAACCTTGCCGCCGAGCACCCACTCGCCCTCCTGGTTCTCCACCATGGCGATGCGCCACACGCGGGCCAGGAAGCGGCTGATGCCCTCCACGCCCTTGGTGGCCCACGGCTTCACTTCCTTCAGCGGGCCCATGAACATCTCGTACAGGCGGATGGCGTCTGCGCCGTAGTCGCGCACGATGTCGTCCGGGTTCACCACGTTGCCGCGGCTCTTGGACATCTTCTGCCCGTCCTCGCCCAGGATGAGCCCCTGGTTGACGAGCTTGTTGAAGGGTTCAGGGGTGGAGACCAGACCGTAGTCGTACAGCACCTTGTGCCAGAATCGCGCGTAGAGCAGGTGCAGCACGGCATGCTCCGTGCCGCCCACGTACAGGTCCACGCCGCCGGGCTTTTGGTTGCCCGCCATCCAGTACTTCTCCGCATCCGCGCCCACGAAGGCGTTGTCGTTCTTCGGGTCGATGTAGCGCAGGTAGTACCAGCAGGAACCCGCCCACTGCGGCATGGTGTTGGTCTCGCGCGTGGCCTTGTCGGAGTAGTGGATCCACTCCTTGGCCTTCACCAGCGGGCCGCGGGGGTCGCCGCTGGGCTTGAAGTCCTCCATCTCCGGCTGCAGCAGGGGAAGCTCGCTCTCCGGGATGGCGTAGTGGTGGCCGTCCTCTCCCCACACGATGGGGAAGGGCTCGCCCCAGTAGCGCTGGCGGCTGAACAGCCAGTCGCGCAGCTTGTAGTTCACCTTGCCGTGCCCGTAGTGCTTCTCCTCCAGCCAGGAAATCATCTTGGCCTTGGCCTCCGGCACGGGCAGGCCGTTGAAGTGCTCGGAGTTCACCATCGTGCCGTCGTACCCGCAGAAATCCTTCCACGGCGTGGCGGGATCGTCCGGCTGCACCACCTGGATGATGGGCAGCTCGAACTTCACGGCGAAGTCATAGTCGCGGCTGTCGTGCGCGGGCACGGCCATGATGGCGCCCGTGCCGTAGCCCGTGAGCACGTAGTCCGCAATCCAGATGGGGATTTGCTTGCCGTTGACGGGGTTGGTGGCGTACGCACCGGTGAACACGCCGGTCTTCTCCTTCGCCAGGTCCGTGCGCTCCAGGTCGCTCTTGGCGGCGCACTCCGCCTGGTAGGCCTTCACGGCCTGCTCCTGCTCCGGCGTGGTGATTTCAGGCACCAGCTCGTGCTCCGGGGAAAGCACCATGTACGTGGCGCCGAACAGGGTGTCCGGGCGCGTGGTGTACACCGTGATGGTCTTGCCGTTGCAATCGAAGTTCACTTCCGCGCCCGTCGACTTGCCGATCCAGTTGCGCTGCAGCAGCTTGATGCTCTCCGGCCAGTCCAAATCATCGAGGTCGTCAATCAGTCTCTCCGCGTAGGCGGTGATGCGCAGCATCCACTGGCGCAGCTTGCGGCGCTCCACCGTGAAGCCCTTGCTCTTCCATTCCTCGGCCTCCTCGTTGGCCAGCACCGTGCCCATGTCCGGGCTCCAGTTCACCATGCCGTCCGCCACGTAGGCCAGGCGCACGGCGTCGATCTGCTCGCGGCTCCAGCCCTTATCTTCAAGCTCCTTCACCGGGCGAGCCTTCTTCAGCTCCGTGTTGTAGTAGGAGTGGTACAGGCGCAGGAATATCCACTGCGTCCAGCGCACATAGTGCGGGTCCGTGGTGGCTATCTCGCGGTCCCAGTCGTACGAGAACCCCAGCATCTTGAGCTGCCGCCGGAAGTTGTCGATGTTCGCGTAGGTGGTGATGGACGGGTGCTGCCCGGTCTTGATGGCGTACTGCTCCGCCGGCAGGCCGAACGAGTCCCACCCCATCGGGTGCAGCACGTTGAACCCGCGCATGCGCTTGTAGCGGCTCACGATGTCCGTGGCCGTGTACCCCTCCGGGTGTCCCACGTGCAGACCCGCGCCGCTCGGGTACGGGAACATGTCCAGGATGTAGCACTTCGGCTTGGAGGCATCGAAGCCCGCCTCCCCGGGGTTGTGTACCTTGAAGGTTTTCTCCTCGTCCCACACGTGCTGCCACTTGGGCTCGAAGACATCGAAAGGATATGGATTCTTGCGTTCTGACATGTCGCGCGGCACTATAATACACGCGCGCCATATGCGCAAGCCTTTTTTGAATCACCCCCGCACCTATCGGTTTTGCGCTGCACGTGCTTTCTTCTTCCATTCCGGTTCCGTCCGCGGTAGAATGGAGCGCGTGAAAAAGCAACGCCACAGCAAGCTGGTGACCGCGCGGCGCATTGTCGCCATGCTGGTGCTGCTGGCGTTCGCCGCCATGTTCAGCGGGATGTTGGCGGGCGGCACCGCATCGTGGCAGAACGCTCCGGCGTGCGTGCAGTTTGTGCCGGCGCTGCTGCGCGTGGTGCACGGCTGCTGGCCCGCGCTCGGTGTGCTGGCGGTGCTGCTCGTGCTCACGCTCCTGTTCGGCCGCGTGTACTGCTCCTGGATTTGTCCTCTGGGCATCCTGCAGGATATCGTGGTGCACCTGCGTCCCTCCGCCAAGCTGGGCCGCTACATGCCCAACCACTGGGTGGTGCGCCTCGTCTTCGGCGTGCTGGCGTTCGGTGCGCTCGCATGCGGCTCTGTGGCCGTTCTCACCTGGCTGGACCCGTACACCATCGTGGCGCGCGCTGCAACCGCGTTCCTCGACCCCGTGGCGGAGATGATTGCCGGCCAGCCTGACGACCTCGCGCGCTACACGCCGTGGCTGTGGATGCTCGCCGCGGCATCCCTGCTGCTGCCGCTGGTGATGGCATTCTTCCGCGGCCGCCTGTACTGCAACACCATCTGCCCCGTGGGCGCGCTCCTGGGGCTGGTTTCCCGCTTCGCCATCCGCACGCCCAAGCTTCGCATGGACACCTGCGTGCACTGCGGCTCCTGCATGCGCGCGTGCAAGTCCAACTGCATCGATATCCGCAACGGCAAGATTGATTCCACCCGCTGCGTGGCATGCTACGATTGCCTCTCCGCCTGCCGAACCGGTTCGCTTTCCCTCAAGCCCGCCAAGCCGCTGGAGAAGCGCGTTCCCGCCGCCGCCAAGGATGCGGGGCAGGGGGCGTCGCACGCCGTTTCCCGCCGCGCGTTTCTCGGCCTCGGCGCATTCGGTGCGGCCACGCTTGCGCTGCCCACCCGCGCGCAGGACGCCTGGGACGCCGCGCCGGAGGAGGAATCCGACAACCCCGCCGCGCCCGGACGCAACACCGCACCCGCCGCCATCCCGCCAGGAGGACGCAACGTGGAGCTCTTCCTGAGCCGCTGCACCGGATGCGGCCTCTGCATCGCCAACTGCCCCACGCACGTGCTGCGCCCCTCCTACATGGCGCACGGTCTGCAGGGCCTCATGAAGCCCTACATGAACCTCACGGAGCACGCCTGCGCGGACTCCTGCAACATCTGCTCCAACATCTGCCCGGAAGGCGCGCTCCAGCCCCTCCCGCTGGAG
The DNA here is from genome assembly GCA_030531305.1 of Akkermansia sp. GTDB lineage: Bacteria > Verrucomicrobiota > Verrucomicrobiia > Verrucomicrobiales > Akkermansiaceae > Akkermansia. The sequence goes on from JAUNNT010000087.1 coordinate 6,870, forward strand.
GAGAAGCAGCGCACCCAAATCGCCCTCGCCTCCTTCACACAAGCCAACTGCAACGTCTGGAACAACGGCGAACCCTGCGGCAAGTGCGCCCAGGCCTGCCCCACCGGAGCATCCCAGACCGATACCGTCCTCGTTCCCTTCATCCTGCCCGAGAAGTGCGTGGGCTGCGGCCGCTGCGCACGCGTCTGCCCGCACTCCGCCATCCACATGGAACAGCGCACGGAGGGTCGCCGCCGCCTCGCCGTGGTGGACCGCTCCCTCTGCATCGGCTGCGGCGCCTGCTCCCAGGCCTGCCGCCACGGCGCCATCGATTCCCGAAAGCTGGAAGCTCCCTACATGAAACCCGCCCGCTGCATCGGCTGCGGCGCCTGCGTGGTGGCCTGTCCCGCCACTCCCAAGGCCATGTCCGTCACCCCACGCTTCCAGCACCTCACCGCCGCTCCGCGCCGCAAGTGAGTGCACCGCTTCGCGCCGTAGCGCGCGAACTTTGCAAATCCGAAATCCCAAATCCCAAAT
>JAUNNT010000029.1 GCA_030531305.1 Akkermansia sp.
GCTGTATTTTATTGCAGCCACGGAGAACCTACCACAAAAAATCAACTGGGTACTAGGTACTATTTTGAATAGAGCGCGCCTGACGGCGCGGGGTAGGTCGAGGCATCCCCTTACGCCAGCACCACTTCAGGGTTGCGGTCGATGACGGACAGCAATTTGGCTGATGAGCCGGAGGGCGTGCGCCGCCCCTGCTCCCACAAGCTCACCGTGGACAGGGAGACTCCCAGCGCGCGCGCAAAATCCGCTTGCGAGAGACCCAAACGGTGACGCAGCCGCGCTATTTCCGCACCCGCGTTCTTGGTGACGGCAAACCTTGATTGCGTGATGACCATGGAGGAGTCCGGTTCCGCCAGGCTCAGCACGCCCTGTTCCTCCATGCCCACCCAATCTTCCGCGATGTCGTCCAACTGGCGGCACACCTCCTCCACCGTGTCGCCGTGGCAGCAGTTGCCGCAAATCTCCGGCAGGCTGCCCACATAGCAGCCGTCCTCCCTGCTCCAACGGATGATGCGCGTATACATGGATGCCCGCGTTTGCCTGTTCCTTTTCATTTGCTTGTCTCCTTGCTTGTTATTTGCCGGCGGCAGACCTGACGGCGCGCTCCACCTCACGTATCTGATAAGGCTTGGCATCGTCGCCGCGCTGCCCGCTGATGGTCACCTTTTGCCCGTTCGGGTGCAGATAGTGGCGGTGGCTGCCCTTGCCGGCTTTCCATACAAAGCCAGCTTTGGTCAGGCATGCCTCTAATTCTCGCACCTTCGGTGGCATGTCTCCATTATATGACTATGTAATGATTATTGCAAGCCGAAATTCTTAGGGGCTCGCTTTACCCATCTTGAAAATGCGCGGTGGCGTTCAAATCACGCGGATGCGGGCCCTTTGGGCGGCGCGGAGCTGGGCGGGGGTGAGGGAACATCCCTCAGCGGTGGCCAGCACCAGGGGTGCGGGCGGCGCGGCGGGCTTGCCCGTCACGATGCGCAGCAGCCAGTTGAACAGGCGCGCCAGCTTCAGACGGCGCATGTATTCGCCCGCGCGGCGGATGCATTTCTCTACCCCCTGCGCGTCCTCCACGGCAATCACCACGCCGTCGCACACCACGGCGCATCGGCCGATTCCCAGGCGGGCGACCTCCTGCGCCATCAGGCGCGCGTGAGCGGCATCGTCCTGCACGGCGTGCAGCGGCTGCGCGTCCGCGGGCGGCAGCTCCACCGCGCGCAGCGTGATGCCGCCCTCATTGCACATGCGCAGCACCTCCTCCTTGTCGAACAGGATGGTGCGGCCGGCCTCGAACACCACCTGCTTCACGCCGGCGGCCATGCAGTTGCGGATAGTGGCGGCGCCGATGCACGGCACGTCGAACCGCATGTCGTGCCCGGGCTTGGTGACCTTGCAAAGGGTGGTGGCGCCGCCCGTTCCAACGCTGCTCTGGATGCACTCGTTGGTGCCCTTGAAGGCTTCCACGCAAACCACGCGGTCGCCCTGCACCACAATGCTCTGGCCGATGTCCAGCCGTGCGATCTCGCGCGCCAGGGGCATGCCGGCGGCGGCCTCCGCCAGCTGTTGCGGCGAGGGTTCCGGCCCCGCCAGCCGGCCGGGCGTGGGAAGGTGGTCCTCCATGAACGTGGTGGACGGCAGCACGGTGATGCCCTGCTCCGCGAAATAGTTGCACAGCGTGCCGAACATGGTGTGCGCGTTGCGGCGGTCCAGCCCCGCCAGCAGGCGGCGGATGGTGGCGTCCGGCCACATGGTGTAGATGCAGGAGGGCGTCACCTGGCCGCAGAGCATCAGCTCCGTCACCCCGTGTTCCTTGGCGTAGCGCGTGCCTTCCTCCAGCGCACCCACGCGGAACTCCGCATACGCATCCGCCAGCGAATCCAGGCCCTTCTCCGCCAGCCCGCGCAGCGCCAGGCACACCACGCGCACCCCGGCGCGTCGCGCACTCTCCATCACCATGCGCGGGTAGTCCCCCGCCCCGGCGATGACTCCCAGCGTGCGCTCTGGTGTATTCTGGGCCATCCGTCAAATGACCGGAGAGAGAGGGTTTCTACTCACTCTCCGTCAATAAGTTAGATTAAAATGCTAAGCGAATCTGCACTACAGCATATCAATATATGCCGTTCGGAAAAATCGTCTAAATGGCGTTTTTCAGTCAACCTATTATTGATATGAAAAAGCCTTTTGACGCTGCCAGCGCGCGGTCGTGTTGCCCATCTTTCAGAGTGGTTTTTCATGGCGAGATACCCCTGCTACTGCGGGGTTGACATTATTGTGCCCCAATGCACACCCGTTGTCAAGAATTTTTAGAACTGTGGTAAGCTTACTATATGAAGAGAACAACGAAGAGAGCCTCATGCTCTTTCTGGAATGCCCAGTGTTGAAACAGGCGATAATACATGTCAAATCGGGGTTGCGCTCGGAGACAATCGTCTGGAATGCAGCAGTCCGCTTGTCATGGCAGCTTTCCCACATACCCCTCACCCTTGGCTGGGTGGGGGCTTTCTTCTTCTCCACTTGGTGCGCGCCGCCTTGGGCAGCATCACCCGCATGGGCATGCCACCTCACAGGAAGCCCTCGCGGCGCATCACGCCACGCTCGTCTTACAATCAGGCATGGCGGGCTTCACGGCATCCACCAGCGCATCCATCACCTTTGCCTTGGCGGCATCACCAGCGGCAAAATAACCGCGCTCCACGGCCTCGCTGGTGTGTCCCACCGCATCACGCACCATGTCGGCAGTCAACTGCGGATTGACGCGCGCGAAGCTCACGACCGAGTGCCGAATGGAGTGGAACGACTTGGAATTCACGCGGTGTCTGCGCCCCTCCAGCACCTCGCCATCGTCCCTGGTGTCAACAATGCCATACGCTTTGAGCAACCCCGTAAAGTCCGTGCTGATACGGCTGGAATACTGCCCCTGATAACGGCACGCCATGTGCGGGAACACATACTCCTCGGCACCTTCGCCGCCCTGCTCGGCACGAATGGTCAACAGTCGCTCACGGAGGACAGGCAGCAGGCTTATCACGCGCTCATGCCGCGTCTTGATTTCGCGCAGGCTCACCACGCCAGTCTCAAAGTCCACGGACGACCAGCGCAGCATGCACACATCGGACAGGCGCAGCCCCGCCAAGTAGTAGCTCACCGCCACCATGTCGCGCCACGGACGCGGGAAGTCGTGGAGCATCCTCTGCATCTCCTCCACGGTGAAGGGTTCGCGCTTGCTCCCCGCCTTGTCAATCCCCATCGCGCGCATCTCGGTGCCTATGTTTGCCATGTCCATCGGGTTGCTCGGTAGGTGGCGGTCTTCCACCACGGCACGCTTCAGCGCGGCAGCGATATAACCGCGATACTGGCTCACGGTGCTGGGCTGCACCAGTTCCAACGCCCAGCGGAGAAACTCGCGGCACAACGCAGGAGTGATGATGTCCAAGCGCATATCAGCGCGACTGCCCAAGAACTCCAGAAACGCCTTGTGCGCCCGCTGTCGGTTCTTCTCGGCACTCTCTCCGCTGGTGGCAGGCACGCGCCCCAGATACTCGCGGATACTCGGCATCGGCTTGCCCATGCCGTTTGCCACGGCTATGCTCCGCACGCAGTCCAGCATGGCATCCATCGTCTGCTCGCCCTTGGCGGCCTGCTCCATCACATCCGCGAGCTGCTGCGCCATCTTGCGGGTCTCCTTGGGTGTCTTGTCGGGCATGTCCACGGGGATACCCGTCTTGCGTTGGATGGTGTGTCCCGCTGCGTCTCTCCACTGGGCATACCATATCGGTTTCTTGCCGCGCTTGAATACTGTCGCCATTGTCTTGTTCGTTGGGGTTGGATTTTCTGGGTGTTCCTACGGGTTATGGGAAACAAAACATTTATTTTATGGGTTGTTATGACGATTTGCAGTCGCATTTGCAGTCATTCCTTCCCTTTTTGCTCCCCTTGGCTCACATGGAAGCCGCCTTTTGGGTAGTCGGTCAAACGGCGGTTTGCTGCCCCTGACTGCAAAAAATATAACGCGAACCCAGATGTTTGTCAAGTCCCAAATACAGTGTTTTACATTTTTCACGATACAAACCACCGCTCCCTATACTCCGCAGCCACCACGGGCAGCAGCTCCTCGCAAATCTCTTTCAATCGTGGGTTGTCGCTGATGAACTCGTCGTAAACGCTCACCACCCGCATGCCCATGCCCAGCAGCTTCTCCAGCAGAGTCAAGTAGATTGCCCCCTCGTGCAGAAACACCTCGCTGCCTATGCTTGCCCCAACCACCGAGAACATGCGCGCCTGCGCCAGTCCTACTGCTTCCTCCACTTCTTCCTTGCTGTAGTCCAGCTCCATGCCGTTTCGCCGCAGCTCGTGAAAGAAGGCACTCGTGATTTTCGCAGGGCTTCCCCCGAAATACAGCCGCATGGCGAGCTTCTTGTAGTCGCTGCGCTCCTGTTCGTCCGCGAACTCGTAAGGACTCATGAGCGAGTAGAAGTCCTCGTCTCCCTCCAGCCACTCACCTGTCCGCAGAAACCGCGCCACTCGGTAGATGCTGCTCTTGATGTCATACTCGTAGTAGCGGTTCCCGTTGTAGTAGTTGTCCAGATACATGTGCCGAGTCAACCCCGCGTAGCCGTAGGGGATGTCGTTGGCTCGGAGCAGGCACAGTCCGCTCGTGCAGCGCGTGCCGATTTTTGAAATCATGCCCGTGGCTCCCCGTGAAATCCTGATGCGCTGACGCAGTTGCAGGGTCGGTTTGTCCGCGTAGTAGGTGGTGTTGATGCGCTCCCGCATGTTGTCCAGCACGGCGAGCTGTGGGAAGCGTGCGCGGATGCAGGCTCTCACTTGCTCGTCAGTCAGCTCTGAGGGCAGGCGCAGGCTGGAGGACAGGCAGATGTTATAACGCTCCAGCAGCTCCTTGACTGTCTCGCTGGACACTTCCTCCTGCTCGCCGCCACCGCCCCCGTCCTTGCCAGTTCCTACTGCCTTCCCACGGCTGCTACCGCCCCGATATGTCCGCTTGACAAGCTCCACCATGCGCGGATTGATGATGAACTTCCGTGCCGTGCCGTTCTTCGTTCCTGGGACGCTGGGGCAGTAGTAGTGGTCAACACACTTCAGCAAGTCCAACTCCTCTGCCCGCTCAATCAGCCTGCTCGCATGCGATTTGCTGAACAACCGTGCCAGCACGCCTGTTGTCGGGATATACACCGCCTCAATCACACCGTCTGCGACATACTCTTCCCACACCTCGCAAGCCGTGTGCAGGCGTTCAAGGTTTACTGCCGCCTTGCGACTACCCCGCAGGCGTGTCCACAACTGCTCTGGGGTGGTGATGTCGTTTCGGAAATCCGACTGCTGGCAGATGATGCCAGTCCTCCACTTTCGCGTCTCGTCCTGCTTGATTGTTTGATGACTTATTGATGCGATGGTTCTCAATATCTCAACTTGCCTTTCGCCAATCTGGGAACAGTATGGGTGTAGTGTATTGTTTGTGATAATGTGAGATGGTGATGTGTTGATTTGCGGCTCGCTTTGCTCGTCAGTCTTGTTTGTTCCAATCTGGGAACAATATGGGGGATGACTATGTGTTGACTGACTGCGTGGCCCGCGCTTTACTGTGGGATTGCTATGGGGACTATCTTTTTCAATCTTTGTTCCAATCTGGGAACAATATGGGGGATGACTATGTGTTGACTCATGATGTGTCCCGCCCGCTTGATAATCTGGGTGAACATTGCTGTTATCACTATTGCATGACTCTTGGGTCTCCTCATAAGCCTGCGCCATTATATCAATAATATCGGTCAGGCTGATTTCTTTTTCTTCTTGTTTTATCTTCATAATATAAGTTTACCGGAGTTCTAAAAAATCAAACGAACACCCGCAACAAAACAAAAGAAGCGGCTGGCAGGATACTACCCACCAGCCCATGAAGATAAAATCAACTGTTGCCTACTATATCGAGACACTATTATTTAGTGCTTTTCCACAGATAAAATCAGAAAATAAACCAGCAAAAGAAATCACCATACAGCACAATCCAAGAAATACCCGAAGTCAGAAAAATACAATATACCGCATATCACTATTATAAGGGGTGGCTTATCAAAAATTTTTTTGGGGCAAATTTTGAGATAAAAAAGAGAGCCGCCGAAAATAACTCTCGGCAGCTCTCACTCACTTACATGTGCAAAGTCCCTCACACGAGACAAATCTATTTATCGTTTATTTTGTAGAGTGGTGGCTTGTCTTTTCGCGTAGTTCTGCCACCGCTAACTATTTATACTCTTCTTCTCGCCCTTTGCTGATGTATCCTGCTGTCTCACCCCAGTCGTCTCACAATCTTCCTTCAAAGTGTTTATAATCCTGATAATGTCTTTTATCTTCATGTTTTCTTAATCCTTTCTTTATAAGTTATTTATGACGATGCCCATCAAACCAATCTGGCGCGACCCACCTGACATGCCCTGGACCCAGACCACCCTCACCGCGATGCTCCGCGTTGCCGACTGTCAACGGCTTATCTATCGTGAGCCAGCAGTGGTGAGTGAGCATGGAGGAGTAAATCTCGTCTCTGAGCCTATCCCCCTGTAGACACTTGTCCTTGCCGTTAATACCTCTCTTTGCTGCTGTTATCTCCACTCCGTCCGAGAACCCCGTGCCTGCTGGGAACAGTCGCATGGCTTGCTCCACCGCGCCTGTGTAGTCCACCCACACAAAGGGGAACAGGTCAAAGTCCGTGGTTGATGGCGTTCCAAGCTCAATCAACGCTCCGTCCGTGCCGTCGTCCAGATTCTCCGAGTCCATGAAGGCGTGCTGCGTCTTGTCCTCCACGCAGTAGACCACCCGCAGCGTGTGCGGATTGCCGCCCCCGTCCTGCAAGCGCAGAGTGGTGGAGGTTATCGCGTTTCTATCGGGAGTCTCCGCGTAGTAGCCGCTGTCCCGCCTGTAAGCCAGCGCAGTCCGCAGCAGCAGCCGTTCTGGGTTGTCGCACCCCGTGATGGTGTAGTCCTCTCCGTCCACTACAACCCGCATGGTTGCCAGCTCCGCGCGCGTCTCGTCTTTTAGCTCGTCAGTCGTCTTCATGTCGTGGATATTTAGTCCGCATGCCGCCTGCACGCTGCGCTGCTCCACAACTGCGCTGACAGGCTCTTGACACGCCGAGTGGAGACACTACCACGGGCAGGCGCAGGAACGCGCCACAGGGGCTTGTAAGGGGCAGCGCAGGGCAAATCAGCAGGCGGGTGGTGCTTCGTGAAGTGCGCGGGGGTGCATAAGGTTTCGCAATACTGTAGACTCGCGGAGGGCTGGGAAAGCGCATGACTGCGGGCTTTGGCGGGTTCATGGGCATGGACACACGGAGGGCATCCCTGCTTGCTCGGCAGGGCGGTTTGCCGAAAAATCAAAGTTTTTCGCACTTTAGGCTTGCATTAGTATTGCGAATACTGTAGGCTCGTATCCGGCTGTCAAAAACCAGAAGCCACTATAATATGAACACAAATGACATTCAAAACTCTCAGGAGATACTTAGCGCAGAGTCTGAAACGCAAGAGCCGCAGATTGTTCCCGAGCGCACGCTTCCCCAGCTTCAGGCGTACTTTTATCGCTGCTTCATCTTCTGGTCAATATTGCGTTTGTACCTCCTCGCCATCGCCATCGGCATTAGCTCGTTATGGATGTTCTTTAAACCCTGGCATTGGGATGAAGCCGGGCCTATCACAACCTGCGTGGTAATCACTCTGTGCCTCATTGCACTCGCTGCGCTCGTACAGAACCACCTTGGGCGCCGTGATAAATGAAGGCATTTTAACATACAGGTTTGAAGAGCGGTACGCATTCCCGAAACGGCAGGAGAGCGCGTGGCATCTTGCGTGGCTTGCCTGTTTGACCTCTTCAGGCAGCTCACCCAGCAGGGCAAGTAGGAGAGCCGCGCTCCCACGGTGAAGCGCGGGCGTGCAGCATTGTTCTCTACACGCCCCCTACAACGCCGTTGACTTGTCAAGTGGACTGGTTCCCAGCACGGACGAGAAAGCGCGCCACAGGGGCTTGTAAGGGGCAGCGCGAGAGCAAAAACAGAGAGAGAACCCCACTCGCTTCCAAACGGGTGGGGCTTCTCTTTGTCCTCATGCGCGCCGCTCTACAACCGCCCTGACAGGCTCTTGGTGAGCCGAGCGGAGAACACACCCGCGAGCGGGCGCGAAAACGCGCCACAGGGGCTTGTAAGGGGGCAGCGCAGGGCAAATCAGGAGGGAAAACGCGCAGCTCGCCGCTCCCAGTGCGCGGACATGTTAGAGAGCGCAGAAGATTCGGCTGAGGAAGATGTGGAAGGAGAGCAGGACATATTCGGTGAGCGCGCGCTGGAAGTTGGGGTAGAGTCTTTCCCCGCGAGCTTTGAGGTGGGCGATGAAGTTGTCCACGATGAAATAAATGGCTTGCTGCTCGTCAGCCTCGTCATGGTCATACATGAGCCAAGCGTTCTGGGAGAGGTTGAGGAAGTGTTGGAGATGGCGGTTCATGATGGCGTTGTGGAGAGGGCAGAAGAAGCTGGAATCGAGAATCGGCTCCATGACACCATCATCCTCGCCGTCATGTCTGGTGATGGCCACAGCAAAGGAACGGTAGAAGAGCGAGAGGAAGTCGGCAAGGCGGTCGGCTTCAAGGTCGGTGATGGGATATTTTTGGTCGATGAGGAAGTCGGAGATGCGCTGATGGGAGCAAGAGATGGAATCTGCAAGTCCGCGCTCGCGCTCGGCGAATTTGCATGCGTCCTCCTCGATAAACTGCTGAACGAAGACGATGTGCTTGACGATGGCGTTCAGGAGACGGACATTCAGGATGGGCAGATGTGGGAATGGGTCGGATGGAGACATGAGGACAGGATAACATGTGGGTAAGGGTGGGCAAGGAAAAAATGAGGTCCGCATGACCTGCCCACCCCCTGCATGGTGATGCGGAGGGGCTTCTCTTTGTCCGCATGGCAGCATGCACTCACCCCGCCATGCAAGCTACTTCCCGCGTTCCCTGAAGCCGTTTCTCACAAGGAAATTCTCAACCGCGCCGATAAGCAAGCCGATGGTGATTTCATCACGCCGCTTGGCTATAAACGGGAACGGGTTTGCGTAGCGGTCCAATATCTCACGCCGTTGTACATTATAATCCTGCACGGTCATCCCCGACTTCTCGTGCAACAACGCCTTTAGCTCTTTCTCCTTTCGCTTCATGGCTGCTGGGTAGTCTGCCACCGCATCCAAATAATCACAAATCATCTTCTTCGTAATCTTCTTGCCATACTCTGCAAAATACTTGCCAGACATCATGAAGTCAATCAAATCGCTGTACCCCGCGTCCTTGGCGGCTGCTCGGTAGTAGGTCAAAAGCTCTTCCGCGTTTTTGTAAAAAACCCCTCTTTCTATGTAGTCGCGTCCATAATAAGACTTGACACTCTTACTGGCATACCAATACCAATCGTCAATAAAATCACCGTCGCACACCTTATCCAAGTTGCTTGCAACTCCGTCAATGTGCAGTATTCTAAATGTACTCACACACATCGTATCAGGTGCGTCATCATCACTGCCATCCTTCGCCTCATACCCGTCATTGTGTTGGAAAATGCGAGGTCCGTCAAACGCGGTGATGAAACGATACTCAAACTTGAAAAGCTCGGTTTCAACATACTCGTAATTGTCGTCTATCTTCATGATTTTGCCATTGTCTACCCTGCGCGTTGTCCTTGTCAAGCAAGTTCGCAGGCGCACGGATGTTTTTTCTTCCCCCGCCGTGAGTGGTGTGGTAGACTGACGGGCGGTCCACCACTCACCTATGCCCACCCTCTCCCAGAACCAAATCCGCGCCAACATCGCCACCTTCATTCAACGCCACAAGGACGACACCCGCGAGGAAGCAGAAGCGCAGACTTTTCAAGCGGACTTCCTCGGTGCGCTTGGTGTGGACAGAAAGATGGTGGCGGTCTTTGAGCAGAAGGTGGAATATACGGATGGCAGCAAGGGTTCCATTGACCTGTTCTGGCCGGGGAAGATTTTGGTAGAGATGAAGTCGCGTGGAAAGGACTTGGAGAAAGCCTACCAGCAGGCACTCGGCTACACCGCGCAGCTACCGCGCTCGGAGGATGCGCCCCGTCTCATTCTCGTTTGCGACTTCTGGAACTGGGATGTCTACGACCTCACCAACCACGCGCAAAAGACCTCGTTCACGCTGCCAGAGCTGGAGAAGCACTTACCCCTGTTCCTATTTCTCGCGGGCTACGAGGATGCCACATACGAGGAGCAGGAGGATGTCAATATCAAGGCGGCAGAAGCGATGGGCGAGCTGCACGACCACCTCAAGGCTATGGGCTACACGGGGCATAAGCTGGAGGTCTACCTTGTGCGCTTGCTGTTCCTACTGTTCGCGGAGGACACGGGCATATTTGACGACAACTCGTTCCTCTACTTTTTGAACAACTGCACGCGAGAGGACGGCTCCGACCTCGCGCCCGCGCTGGAGCAACTGTTCCAGATTTTGGACACCCCAGAGAACGAGCGCATGACTGGCATTAACCCCGTTCTCGCCCGCTTCCCCTATGTCAACGGCGGGTTGTTCCGCGAGCGGTTGATGATGCCCATGTTCACCAAGGACATGCGCGACTCCCTGCTCACCGTGAGCAAGAAGTTGAACTGGGGTGCCATCTCTCCCTCCATCTTCGGAAGCATGTTCCAAAGCGTGATGGACAAGGATGCGCGCCGTGCCTTGGGCGCGCACTACACCAGCGAGACGAACATTCTCAAAGTCATCTCGCCGCTGTTCCTCAACGGGCTGTGGGCAGAGTTCAACAAGGCTTGCGCGGAAACAACCAAACAGCGTGCGACCAAGCTACGCGAGTTCCACGAGAAGTTGGCACGCTTGAAGTTTCTGGATCCAGCGTGCGGTTGTGGAAACTTCCTGATTGTCGCTTACCGCGAGCTGCGCCTGCTGGAGCTGGAAGTCTTGAAAGCTCTCCACACGGACGGGCAGCGCGTGCTGGACATTTCCGACTTGTGCAAGGTGAGTGTAGACCAGTTCTACGGCGTGGAGATTGAGGAGTTCCCTGCACAAATCGCGCAAGTGGGCATGTGGTTGACCGACCACCAAGCAAATCTCAAAGTCGGACACCACTTCGGACAGGTGTTCCGCAGGCTTCCCCTGCGCCAGTCAGCGACTATCAGGAACGCCAACGCCCTCACTACCGACTGGGGCGAGCTGGTGGGCGAAGGGCTGTCCTACATTATCGGCAACCCGCCGTTCAGCGGCGCGCGCTTCATGAGCAAGGAGCAGAAAGCAGACTTGCTGGCGGTGTTCGATGGAGTCAAGAACGCTGGGGATTTGGATTTCGTCTCCGCGTGGTACAAGAAAGCCGTGGACTTGATGAAGGGAACGGAAACCAAGGCTGCGCTGGTGTCCACCAACTCCATCACGCAGGGGCAACAAGTGGCTCTGTTGTGGCGACCGCTGGCTGAGCTGGGGTGCCACATTGACTTTGCCTACCGCACATTCAAGTGGAGCAACGAAGCCAAGAACAAGGCCGCTGTCCATTGCGTCATTGTGGGCTTTAGCTGCGGACAGGAACAGAAACGGAAGATGCTGGTGAGCGAGAACGGAGACGAAAGCCATGTCCCGCACATTAACGGCTACCTTGTCGCTGCCGATGACATCTTCATTGACAACCGCTCCAAACCCCTGTGCGATGTGCCAGAGATGGGCATGGGAAATCAACCGATAGACGATGGGAACTACCTGTTCACCGAGGATGAGAAGGACGCATTTCTTCTGAAAGAACCCGCCGCCGCTCCTTATTTCCATCCGTGGCTGGGCGGTGAAGAATTCATCAACGGCAAGCCGCGATACTGCCTGTGGCTTGGGAAGTGTTCTCCCGATGAACTTGACAAGCTCCCAGAAGCCATGAAGCGGGTTGAAGCTGTGCAAGCCTATCGCCAGAGCAGTAAGCGCGCATCAACGCAGAGACTGGCAAAATTCCCTCGGAACTTCCAGACCGAGAACATGCCAGAGGGTTCGTATATTGCCATACCAGAGGTTTCCTCTGAGAAACGAGACTTTATCCCCATAGGCTTCCTGTCGCAAGGCGTTCTGTGCAGCAACAAGATACGACTTGTTCCCAACACGACACTCTACCACTTCGGGGTGCTGACCTCCACCATGCACATGGCGTGGACACGCGCTGTCTGCGGGCGTTTGAAGAGCGACTACGACTACTCAAACAAACTCGTCTACAACAACTACCCTTGGCCTGCTCCCACGGACGAACAACGAGCAAGGATAGAAGCCTGCGCGCAGGCTGTGCTTGATGCCCGCGCTCTCTTCCCCAACAGCTCCCTTGCTTCGCTCTACAACCCCATGAAGATGCCGCCAGAGCTGGTGAAAGCCCATGCCAAGCTGGATGCTGCCGTGGAGCAAGCCTACGGACGCACCTTTGCCGATGACGGAGAGCGCGTGGCTTACCTGTTTGACCTCTACAGGCAGCTCACCCGTTAAAACGCGTCAGAAGCCCCCACACGGCGTTTGCGCGCGTCTCCCTGCGTGGATGCCCAGCGCAGGCGGCAGGCGCGTTTCAAGGGGCGTGCAGGCTCGCGGAAGTGGCATGCGTTCTGTGCCGCCCTACAACTCCCCTACAAGCCCCCTGCATGCTGTTTTGAGAAACACCACACCACATGCAGCAAACAAGCACCGCAGAGGGGCAAACAAGTGGCGGCATTGGGGCATGCAAAGGTGCATGCCAACACTAAACAAAAAGGCATTTCCGCTCAATAAATGAAAAAAATCTTTTTTTGTGCTTGACTACAGCGCGCGGGATGGTTATTGTGTCCACATCAACAACCAAAGAAGACAAATGATTGACCAAGGAATACTCATTGAAACATACTGCAAGACGAAGACCAAAGAGGAAATCATCGCCGACCTGAAGATAAAGGACATGTCCTCAAGTCAGCGCGGCGTTCTCCTCATGACGATACTGCGCTCTCTCAGCGACGACCAACTTGCCGTGCTGCTAAACATGGTTGACAAAGAAACACTCGTGGCATACTTGAAGCGAGAAGCTGCGATTGTCAAACGAGAAGATGGGATGGCGACCCTTCCGAAGGACAGGAAACGCCCCGAACGATTTACGGTTGACCGCGAGGAGTTGGCTCTCGTGCTTACAGACGAGATACCCGACTGGTTCCGCGCAGCGGTCCGCAGAGTAGTTGGAAACAGTACCATGCCCCAGATTTGGCGCAGCCGCTATGGATACTTGCTCAAGCTCTTCAATGACAACAAGCGCAAGCATCTGCGGCTGTTCAAGGAGATTGAGCCTGAATACAAGCAGGCGGTGGAAAGTGCCAAGGCAGCACTGAGCAAAGAAACCACCGCCACAGACGAACAAGCACAGGCAGAAGGAACGACAAGCCAGCCCTAAAAAGCACCCTTCTTCACCTCCAAGAAGAGGAGCTTTTGTCAAAGAAATTTGCCGCTCGGAATCCGAGTGGCAAATTTTTTGCTTTTGCAAAGCATTTGCAAATAAAGAGTTATAAAGAAAATAAAAAAAGTTTTGAAATTCGCTTGACAAAGAAGTCAAACCGTGCTATATTTTGTTTGTCTGCTGACGGAGGCAAATAAGAAAGCCTCGCGGACATAAAACCAAAATAAAAGAATATGACTAAAGAAATCATAAAGAATATCGGCGAGTCAGCAAAGGCCGAGGGCAAGAAGGGTTCATCAGTGAACGAGGCTACCCCCCAGCATGGGGACGGGTCATGCGTCTCTGGTGATTACACCACCACTAACCAAAAGAAAGGAGAAACAAGCATGAATAACGAAGTAAAAACATTGGATGGTATTGAAATGGAGAAACTCAAGGCGGCAACCCTGCGCGTCTATGAAAAGATGCTCAAGTGCGTGTCAGAGATTAGGAGCGAGGAGGAGTATCGCTGGATTGTTGAAACTGATAAGTTCACCCACATGGATGCAGAAAGCATGTTGAAGTTCTCCACCGACCGAGAGATAATCAACTATGTGTTCCTCAACTTGGGCACTCGCTTTGAAGACAGTAAGGTTGTAGAGGAGGTGCTGACGGAGTTCTGCGAGTCTATCGGACTGACCCTTGAGGAGGGCTACGAAATCTACAACGATGTGGAGCTGAAGGGTTATTGATTAACTGCCTTATCAATCGGAAACTCAAATGAAAGAGCCTATAATGAACGAGAACATGCAGTCATCATCACATGCCACGGCCACCCCTCCTCACGAAGGAGGGGTGGGGCAGGCAATAAACAGCCTTGACTACCAAATCAGCTTCTTTGAGAAGCTTAAAAGGAAGAACCCCAGCCAGAAAAAACTCTTCAAGGGGTACATCAAGACTGCCAAGGGCTACAAGGCACAAATCCTCCGCGAGCGGCGGCTCACCTCACATATCGCCAAAGAAGTGAATCAGGGAAATGAGTTTATCGCAGCGGTGAAGCTTTCTCAGCTCCTTGGTGCAGCTATGGTTTTAACCGATGGCACCAGTTTTGTGGCATAAGAGACAGAAAGGAGATTTTGTGTATGACTAAGAACAGACTTACCAACGATTACACCGACATTATTAACGAGCTTCTTCCTGATGCCGCAGAGCGCATTGAGACCCTGCTCCTCACCTACTACGATGATGACCCTCTTGGTCAACTGGACACCATTGATGGGTGGACGCTGCCGTGGGCCGAAGCGGAGGGGTTGATTTGCCCTGAGGATGAGGGTGAGGAGCTATATGAAATCTGCTGTGAGAACACCGACTTGGAGGAAGTCCGCGCGGATGGTGCAGAGTGGGCAGCCCAAGACCTCTATGACACGCTTGTGCGCTCCCTCCAAGACACGCGTTGCGACTGGGTTCAGCGCGCCTACTCTACCCGCCTGAAAGAGGACGAGCTGGAGGACAGCATAAAAGCCCATCTTGATGCCACTATCGCCAAGATTCTGGAAGAAAGCGTGGGCGAAGCCTGTGAGAGGTACGAGAAGCACCTCCTTGACGGGGAGCGGAAGAAGCGCGAGGAGGTGGAGTCCCAAGGGGAAACATACACCCCTATTTGGATGGCGTACACGGATTTGTTGGAGGACGACGAGGACGACGAGGATGATGAGTGAAATCTTATCAACAACAAAGATAACGAACAAAATAAGAAAACAGAAAGGAATCAAAGAACATGGCTGGATTGATTAAGCGAGGGAATGTGTGGTTTGCGATATGGCGCGGATACAACCGCAAGCCCATACAAAGAACAACGGGCATCAAGATTAAGACTGGCGGGCTGACAGCGCGGCAGACGCGAAAGCTCGCACAGGCACAAGCTGATGAAATGGAGATGATATACAGGAAGAAGACCATCGTGCAAAACGCCAACAAAATTTTCAGGGCGATTGCCGAGGAAAACGGCTTGTCCAAGCCATTGCCCACCATCAAGGAATATCTCACCACCTACCCTGCGCTGGCAAAGCCCAACACGGAGAAGCAGCGGCAGCACGCATTCCGAGAGTTCCTGACATGGCTGGGCAAGGACGCGGAACTGTCCATTGCCGACATCAAGTCCGAGCATATCAGGAAGCATCTGCTCCATCTCTTGCAGAGATACCGCACGGGCACTGTGGTTCGCAGACGCGAATTCTTGGCTGCGGCATTCAACAGGGCGGTGAAGGTGGACGAATATCTCTACCACAGCCCAATGCGAGATGTGCAGCTGCGGCAACTGATGAACAGCAAAGACATCCAAGACGACAGCGAGAGCCGAGAACCTTTCACCGAGGAAGAAATGCGGAAAATCCTCAACGACTTCCCGCAGCCCTACCGCGACCTTGCGGCAGCATCCTTTTATCTGGGCGGTTTGCGACTGGGCGACACCTGCATGCTCCGTTGGAAGAATGTGAACATTGACAGGGGTGTTGTTTTCGTGAAGGAGCAAAAGACGGGCAAGCCCCGCTACATCCACATCATCGCCCCGCTGCGTGAACGCCTGCTCGCCCGAAAGGCGCAGCAGGAGGAGGGAGAGGAGTTCGTGTTCCCTGAAACCGCGCGGAAGTACCAGTACAGCAGGGGAACGGTCTCCACGGATTTCACGAACCTACTCAAGGCGTTTGGCATCGCCACCCGCAGGGAGGACACGACAGCCCTGAAGGGCGGTCGCAGGCAAATCGCCATCAAGTGCTTCCACAGCATCCGCCACACGGTTGTTTCGTGGGCATGCAGCGCGTCCTTCCTGGCCTCCAATGTGGTGCGCGAGACGGTGGGACACAGCACCGATAAAATGCTTCAGCAATACTACACGGCAGCAGACAAAGCCAAGCGCAAAGTGCTGGAGACGCTGGCGAGCATCGTGAGCGAAGACACGGACAACGTCACGGACACCAGCACCGACAACAGCACCGACACGGACACGGACACCCCTGTTCCCGCGTAAGCGCGCGCGCGTGCGTTCCTGTCTTGTGTGGCAGGATGAGAGATGCCCCATTCGCTTCGGCGGTTGGGGCATCTCCCGTTGTTGGAGAGAGAGGGCGTGTTCTGCCTGCTGATTTGCCGCTGGAGGACACGCGCGAAACGGCGCGAAGCGGATGCCCATCCACGCCGAAAAAATCATCAAAGACCTCACAAACAAACCGTGCGGAGTGGCAAACAGCGGCCCGCGTGAAGTCTGGGAAGCCGCCTGCCATGCGGGTTCGCGGGGTGTTGCGAATGCAATACACGCAGTTGAAAAACTGCAATACAAAATGCAAGCATCCCCCCCAAAACATGCCTATACAGACTGCAATACAAGCACCCCAGCAAAAACCCGCCAACCATCGCGAATGCCAGTCCCCGTAGGAACGGCGCGCCTTTTTTCCCTTAGTGCGATGGGCATCGCGGCAGCGGAGAGAGAGGGATTCGAACCCTCGGTGACATCTCTGCCACGCTCGATTTCGAGTCGAGTGCCTTAGACCAACTCAGCCATCTCTCCGGGTGCAGGGATTGTGCCTGTGGATTGCCTCCGTGTCAAGGGAATTCCCCTTGGATGATAGACATTTTGTCCATGAGGCCCCCGTCGCCGCGCTCGCCCGGCTGCAAAGCGTTGCCAAACGACTCGCCGTCCTGGTGGAGGATTGACCGCCGGGGGTCAAGTTTCCCCCAGCAGCCATTGCAGCACGTTGATGTGCTGCACACCGTCGTATTGCGCGGTGCTGTAGTCGCGGGTGAGCAGGTATTTGGGCTTGGCGTCCCTTATGGAGAGCAGCGGGCGCAACTCGCGCTCGCGCGTGGCCGGGTCCAGGATGCTCTCGCTCACTTGGAAATACTCGGTTGTGTCGCCGCGCTCCGCCACGAAGTCAACCTCCACCGTCAAGCGGTCACCCCCCGAGCGGGTCCACACATCCACCTTGCCCACGCTCACGCGGTATCCGCGCCGCAACAACTCCAGGTACACGACGTTTTCCAGCAGGTGCCCGGAATCGCGCGTGGTCGAACCCGCCAGCATCTTCCGCAGCCCGGGATCCACAATGTAGTATTTGTTCAGCGTTTTCAGCAGACGCTTTCCCTTCACATCATAGCGGTCCACCTTGTAGAACAGGTAACTATCGCGGAACGCTTGAACGTACGCCTCCACCGTGGGCGCGCTTACCTTCACGCCGTCGGAAGTCATGGTGTCGCTGATTTTCTTGACGGACAGCTCGCTGCCGATGGCATCGCTCATGAAGCGCGCCAGACGGTCCAGGCGTGCCACCTCGCGGATGTTGCGTGCGTCCATGATATCTTTCAGCACGATGCTGCCGTACAAATCCTGCAGATACCGTTTCGCCATATCCGACTGAAACTGTTCCGGGAAACGGGAGACTTGCGGGAAAGAGGACAGGCTCGTATAGGCATCGTACGCCTCGTCGCGGTTGCCGAGGGTGGGATGGGCGGAAACGAACTCGCGGAAAGAGAGCGGCAGCACATGGATTTCCACGTAGCGCCCGGCTATGGAAGTGGCCCACTCGCCCGATTGCAGCTTGGAGTTGGATCCCGTCAGGTACAAATCAACGTTCCCCTTGTCCGCCAGGCTGCGAACCGCCTTCTGGAAGTCCGGCACATTCTGTATCTCGTCCAGGAACACGTAGTTTTGCTTCCCCGCCATCAAACGCTCCTTGATGTAGCGATGCAACTCTCGGTAATCCAGCAGCGCCGCGTTGTCCACATCTTCCAGATTGAGGCTCTGGATTTGCTCCTCGCCCACACCGACCTCACGCAGTTCATCCATGAACAGCTTGAACAGCGTCGACTTCCCGGAACGCCTCACCCCCGTCAGGATTTTGATGAGTGGCTGGTCCCGGTATTGCCGCAGCAACTCTGTGTAGCGCGGTCGCTCTATGGTGCCTTTCACAACCGCATTCTACCCTTGTGTACCATCTTTGTCAACAAGTTTTTAAAACATACTTTAAAAACTTGCGGTTTTCTCAAGTTTTTAAAATACACTTTAAAAACTTGTGGCGGCGGGGTTACTTGAAAAATCCCTTGGCGCGGTTGAGTTCGATGGTTTTGGCGTTCTTGTCCGCGGTGGCGAAATCACGGAGGATGACGTTCACGGCGGGGAGGTTGGGGGAGTTGGCGAGGGAGGAGACGAAGGCGTCCATGGCGGCGGCGTGGGTGTTCTCACGGGAGCGGGGGCCGCGGACGCCCCAGCCGTCCGTGAGCTGGCCCTGGAGCACGCAAATGCCGCTGTCCAGGGATGCGAAACGTGCCAGATAATCCGGCAGGGTGGTGTCAATCAGGTGCTTGGATTCACCCGTATGCGCGCTTTCATTGTAAAACGAGTGTAAACAGGCGTTCGCGCGGGTTCCGGCATCGTTTCCGCGGAGGAAGAGGCGGGGGTCGGTGAGCTGTGGGTCCTGCGCGCTGCCCCAGAAGACCACCACCCTGCCCCGCACGGCGTTAAGGGGGAGGGAATTGATGCAGCCGACCTTGTCCTTGGGATTGGGAGCGGAGAAGATGCGCTGGCCGAGTGCGGCGGAAAGTGCGGCGAGGGTGGGCTGCTCCGCGCCGCCTTGGAAATGCTGGAAATCCAGCAGGACGCATTCCGCGGGGTGGGCATCCAGAAAGGCGGCCACGGACTGCAGAATGCCCTCCAGCTCCACGCCCGCGGAGGGGCCGTGGAAGATGCGCAGCTTGCCGTCACTCAGCGCCACACGCAGGTCCAGGTAGCGCACGCCGTCCGCCAGCAGGGTGGCGGTGTCGGCATCCTGGGTGCGGGAGTACCAGGGCATGCCGGCGGTTCCGGCATCATGCGCGCCGGGGATGGCGATGCGGCGCAGGGGCGCGTCGTCCCGCACGCCGCGCATCCAGTCCGCGGTATCCACGGCAAAGGCGCATGCCGCGGCGAGAACCAGCATGCATGCGCCTTGGAGGATGGAGCGGCGAGCGCCCATGGTGTAGGGGAGGTTTACTTCTGCGGTTCCTCCCCGCCCACGTAGCGCAGGCGGGGGATGGCCTGCATGCGGATGACCTCGTTGCTGCGCTGCACGGCGTCGTTGCTCAGGTAGATGTCGTACGGGATCTTGTTGAGGGAGATGCGCACCAGGCCGTCGGGCGTCTTCTCGTCAATCATCTTGGCGAACTCGTCGAAGCTGTGCACGTCCTTGCCGTTCACCTTGGTGACGAGTGTGAAGCGCGCGTTGTCGTAGCCGAGGGTGGCGGGTGTTGGCACCACGAGGGAGAGGACCACCAGCTCCTTGCGGCCCTCCTTGCGATACTCATCCTCGTTGTCCTCGATGCAGGCGAGGGAGAGCGGCAGGGAGTCCTGGGCGCGCTCGCGGATGGCGCGCAGGAAGTCGTCCGTCACCGGCTGGAAGAGGAGGCCGCCCCACATGATGTACCGGGGGCGCTCGCCGGGCTGCATCTCGCGCACCAGGCTCTTCTCCGCGGCGTCGCGGTTGAGCGGCAGGGTGATTTCCACGGGCTGGCCGTCGCGCAGCAGGGAGAGCTTGAGGGTCTCGCCGACGGGCTTGTAACTGTTGAGCAGGCAGGTGGCGGAAAGCGGGCCGTAGACGGGGTGCTGGCAGCGGCCGGTGTTGTCGATGGCGATGCCCTCGATGGCGGTGAGGACGTCACCCTCCTTCATGCCGGCCTCTGCTGCGGCGCCGCTGGGTTCCACCTTGTTGACGTAGAGGCCGCCGGCCTTGGGGTCGTCAATCTTGAGGTACTTGCGGAAGACGGGGTCCTTCAGCTCGATGAGGGAGAATCCCACCATGGGGACGCCCGCGTTCTCCTTCTGGTTGAGGAAGCGGGAGATGAGCTCCGCGTTGATGCAGCTGAGCATCTGGTTCTGCGCGCGGTAGCCCAGGCTCATGGCCACCAGCTTGCCGTCCTTAATGACGGGGCAGCCCATGCCCGCGCCGTCCGGCAGGGAGCGTTCCGCATGCAGGTTGAGGCGCGGCATGCCGGCGGCGTCCGCGCTCTCCACGGTGAGCCCGGCGTGCACGGGCTTGATGCCCTGGATGAGGCCCGCGAACTCGGCCTTGTCGCCGATGCGCAGGGGCTCGCCCACCTCCAGCGGCGTGCGGTCCGCGAAGAAGTCGGCATCCTCCTCATGCTCCAGCGTGAGCAGCGCCAAGTGCAGGTCGGGGTCGAAGCGCACCACCTTGGCGGTGACGGTGCGGGAGCCGTCCGGCAGGGCCAGCTCCACGTAGGTGGCGGCGTCCGCGGCCTTGCCGTTGCAGAGCACGAGGTTGTTGCCGAGGTAGATGCCGCGGGTGGAGTTGCTGCCGGGGCTTTCCTTCTCCCAGGGCTGCAGGATGTTGTAGTCCTGGTTGGTGGAGTTGACGTCCACGAGGGAATTGGAGGGGTCGGCCGCGGCGGGGGCTTCAGCCTGCGTCTGGGCGGGCTGCTGCGCCGCGGGTTCTGCGGCCTGCTGCTCCTGCTGCTGGGGCTGGTTCTGCTGCTCTGCGGTGCGTACGGTGGGCTTGCAGCTGAAGGCGAGGCCGCCGGCGAGCGCGAGAAGGGTCAATGTGCGAATCATAACGTGAAAATGGGTTGGGGGTTTACTTGAGGCGGGCGGGTTCCGGCACGTTGTACTTGGCGCCGATGCGCTTGTTGGCGGCGTCGATGGCCGCATTGTCGAACACGAGCGGGCGTTCCGCGCCCGCAAGCTCAATCACGGTGTAGGCCGGGCGGTTGGCGGTGTCCTGCGGGTACAGCAGCTCGTACAGGTGGCTGAGCCCCTTCACCTCCACGCCGTTCACCTTCTTCACCACGCGGCGCCCGAAGTCGTCCATGCGCGCGTTCACCTCGTCCGGCAGCACGTTGGTGAGGAACACCACGTCCTCCTTGGTCTTGAACTCGCCGCCGCGCACATAGGCGTCCATCTCCACGAGGTAGTTCTTGGGGGAGATGTTGCGCGCGCTGATGACATCCGCCTGCATGGGCTGGAACACCAGGCCGCCGAACTCCACGTAGCGCGGCAGCTGGTCGTACGCGCGGGCGAGCACCTGGCTGGCCTTGAGCGGCGCCAGCGTGCCCTCCGTCTCCATCTGCTTGCCGTCGCGCATGATGGTGTACTTCACCTTGTCGCCGGAGAAGGAGCGTTCCGCGAGCTCCTCCAGCGGCACGCGCACGCCGTCCAGCATGATCATGGCGGAGCTGTCCACCTTGATGCCGTTGACGGCCAGGATGACGTCACCGGGCTTGAGCGCGCCGTCGGAGCTGCCGCCCACGGCCACTTCCGCCACCAGGCAGCCGCTGGCGTCCTGCGGCAGGTTGAGGTACTGGCGCAGCGCCGGGTTTTCCGCCGGCATGAACTCCGCCGCCACGTTCACGTAGCCGTCGTAGTGGCCGTCCTCCACGTCCTTGAGGAAATGGCGGATGACCGACATGGGGATGACGTACCCCGTGGAGTTGGCCTCCTGCAGGCCCTGGAAGGCCACGCCCACCACCTTGTCGCCCTTGAGCACGGGGCCGCCGGAGTTGCCGGGGTTGATGGCGGCGTCAATCTGGAGCGCCAGGTGCGCGGAGTTGCGCGGGTGGGAATAGGGGATGGTGTCGATGCGGGAGACGATGCCGCTGGTGACGGAGAGGCGGTTGCCGCCGATGGGGTATCCGATGGCGCGCACGCGGTCCTCCAGCTGGGGGATTTCCTCGCTGAACTCCAGACAGGGCACGTCCTTGAAGGCGTCCTTGTCCTCCACCTCCACCAGCGCCAGGTCCGCATCGTGCGCCACGTACTTCACGCGCGCCGGCAGCTTGCGGGAATCGGCGTAGGGGGAAACGTAGATGCGGTCCGTGTCCGCCACCACGTGGGCGTTGGTCATGAACACGCCGGGCGCCACCATGAACCCGGTGCCGTTGCCGCGGCCGAAACCGCCAGTCTGCCAGGGCGTGCGGTAGTTGGGCTTGGTGACGGCCACCTCCAGCTTGACGATGCCGCGGTAGGCATCCTCCACGGTGTTCTTGGCGGGGGCCGCCTGGGGTTGGGCGGGCTGCTGGGGCTCCGCCACGGGAATGGGCTCTTGTGCAAACGCGGCCAGCGCCGCCACAACGCTTATCGGGGCAAATCTTGTGATCACGGGCAAATTCTGCCCCCACGCGCGCGAGCTGTCAAGCCCAAAGCATGGAATACGCCCATCATGTTTTTTTCGGACACATTCAGTCCAAAAGGTTATCCCGCACGCAGTCGCGGGGCGTTTCGCCCTTGTCGTTCTTGATGTTCCAGTCTGCGCCGCAATCCATGAGCGCGCCGAAGAGGGAGAATTCAACAATGCCCTCGTGGTAAATCCCGGCGGCCATGTGCAGGGGAGTGTTGCCGTGCAGCACGTTGATGTTGGGATCCGCGCCAAGGTCCACCAGCAGCTCGATGAGCCCGCAGGCCGCCTTGGTCTTCTCAGGGTCGAAGAACCCGCCGCCATAGTGCCAGATGACCTCCGCCAGCGGCGGCAGGGAAATGCGGTCCTCGTACATCCTGTATTCCGCGCGCCGGTTCGGCGAGGTCCCGGACTGGATAATCCGTCTCACAGCCTCCTTGTCGCCTTTCATGATGGCTTGCGTCAGCGCGTCGTGGGAAACAACGCCCACCCCCGCGCCGTCCCGGTAGTTGAAAAGCAGGCGCACGCCGCCGAGCAGCTTCTCGTCCACCACCAGGAGGAAATCGTCTATCACCACACGCGCGGAGGGCGGCAGTTCCACGCCCCGCGCCTTTAGCTGCCCGCGCACAAAGGCATCGTATGCCTGGCGAGCCTCGGGCGCCTCCAGGCAATGCATCTTTTCCTGGGGATTGTACCACCGGCTTGCCTTGAAGAATTGAAAGAATTCCTCCCCCCAACGGGGCGTCTCAACCATCCTATAGCTCAGCTGAAAAAAGTTGTCGCCCTCCCGGCGCTGGCAGTACTGGATGGCGGTACAGAGGAAATCCACAATCTCCGCTGCCGATGCGCCTTCCTTGAACCGGATGCTGTAGGTTGTGTAGGCCGGCCATTGCTTCGCCGCCAGGGTTGCCTTTTCACAGGTCGGCAAAGGCGGCGGCTCATCGGCCAGGGTATGGCAAAAAAGGCATGCCGCCACGGCCACGGCTGCCATGCATGCCGCCGCCAATCGGCGACCTGATTGTCTGATTGCGTTTTCCGTTTTCATCGTGTTTCCATCCCCTATAATACAAGACAGGGGCAAAATGCACAAAGAAAATGGAAAAATGACATAATACGCCCGGTCGGTTCTCCTTGACACAGCCGGGGTGCGGGAGTATACAGTCAGGCATGAGCGCGATTCCCTGGGTCGTCATGGCGGCAGCCTCTGCCGTGTCCTACTACACCAACCCGATAGCGGCGCCCGGCGAGCCCGGGTACACACCCATGCCGCAGCACCACTTCCGCGTGGGATTCGAGAACGACTGCGCCTTCAACCGCGACCGCAACTACACGCACGGCACGCGCCTGGAGTACGTGAAGGACATAACCGACACCACGCACAGCTACGGCATCACCCTGATGCAGAACATCTACACGCCGGAAACGCACACGCGGCATGCAGTGCCGAACGAGCACCCGTACGCGGGCTACCTGGCGCTGGGCGGGGCGTACCTGCTGCGCGGGAAGGACGTGGGCTGCAGCTTCGAGTTCCAGCTCGGCACGAGCGGGCGGGCATCCCTGGCCAAGGACGCGCAGAGGATGATCCACTCCGCAGGCAACATGGAGCAGTGGGACGGCTGGAAGGAGCAGGTGCCCTCCGAGCTGACCATCCAGCTCACCTCCCGCCAGGACTACCGCATGGCATTCTTCGAGACGGAGACCCGCGGCGGCTGGCAGACGGACGGCCTGGCCTACAGCCGAGAGGCCGTTGGCACCTTCGGCATCTACGGCGGCGTGGGGCTCTCCTTCCGCTTCGGCCGCAACCTGCCCAGCAACATGCGCGTCAACGGCATGGAGGCCGGCAACTTCACCCGCGGCCTCATCGATTCCCAGGGCTACCGCCCGGAGGCGGCATCGTATTTCGTGGTGCTGCAGGGCGAGATTGACTACGTGGCGCGGGATTTGACGGTTGACGGCGGCGTGTTCCACTCGTTCCGCTACAAGACGTGCAGCCGCACGCCGTGGCAGTTCCACGGGCAGCTCGGCCTGGGCGCATCCTACCACGGCATCGACTACTTTGTGGGCGCGCTGTTCTACACGCGCACGTACCGCACGCAGGAGCACGACTCGATGCTCGGTTCCTTCGCCATCTCCTGGAACTGGTAACGCATGGGCACGGCAGGCCGCATCACCCTGATGGCGCTCGGCGCGGGACTGGTCCTGCTGCTGGGCGGCGGTTGCCCGATACTGGGGGCGCCGGAGGTGTACCGCGGCGGCGCCATGCTGACGCTGGCGGCGCTTGTGGCCATACTGGGCCTGTGGGGCGCGTACGCGCTGGGGCGCGGCAAGGTGGCGCGTCTGGTGCTGGGCATGCTGTTCCTGTACATGGCGGTGGTGGGCCTGGTGGTGCTGCGCACGTATGGGCTGAAAGGGATTGAGTACTGCATGCAGGGCGGGCCGATGATCTTCGGCGCGGTGGGGCAGTTCTGCTACGCGCTCGTGGGCGTGATTTTCACCGCGGTGTTCGGGTATCTGGTGTCGCGCATCATGAACCGCCGCCTGTGGCTGGCGGGGCTGCACCTCTGCGTGGCCGCGGTGGTGTGCGGCGCGTTCATCGACTTCGCATTCGAGGTGAAGGAGCGCGTCACCGTGCCCGCCAACGGAACCGCCGCCATTGCCGAGGTGCAGGGCGAGCCGCTGGACTTCTCCCTGCGCGTGCTGGACTTCCAAGAAACTTTCTATGACGATGCGCCCACCTACTCCATGTACACCATGGAACAGGGAAGCGCGGGCGAGGCCGTACCCGTGGCGTGCGAGGGCGGCGTACTGCTGGCGGGTGATGCGCGCGTGCCCGTGGCGGAGCTGCACAGCGCGCCGGACATGCCGCGCCCGTTCAAGGTGCTGGCGGGCAACCCGCCGCGCGTGGTGCTGCAAAACCCG
The DNA here is from genome assembly GCA_030531305.1 of Akkermansia sp. Lineage (GTDB taxonomy): Bacteria > Verrucomicrobiota > Verrucomicrobiia > Verrucomicrobiales > Akkermansiaceae > Akkermansia. Next base: position 25,477 of record JAUNNT010000029.1, read on the forward strand.
CCCGCCGTGCGCGAGTATTCCTCCAATTGTGAAATCACCACCACCCACCGCGGACGGGAGGAGAAGTACACCGCCCCCCTGCGCGTCAACGACCCCCTTTCCTGCAAAGGCTGGCAAATCTATCTGGAGGGCCACGGCATGCAGGGCGGACAGCCCGCCGTGACCCTGCTGCTGCGCCGCGCGCCGGGGCGCATCGCCGTGCTCACCGGCATGGCCGGCATCATTATTTGCACCGCCTGCTGGTGCTGGTGGAAAAAGGAGGACGACCCCGCATGAGCGCCGCCGTGTACAGCCTCACCGCCGTGTGCATGCTGCTCTGCGCGAGCTCCGCGGTGTTCCATGTCGGCGGGCGCATCCACGCGGCGCGCAAGTGCTTCTGCGCGGCCTGGTGGGCGGCGCTCGCCCTGCTGGTGGCGGATTGGATCCTGGCGGCTGCCCCGCCCTTCGGCAACATGCGCCACGTGCTGGCGTTCTTTCCGCTGGTGATGGCCCCCGCCGCCGTATACCTGCGCCGCTGCCGCGGGCACGACCTCTGCGGCTGGCTGGCCGCGGCTTCCGCCATTGCGCTCATCGGCGCGCTGTGCCTGCCGCTGCAGGCGCACTGGCGCCAGATGCCCGCCCTGCAATCTCCGTGGTTCGTGCCGCACGTCACCGCCTACGTTGTCTCCTACGGCCTGATGGGTGTTTCCGCCATGCTGGCGCTGGCCTCATTCCATAACAGGCAGGACGAGCGCCTGGAGGCCGCCGATGCCGTGGCGCGCCTGGCCTTCCCGTTCATGACCTTCGGCCTGTTCAGCGGCGCCCTTTGGGCGGATGCCGCTTGGAGCGCCTACTGGGCCTGGGACATCAAAGAGGTGTGGTCTCTCATCACCTGGATTCTCTATCTGCTGTACTTTCACACGCGCGGGCATGAAGTGTTCGCCGGCTGGCGGCGAACACTGCTGCTGCTGGGCTTTGCGGCGGTGCTGGTGACCTTCCTGGTGGTGAACTTCATGCCGGCGCTCAACTCGCTGCACAGCTACGCCGGGTGACGGGAGTTTTTTTGGCGGGCTGACTCTGATTTGTCTTCCCCTGCGGCGGGAAACGCGGTATAAGAACCGCGTGCCAGTTTGCCCGCAATGCTCAGCCAACATCCACACCGGAGCCCTGCACCGGTGCCCGGTTTGCGGCTACAGCATCCAGCGCGCGGAAAAGGTTTTCGGCACCGGCAGGGTGGAGTTCACGCGCGTGGTGGACGCCGCCGGCGCGCTCAAGAACAACGACCGCCAGGACCTGATGCGCTACCTGGAGAACCTGGAGCGCAACCTGCCCCCCGTGGCGCTCTGCGTCTATATCACGGACCATGGGAACGAGAGGGAGCTGCGCCCGCACGCGCACTGGATTCTCAACCACGCGGGCATCCACCATCCCTCGTTCGGCAAGCGCGAGGCGCGCAAGGCCTTTGAGGACGCCGCCGTGCTGGAGGACATCCGCAAGGCGGGCGAGCCCCCGCGCGAGAAGCGCGAAACAGGATTCCTGCACACCCTGGGCGAGCTTTGGCAGGCAGCCAGGGAGCGCGTGCGCAACGTGGTGCGCCCGTATGCCGCGCCCGTCAAGCTGGAGTGGACGCTCATCCTGGTGATGGACGTGCAGCAGGAGCTGGCGTGCTTCTCTTGGGGATACCGCCTGGACCCCTACATCAACCCGGAGCGCATCAACAAGGCCATCGTCTCCGCGCGCCTGCAGTTCCGCGAGCGCGCCACCGCGCAGGGCATCAAAAAGGTCATGCGCAACGCCGTGCGCATCATCGCGGCCGATTCCCGAGCCGTGTCCCGCCGCATCCGCAAGGAAGGCAAGGTGGGCAAGCCCGTGGGCGTGGAAACCATGCCGGAAATCCCCGGCATGCAGGGCGCCATGAAGCTGCTGCTGCCCGCCATGCTGGGTCTGTCCCTGGCGGTTTCCGCCCCCGTGGCCATGGCCGCCACCACCCAGAAAACCGCCCAAAGGACGGCACAAAAGACAACACAGAAAACGCCTCCCAAAACGGCGCAGCGCGCCAAGGCCGCCACCAGGCAAGCCACCAAGCAAACAGCCAAGCCGGCCGCGGCCAAGAAGGTTTCCAAACCCGCCAAGGCAAACACCGCCGCCAAGCGCACCACCGCCAAATCCACCGCCAAGAAACCCGCGGAGGATACCAAGAAGGCCACCCTGAAAACCGGGCCGGAAACGGTAAGGGAGGACAAGGCGCCTCTCATTGTTCCCGCCAAGCTGCCCGCCGCAGCACCGTCCGCGCCGCGCCTGCCGGATGCACCGACGGCACCCGCCCTGGTGGACGACGACATAGCCGAGGAAGTGGAGGACGATGTGCCGGAGGTGGATGTGGAGGACACCCCGCCGCCCGTGAAGAAGGCGGATACCGCATCCCATGACAGCGCCCCGCGCTGGAAGCCGGAGGACTACACCCTGCTGATGAAGGGCAGCCTGCAGACGGGCTACACCTCTCTGTTCCCCGCCAAGGGGGAAACCGCCGCCAAGCGCACCGCGCCGGCCAACGGCAAGGCCGGCGCAACGGAGGAAAGCGACACCAAGGTGCTGGGCCGCTACTGCCCGGAATACTCCAAGCCGTCGCCCCACGGGCTCATCGACCCCCAGGGGCTGCTCTCCACCATGCAGCGGGAGGACGTGGAACACAAGCTGCGCGAAATCAACCGCAACGGCAAGTTCCGCGTGTACGCAGCCGTGGTCAAGGCCGGGCAGGAAATGCCCGGCGACCTGGCCGTGGGCACGCTGGCCACCGCCGTGGCGCAGCCCTGCGAGTACGCCGTGCTCCTGCTCTACTACATCGGCGCGCCCGCCTCCCTGGAGCTGGGCTACCAGGAAATCAAGACGGACGATGCACAGCGCCACGAATGGCTCAACAAGGTGCGTTCCGCCGCGGCGGCTTGCGGCACCGGCACGGAGGGTCTCATGGCCGCCCTGGGCCAGGCCGCCGCCAACATCTCCCCGCTGGCAGATTCATTCCGCCCCCTCACCGCCGACAACACCGTCAAGGCCCCCAAGCTCGACATCCCCCTCAAGCAGGAGGAGGAAGTCAAGGAACCCGGCTTCGGGGAAAGGATGGCCAAGAAGATTCAGGATCCGGAAAACGTCACCCTGCTGCCCTATTTCGGCGGGGCGTTCCTCGGCATTGTGCTGTTAGCGGCCGTGTGGCTGTACCGGCGCCGGCATTCGCCGACCCTCCTGGACACCACTCCGGACTGGCGGCTCTCTGCCCGCTACGGCTCCGGGGTGAGCCGCTTGGTGAAGTACCTGGAGGGCAAGGAGAGCGAGAAGGAAAAGACGCTGTTCTGACACCGCCCCGCCTTTTTTCCTTTTTTTCAGGCAAATGCATTTCGGGTTGCATTTTTCCCAAAGGCGTGTTAGGATTGGGTGCTTTTTGCGAAGCACCTAAACAGCTCGAAGAAAATGAATCCTGAGACATTATTCTGGATTGTGCCGCTCGCCTCGGTTATCGCCCTGGCGTTCGCGGCTGTGTTCTTCTTCAACATGAAGAAGGCGGATGAAGGAACCGACCGCATGAAGGAGATTGCGGGCTACGTGCGCGAAGGCGCCATGGCCTACCTCAAGCAGCAGTACAAGGTCGTGGCCCTGGTGTTTGTCATCATCGCCATCATCTTCTGCGTGATGGCCGCGTTCGACATGCAGAACCACATCGTGCCCGTGGCGTTCCTGACCGGCGGCTTCTTCTCCGGCCTGGCAGGCTTCATCGGCATGAAGACGGCCACCTACGCCTCCGGCCGCGTGGCCCAGGCCTGCCGCGACGAGCAGGACGGCCTCAACAAGGGCCTGAAGCTGGCGTTCCGTTCCGGCGCCGTGCTGGGCCTGACGGTGGTGGGCTTCGGCCTGCTGGATATCTCCGGCTGGTACCTGATTCTGAACAACACCGGGCTGATTGAGGCGGAAGGCATCACCAAACTGGTGGAAATCACCACCATCATGCTGACCTTCGGCATGGGCGCCTCCCTGCAGGCTTTGTTCGCCCGCGTGGGCGGCGGCATCTACACCAAGGCGGCCGACGTGGGCGCCGACCTGGTGGGCAAGACCGAATACCACTTCAACGAGGACGACCCCCGCAACCCCGCCACCATCGCCGATAACGTGGGCGACAACGTGGGTGACGTGGCCGGCATGGGCGCGGACCTGTACGAGTCCTATGTCGGTGCCATCCTTGCTACCTTTGCTCTTTCTGCCGTCGGCGGCTACGGCTACGCCGGCATGCTGCTGCCCGTGGCTCTGGCCGTGGTCGGCATCCTC
>JAUNNT010000030.1 GCA_030531305.1 Akkermansia sp.
GATAAGCGACCTTTTTGAATTTTTTGTCGAATTATAATTGACTTAGTACATAGTACCTAGTAAATCAGTTGCGCTTGCGGCGCCTTGCCGCCAGGGCGGCAAGCGCCAGCAAGCTCAACGTGCCCGTTGTGGGTTCCGGGGTCATGCTCACCTTGTAGAAGCCCACCTCGTTGGGCGTGGCCACAATCGTGTAGTCGCCCACCAGGTGGTATGCGTTGTCCGTCTCGTCGGACACGCGGTTGAAGAGGGAGCCGTACCAGGCGCCGTTGTAATCCTCCGTATAGGTGATGCCCCTGTCTTGGTAATCGAAGATGATGTAGTGGGTCTGCCCCACTTCCAGGGCATCCATCGCCTTCATGGTGGCGGCGTCCAGGTAGAGGTTCTTGCCCAGCGTGAGCTCGCTGCCCAGGGTCATGGTCTGGCCGGCCACATCCAGCGTGGCGCCGTCCTGCAGCTCCAGATTGGCCAGGAGCGTGCCGCCGCCGGCCGTCAGCGTGCCGCCGATGCTCACCTTGGCCTCCTGGGCAACCGCGTTCCTGTCCAGCACCTCCACCGCCGCGTTTTGCCCGGTGATGGTCATGTCGCGCAGCTCCAGCACCTCGTCCGCAGAGAGGGTGAGCTTGCCGCCCGTGGTGTTGACCACATCCAGCACTTCAAGCTGGTTGTTGACCGCTACATCACCCGTGCCCACCTTGGAAAGCGTGTCCGCATGCACCAGCATGTCGGCGTCCGCTGTGGAATAGACGGCGGTCTGGCTGCCGTTGTTGGTGACCTTTACGCCGCCTTCATCCGCGGCGAACACCACCTCCTGCGTGGTCACGCCGTCCACGAGTGTGGCTGTGGCATCCGCGGCAATGCCCACCTTATCCGCCGCGATTCCGGCGCCGCCAATCGTCGCGCCGTCACCGGCCTCAATCATGACGTCTGCGGCCACGGAACTATTCACCGTCAGGTTGCAGCCTTCTCCCGCCAGCACAATGGTGCCGGAGCCTGCCAGCGTGTTCACGCTCACATCCTTGGCGAAGTAAGCGGTCTTATCTTCCTTGACGGTCAGGGTGTCCACGTTGAGCGTGTTGTAGAACAGCACGTTCTCCTCGGCGGTCACGTTGACCTTGTGCTGCTGGTGCTGGGAGGTGGTGTTGCGGGTGATTTCACTGTTCACCACGGTGTCCGCAGCCGCGAACGTGATGTTGAGGGAGCCGGCACTGAGGGAGCCGGCGGTGAAGGCCTTGGCATTAACCGTGTTGGCGGAGCCGCTGAAAGTCAGGTTGAAGGCATAGTTGTTGCAGCGGTCATGGATGAAGGAGCCGGTGAAGCCCGCCACATCCCCGGTGAAGGCCAGGTTGACGGTGGCGTTCGCGTTGTTCACGCGGGTGATGTTGCCGCTGCCGGTGAGGGCCCCTGCAAACGTGATGGTGCTGTTGGAGCTGCCGTTGTTTATGTTGACGCCGCCGGAAGCGATTTCCACCGCCGCCGTAATCTGGGGCGCTCCGTTGAAGTACCCCAGCCAGCCATCCAGGCTCACGGAGGAATTCGCCGTGTACAGCCCGCCGCCGGACGAGAGGTCGAGGTTGTTGACCGAGCCCTTGACCTTCACCGTGCCGGTCCAGTCCGTGCCATCCAGCGTCACGGAACTGCCGAGCGTGCCCTTGCCGTTGAGGCTGTAGGTGCCGGAACCGTGGAGCACCTTGTTGCTCACGGTTTGGTTGGACTCCACCTGCAGCGTGGTGCCGCGCGCTATCACCAGCCCCGTGGTGCCCGCATCCATGGAGGAATCATACGTCAAATTCTTGTTGACGTAGTACAGGGATTTGTCCGCCGTGGTGGAAAGCACCAGCGAGTTGGCGGGGGCGCCGGCCACGCGCGTGCCGCCCGTGACCTGAACGCTGTCCGCCCCGTTGAGCGTGCTGCCGGCCGCGCCCTTGATGATATAGTAGGCCACGGAGTCTCCCGTCACGTGTCCGCTGCCGGCGTAGTCGCCCGTGCCGTCGAAGTCGGCAGGCGAAGCCGCATAGACGTCATACGTGCCGGCGTGCGTGAGGTCGGCCGCCACTGTGCCGGCCAGGGTCATGGTGCCCTGGTTGTACACGGTGGCGTTCAATGTGGCGGTGGCTCCTGCGGCCAGCGTGGTCTCGCCCGCAAAGGTGACGTGGTTGCCGGCATTGACGGTGAGCGCGTTCATGCCCGTCACATCACCCTTGAACACGGTGTCGGTATCCACCACCAGGGTGACGGTTCCGCCTGTGCGCTCGATGTCGGCATTCACCTCATGGGCCTTACCGGCGATGGTGAAGGTGGTGGTTCCCTGGCCGGAGCGCAGCAGCTTGCCGTTCCAGGCGGAGATGTCGCCGGAGAAGGTGTAGTTGGAGCGCTGGTTGCTACTGCCGGGAGCAACCTCAAAGGTGCCGTCGCCGCTCCAGTTGCCGGTGAATTCGGTGAGGGGCTCGGTTCCCCTGGAGTTGGAGGCGGCGTTTTTCCACGCGGCCTTGCCCTCGTTGTCGGTGAGCTTGATGTTTTGGTCAATGAGACCGCTCGCCCAGTCGGTGGCCCAGCCCGTGAGACCGTTGAGCTCCACGGTGGAAAGCCTGTTGCCCAGCTTGGAGAAGTCGATGAGGTTGTTGTTGTCCGTGGAGGTGCTGGAGGTCACCAGCAGGGTTCCCATCCAGTATGGATCCAGGGAAACATTCGCGCCGAGTCCGTAGCCGTTGCCTGCGTTGTAGGCGGTTTCTCCGGAAATGGCGTAGGTGCCCTCGCCCTCCACCGCCAGGGCGGCAGCGGCATGCACCATGGAGGCGTTCACCACAATATCACGGTCGCCCACCTCCTCCTTGGCGTTGATGTGCAGCTTGGCGCCCTGCGCGCCTTCCTTCACGATGATGCCGCCCGCGCAGTCCGGCTCGAAGTTGGATGCCATCACCAGCGTGGCGCCGGATGTCGGCTGCATCAGCAAATCATGCGCGGTCTTGATGTCTTCCGGGGCGCGGGAGCCGCCGTAGTACACGGTGCCTCTGTTGATGAAATAGCTGCCGGAGGTCATGTCTCCGGCCACCAGGTTCCCCGTGGTTTCGTCATAGGAGAACACGGCACCCTGCAGGGCGCCGCCGCCCTGCACCTTGCCCACGTGGATGGTGGAGCCGGCCGCGGCATCCGCCGCCCTGCTCATCACCACCACATCGTCCAGGTAGCCGTTGGCACCGTCGGAATAGCGGTTGTTTCCCCCCAGGTCCTCCAGGGTGAGCACCAGGCCGTCCGCGAGTGTGAACTCGCCGCTGAAAGTGCCGGCGTTGGCCAGCGTGAACTTGTCCGCCAGCGTGAGCTTGGCGCCCGCATCCACCGAGATGTCGCAGGCGGTGAGCTTGAGGTTGCGCACGGTGGTGTCCGTGGTGCCGCTCGCCTTGAGGCTCTGGGTGCGGAGCTCGGCCAGCACGTTGCCTGCCGTGTAGTTTTCCAGCGTGATGGTGGACTTGCCGGTTACCACGCCCTGGTAGGAATCCATGCCGCCGGAGTACTCCGTGTCCTGCACGCCCTTGAGCGTGACATGGTCTGCGGTGATGCTGCCGGTGATGAGGGGCATGTAGCTTTCCACGGTCACGGAGGTGGTGCCCTTCACCGTGGCGCCGGCCTGGCTGCCGATGACATCGCCGTTGATGATGCCGCCCGTGATGCGGATGTTGATATCACCGCCCACCGTGCCGGCCGTGCCGGAGCCGATGATGCTGCCGTTCACCTGGCCGCCCGTCATGGTGATGCTGATGTCCTTGTCGATGGCGGCATCCACAATGGAGCCGCCGTATACGTTGCCGCCCACGGTGCCGCCGTTGACAACCAGGTTCACGGCACCGATGTGGTTGCCGTTGTCCTTGGTGTGGAAGCCGCCGATGATGCCGTTCTGGAGCGTGCCCTTGTTCACCACGCCGGTGAACGTGCCGGTGATGCTGCCCTTGTAGCCGCCGATCAGCGAGGCCGCGTTGGTGCCCGTGAAGGACGAGTATACCGCGTTGGAGGAGTTGAGCTCCACGGTGACGTTGCCGTCCGCCGTGTTGCCGTTCACCACGCCGAAGACGGTGGCGGAGCCGTAGGACCCCTCCTTCACCTCCATGTTGATGTCGCCGGTGTACACGTTGTTGCCGCCCTTGGCGCCGAGCCAGGACTGGTTGGCGGCTTTGGTGACGGTGATGGACACGGTGGTCGTGCCGCTGCCGGCGGTGTTCACGGCATAGTGGTCCGCCTTCACGCTGCCGTCATAGCTTGCCTGGGTGGCGGTGTCCCAATTCACCGCGCTGGGCACGGGTGTGTTGTTGTGCGTGGGCATGGGGGTGCGGGTGGGCACCAGGTCCGTGCGCCCGGCATCCTGCACCACCAGGTAGGGGGCCTCGCCCGCCGCGTATTGCGTGGTGGGCGCGTAGGCCGTGTTGGCGTACATGATGTCCGTGAGGGTGGCGGTGCCGCCGGTGGCGCTCACGGTCACGCCGTTGAAGCTGAGCCCGGGGGTGGACGTAAGCCCCTGGCCGATGAGCATGTCGCCCAGCCACACGTAGTAGCCGCCCACCACGTTCTGCGCCTCGTTGCCGTTGTGGAACGCTATGCGGATGTTCTCGTTTTCAGTCTGGGAGTTGTCCTGGCAGTACAGGATGCTGTCGCCCCACATGATGTAGCCCTCCGCCAGGTTGAGGACGCCGCCGTTGAGGCCGTCGCCGACGGTGATGGCCAGCACGTTCTGCGCAGAGCCCGCGAGCGAGCCGCGGTGTATGCCGGCGTCCTTCCAGCCGCCTTGCTCACCATCGCCGAAGTTGGCATGGAAATCAATGGTGTACCCCTGGTCCTCGATGAACACGTTCCTGACAATATCCTGCGAATCGCCGGGGTTCAGGGTGATGGAGGCGGTTTGCGGCGCGGTCCATCCGTCTGCCGCGGCCGTGGTGGCGGAGCGTTGCAGCCCGGCGGTGCGCCCGGCCAGGCCCATGCCGCGCGCCAGGTTGGCGGCAACGATGATGGAACCCTGCTGGCTGGGGTGCAGGCGGTCGTTGTTGCGGAAGAAGTCATACGGGCCCTCCTCCGATTGGGTGGAGACTATCGTCACGTCCGACAGCCCCGTGTTGATGTCCACATACTTCACGTTGGCGGGAGACTTGGCATCATAGGCCTGCACCCACTGCTGGAGCATGCTGTTGTAGCCGACCACCGCCGCGTGGTCGGATGCCACGTTGTGGTTGTTGTGGCCGTACGCCCAAACCGGGATGGAGAGGACGTAGAAGTTGTCGCCCGCGTTCAAGTTCATGGCGTCGAGAATGGTGCCCATGTTGCCCATGTTGCTGGGGTCCATGGTCCAGTTCCAGGTGGCGGAGAGGCTCTTGTCATCGCCGGTGTAGGTCACGGTGCCGCCCAGCAGCCCCTGCATATGCGGGATATAGGTGCCGTACGAAATGCCGCTCCCGCTACCCGTGTCGCTCAGGATATCGTTGGTGCCGATCATGAGCGTGTAGGTGTTGTAGTCTGTCTTGCCCACATCCGCCACCTTGTATCCGTAGCGGTTTCCGGTGAGCATGTCGCCGGAGCGTCCGCTGGACTGGGCATAGTGGTCGTTGTCGAAATGGATGCCGCCGTAGGAGTCCCCGGCATCGTTCATGTTTTTCGGGGGATTGGTGCCGTACCCGTTCTTGGGGCCGTTGAGGTCGAAGGTGATGCCGTTGTCCACAAATGTCTTGAACATCTGCCAGCGGTAGGTCTGGTCCACCACGCCGTGGGTGATGGAATCGCCCATGAAGAGCATGCTGCCCACATTGGTGGTGGTGGCGGGTTCGTCGGCCTGTGCATAGGAAGCCAGCAGGGCGGCGACGAGGTAACGGGATACGCGAAGTTTCATAAAGCTGAAATCGATGATGTGAAAATTATTCTACCATACTACACCCCATGCCGCGCGCGTGCAAGGAAAAAGCGCGGGGCAGGAGGAAAAATCACTTGGCTGCGGGTGCGGCGGGCTCCGGGAGGGTGGCCACGCCGCCCACGGTGGCCTTGATGCCCGCGGTGATGCCGCTGTCCGCCCGGGCGGCGGGCGGCAGGGCCTCGCCTATCAGCATGTCGCCCAGCCAAACGTAGAAGCCGCCGGGGATACCCTTGTCCGGCGCGCCCGCGGTGTACACCAGGCGCACAGGCTTGGTGTTGGCGGACATGTCTGCGGAGTACAGCGCCTTGCCGTCCCAGGAGATGTGGGCCTCGTCGATGGCGAGGGTGCCGGAGAGGGAATCATTGCCGGCGGTGACGGAAAGGGCGTTCTCCGCCCCGGTTTTCCAGCCGCCCTTGGCGCCGTCGCCCACCCTGGGTGTGAACTCCACGGAGAAGCCGCCGGCAGCGGGCTTCCCCTTCCACGTCAGGGGAATGGAATCCCCCTTGGCGAGCTGCCGGGGTTTCTTCTCTGCCGCGGGCATGGCCTTGCGGGGCAGCCCCGCCGTGCGGCCGGGAATGCCCATGGCCTGCGCCAGGTGCCCCGCCATCAGCAAATCGCCCTGCGCGTTGGGGTGCAGGCCGTCGGAGCCGGGCTTGTTGAACATGGAGTCGCAGCCGAAGAACGGCGTCTTCTCCGCCACGTCCACCATGCCCGCGTTCAGCTCCACCAGGCGGATATCACGCTTTCCGGCGGCTTTCGCCACCCAGGCGGCCAGGCTCTCGTTGTACTTCTGCGCGGCGGCGTGCACGTCCGCGCCGTTGCTGTTGGAGTGGCGGGTCCAGCACGGGACGGTCATGATGCAGAGCGTGGCGTGCGGATTGGCCTTGTAGATGGTGTCCACAATCTCCTGCATGGTGCCCTTGCGCCCCAGCAGGCCCTCCACCTTGGCGGGGGTGATGCCCGCCGCCGTGTCGTCCGACAGCAGATCGTTGGTGCCGATGAGCAGCACGAAGGTGTCCGCTTGGTACGTCTCGCCGGGGTACGGGGAGCCGTCGGTCTTGGTGGTGGAGAGGCCGAGCCAGTTGGCGAGGTTGGTGTTGTCGTACCGCCCGCCTGCCTTTCTGCCTGCCAGCTCCCAGGCGCGTGCGCTGGCCTGTGAGCTGTGGACGTTGGAGAAGGTTTTTCCGCTGTACTCCGTACCGGGCTGCACGCCCGCGGAGTGGTTGCCCGTCTTGTATCCCACGGCGGTGGAGTCGATGCCGTTGTCCACCAGGATCTTGTGGAAAGCCCAGCGGTAGGAGGCGGAGTTCACGCCGTGGGTGATGGAATCTCCCACGTACATCACATGCTCCAGCTTGGGTTGCTGCGGGGCCTTGGCCGCCTTGTGCGCCGCCTTGCCGAATCCCGGCAGCGCCAGCGCCGCCGCGGCAAGCCCGATTGCCATGAGGAAATCCGTCTTCATCATGCCTGCCACTCTACCCCATTTCGCCCGCCGTGTAAAACGGAAAATCGCACGGAACCCGCACGGGCTGCCCGCGGGCGGCATCCTCCTGCGGGGCAGGGGGCACGCTTGCGACGCACGCCCTCCCCGCGGTATAGATTCCGGCATGTGCAAACCTATCAGCGACTATTTGGGGCTCATGAGGGACTACACCCGCGAGATTATCACCTTCGGCGGGTTCTGCCTCATGTGCTTTGTGTACGGGGATTTCAAGACGCTCGCGCAGGAGCAGTCCGCCACCGCGGCTCAGACCGTGGACGTGCTGCGCTCCATGGATTCCCGATTGATGAACATTGAACACAACCTGGCAAAATGAGCAGCGACACCGCAACCATCAAGAAAATCCAGCAGAAGGTGGGCGTGACCGCCGATGGCATCATCGGCCCCAAGACCCTCGCCGCCATCAGCGCCGCCCTCGGCATCCCCGCCGCGGAGAACGCCCCGCAATGGCCTACCCAGGCGCAGGTCCGCAAGGGCACCAGCATCTTCGGCAAGCCCGGCAACGAGTCCGCCCTCGTCAACATCGTCCCCGCCTACCCGCTGTATTACGAGGGCAAGCGCGTGAAAACCATCCGCGTGCATGAGAAGATTGCCACCCACGTGCAGGACATCCTGCGCGAGGTGCTGGAGCACTACGGCCAGGAGGCCATCACCCGCCTGGGGCTGGACCAGTACGGCGGCAGCTACAACTACCGCAGCAACACGGGCGGCAGTGCCCTCTCCATGCACGCCTGGGGCATCGCGCTGGATTTCGCACCCGCCACCAACGCCTACTCCACCAAGGCCCCCAAGGCCTCCCTCTCATGCCCGGAGTGCAACGCCTGGTGGGAGATTTGGGAACGCCACGGCGCCGTCTCCCTCGGCCGCTCCGCCGGCTGTGACTGGATGCACGTGCAGTTCGCTAAACTCAAATAATTTACAATTGACGATTTACAATTTACAATTTGGAAAATTCGCGCGCCTGATGGCGCGGGACGAGGAGTTTCATCTGGCGTTCCGCCAGATGAAACTTTTGTTTCCGCGCGGCTATGCCGCGCCTATATTTGAGCCGCTTTGTCGGCGACAACTTTTTCTAGCCCCGGTCGTAAGACCGGGGGGTGTCCCCCTCCGCACTTGCAACTAACGTAACCCCGCCTTGCGCGGGGTGGATACACGCCGACGCCTGCTTGCCAACCAGGCTTGCTATTACCAATCATTACGTTCCACCCCAAACAATTGTTCGGGAGTGAATACCCGTCACCCGCGCCCGTGCTTGCGCTCCTTCTTGGGCTTCTTTTCCTTCTTGGCCTTCTTGGGTTTCTTGGCAATGGACTTGGCTTCCTTGGCATCCTGCGCTGCGTCCTCCCTGGCGTTTTCCTCCTTGTCCTTGTCGGTCAGGAAATCGTTGTTGCCGGAGAAGGTGACGATGGAGGTGATGACGGCGTTGTTCTCGAACCAGGGGGACTCTGTGTCCATGATGAGGGTGGGGAAGGGCTGGCCGCCGGGGCCCTTCACGTCCTCCGCCCAGGTGCAGTCCGCCACGAAAAGGCCCTTCTGCATGCTGGCGGAGTAACCCAGGGCGTCGTCGGAATCGGTAAGGTAGACGCGGGTGACCACCTTCTTGTCCTCGTCGAAATCAATCCCCCAGAGGGAGATCATGTGTGCGCCGTTCTGCATCTGGCGGCCGTTGACGAGCTTCTGGATGCCCACGCAGACGCCGTTGCCGGCCTGGATGAGCTCCTTCAGGCGCTCGGAGAGGGGGAGTTCGGAGCCGAATCCGGGACCGTTGTGCAGGACCACGTTGAAATCCTTTCCGGCGATGATGCCGTCGTAGTATCCGCCGAGGTTCTCCTTGGCGCCAGAGGGGCGCGGGCCCTTGTTCTTGCTGAACCACCAGTTGGTGGCGGCCATGGGGGAGCCGGCGGTGTTGTCGAAGGCCTTTTTCATGGTTTCCCAGACGTTCTTGCCGGTGGGAGCCTGGGTTTGGCCGTGGGTGTCGGCGTTGCGGTCCTGCCACCAGGCAATCATGTTGGCGGCGGAGGCGGCCCAGCACATCTGCCTGTCGCTGGGCCCGCTCTTGTCGCCGTCGTACCACCCCTTGGCTTCCGTGACACCGCGCACCATGTAGGTGCGCACCGCGGCGTTGAGGGGCAGGGAGGCGGCCAGTACGGCCAGGGCTGCTGTGGAGAGCTTGTTCATGGCGTGTGGGATGAAATCACTTCTTCTTCTTTTTGGCGGCTCTCTTTTCTTCGCGTTCCCGCTTCTTTTCCTCGCGCTCGGCCTTCTTGTCGCGCTTGGGCTTGGCGAGCTTCTTGCCCTTCTTGGCGGTGGACTTGGCCTCCTGTGCGTCCTGCTCCTCGTCGGCCTTGGCGTTGCGCTCCTTGTCGGAGTCTGCGGCGAACTCGCTGTTGCCGTTCAGGGTGACGATGGAGGTGATGCAGGTGTTGTCGTTGTACCAGCCCTGGGGTGTGCGGAACATGAGGGACGCAAACGTGCGGGAGCCGGCCTGGATATCCTCCGCCCACGTGCAGTCCGCCACGAACAGGCCTTTCTGGATGCTCGGCCACTGGCCCGCGGCGTCGTCCGGGTCCGTCACGTACACGCGGGTGACCACTTTCTTGTCCTCGTCGTAGTCGATGCCCCAGAGGGAAATCCAGTGGGAGCCGTTCTGCATCTGGCGGCCCTGCACGGGCTGAATGGCCAGGCAGAGGGCGTTGCCGCCCTGGATAAGCTCCTTGATGCGCTCGGACAGGGTGAGGTCGCTCCCGAACAGCGGCGCGCGCAGCAGCTCGGTCTGCAGGGGCTTGCCGTTCATGACGGAGGCGTAGAAGCCGCCCTTGGAATTGTCGCTCCCGCCCATGGGGCCGGGCTGCAGGCTGTGGCTGAACCACCAGTTCACGCCGCCCTGCGGGGAGCCGGGGCGGTTGGGCATGTCTTTGCGCATCATCTCCCACACCCCGGTGCCCTTGGGGGCCTCGGTTTGGCTGTGGGTGTCCGCGTTGCGGTCCTGCCACCAGGCGATGGCGTTGGAGGCGGCCGCCGCCCAGCAGAGGTCGGCTTCCTGCCCGGGGGCCTTGTCGGCATCGTACCATCCCTTGCTCTCCGTGACACCCTTCACCATGTAGGTGCGGACGGCTCCCTGCACGGGAATCGCGGCCAATGCCAGCAAGCATAACGCGCCCAGTCTCATAATACACGCATCATAAGGGCAAAGGGCCTAGCATGTCAAGCGGAAATGAGGGGGCGCACCAATTCCGGGGGAAGCCCCCACATGTGTCCCAATTGTTTTTTTTTGCAGGGCGTGGTTGGTATGCAGTGATTGGTGGCAACGAGGGTGGTTGGTCGGCATGCGTTGGCGTGTATCCACCCCGCGCGAGGGCGGGGTTGCGTTAGTTGCCACGCACGCGGGGACACCCCCCAGGCTGACGCCTGGGGCTGGAAAAGGTTGTCGCCGCCAAGGCGGCTCAATAAAGCGCGCCTTACATCTTCGCTGAAGCTGCGCCGAGACAGAAGCGGCGCGGGACCCGATAAAACCCGTGTTCCCGCGCGCGGAGCGCGCCAAATTTTGAGCCGCCCCGCGGCGTTCACTTTTTCCAGCCCACGCCGTAAGGCGTGGGGGTAACCACGTCCGATACGTCTCGGCACATAACCCCGCCTTGTGCGGGGTGGATACACGCCAAGGGTTGCACCTCTCCGAGCTTTTTTTCTCCGCCATGCAATGGGGGCTTCGATTTTCACGAATTCCCCATTGTTATATGAACCAGCATCTCGCGTGGCAGAAATGCAACCATTGGGACACATGTGGGATGCCCCGCCGCCCGTCGTTTCCCGTTTGAAAATTCGCCGCCGGGATGGTAAAAGTGAAAAAAGTGCAAAAAAAATTCTGAAAAGGGGGCACGGGGTGAGTTAGGGGGATAGAGAAAGGCACCAATGACCACGGATGCACCAGGGACCTCCCCCGCCGACGGCGGGGTGGATTGGCGGGCTTGGCTGGGGACCTACGGCTCCCGCCTGTACGCCTATGCCAACGGGTTGGACGCCAACGAGGCGGACGACCTGGTGCAGCACGCCCTGTTGGGCGCGGTGAAGGCCGTGCGCGAGGGCCGCCTGCGCGCCAACGGCGACGACATCCTGCGCTACGCCTACACCAGCATCCGCCACGCCGCGTACCGCCATTTCAGCAACCGCAACCGCCGCGGGCGGGTGGACTTCGCGTGGAGCGCGGAGCGCCCGTGGCTGGACGGCGCGGAGGCTGCGGAGCGCGCGCTGCTGTGCCGCTGCGTGGAATCCGCCATGCAGAAGCTGCCGCCGGCGCACGCGGAGGTGGTGTTCCTGCACCTGTGGGGCGGGCAGACCTTCCGCGCCATCGGCGAAATCCTGGGAGAGCCGCCCGCCACCGTGTCCTCCCGCTACCTGTACGCCATCACCCTCATCAGAAAGCACCTCAACCTGTCATGACCGATCATCGTACAAATCCCGAAACCGCCGAACCCCTGCCGCCCCTGCCGCCGGAGCTCATGGAGCGTCTGCTGGCGGAAATCGAATGCGGCGCGCCCGCCACGGATGCCGAGGTGGCGGAGACGGAGGCGCTGCTGCTCTCCTGCCGCCTGCTGCCGCCCACGGAGCTGCAGGCGCACCGCATGCGGGCGGCGGTGCTGCCGCGCAGCTACCGGCGCGCCATCCTGACCGCCGCGGCGGCTCTGGTGCTGCTGGTCCTGCCCGCCGCGCTGCTGCTGGCGCGCCCCGCGTACACCGTTCCCCTGCGCCCGCAAACCTACATCATCTCCGACCCCGCCGACCGCTCGGAAATCCTCATCCAAGTGCAACAACCCGCCGTCGCCGTGCCAGACGACATCATCTGATGAACCTCAAACGCCACATCGCCTGTCTTGCCATTGCCTGCTGCACGCTGCTGCAGGCGGCCGCCGCCGCGTCCGCTCCCGCCCCCGTGCTGGGCGTGCAGCCGCAGGCCGCGCAGGGTGGCGGCGTGGCGGTGGCCCGCGTGGCGGAAGGCACGCCCGCGCAACTGGCGGGCATCCGCGCCGGGGATGTGCTGCTAGCGCTGGACGGCGCCGCGCTCACGCCGGATGCGCTGCCGGTCCTCCTGTCGGCCCACCGCGCGGGCGACACCGTGCGCCTCACCCTGCTGCGCGGGAATGAAGAGATGCAGCTGGATGTGCAGCTGGCCGCGCGCGCCGTGGAGACTCCCATCGCCGCCGCGCCGGATGCCGGTACCCAGACCGCCCTGCGCGCCGCCAAGCAGCGCATCCGCACCCAGCTGGCGCGCCTGGGGAAGGATGCCGATATGGCGGAACTCGCCGCCGCGTTCGCGCAGCTGCAGTCGCTCACCGCGGGCGTGGTGGGAGAGGGCGAGCCCACCCTGGTGCTCTACGATGCCGAGGGCAGCCTGCGCGTGCAGCGCGTGGACGGCTCCCTGCAGCTCTCCCTGTACGACCGCGCGCAGAACCTCCAGCTCACCGCACCGCTCACTGCCGGCGCATCCGTGCCGCAGGCGGTCGTCACCCGCTGCAGCAGGCTCGTCTCGCTGGTCCACCACAGCCGCGCGGAACGCAGCGGCCTGCGCCCCGGCGACACCGTGCTGAGCGTGGACGGCCAACCCGCCGGGGACGACGCCACGCTGCAGCGCCTGCTGGACACCGCCCCGGAGGGCGCAGAGCTGCGCGTGTGGCGCGTGGACCATCCCGTGAGCCTGCGCCTGGCCGCGCCCGCCGAACCGCACAAGCCGCTTTCCCTCCAGGTGGACTGGGAGGCCGAGGAAGCCGCGGAGCTGCGCGATGAGGAGGTGCGCGGCGACATGGTGGAGGAGCTGCGCCGCGAGCGCCCCGACCCCGCCGTGCTCCTGCGCGGCATGGACACCATGCATGTGGATTCCATGACCTTCTTCACCGATGACGGCATCATCACCATCTTCCGCGACCGCGGCCACGTCTACCTGCGCGCCACGGACGGCGAGCTGTCGTCGCTCTACGACATTGGCGCACCGGGCGCGCAGAACGCGCTGCCGCCGCAACTCATCGACATCCTGAGAAAACTCCAAAACATCCCGTAACCATGAAAAGACACCTGACATTCCTGCTGGCGTGCTGCGCCGCATTCGCCTCCGCGCAGGAGGTGACCCCCGAACAGAAGAAGGACATCAACGAATTCCTGTCGCAGCTCTTCGCGCTGGAAATCACGCAGACCGAGCAGAGTCTCGGCGACGCCTTCGTGACGGACGCATTCGTCAAGCAGCTCAACGCCGCACTCGTCGCGCCGGAATCCCTCCACGGCAAGGACGACCTCACCCACGCGGAATCCATCGTGGCCGCCTTCTTCGACGGTACGTTCGAGTCGCGCGACATGGACCGCCGCGCGGTGGTGGCGCGCGTGCGCGAGCTGCTGAAGGAGCGCGGGCGCATGCTGCCGGAGCGCGATTTGGCGCAGCTGGCGGACCGCGTGAAGCTGACCATGCGCATCATCCTGCCGCAGCGCGAGCGCGCCAAGGAGGAGGCCGTGCTGGCCGCCAACGCCAAGCGCGAGGGCGTGAAGGTGCTCTCCAACGGCGTGCAGGTGGAGGCCCTGCCGGGCAACGCCTCCCTGCTGGAAATCGACCGCATCACGGAGGAGACCGGAATCGCCTACTACAACCGCACCACCCGCCGCGCGCAGTTCGCCATGCTGCCGGACGCCATCCGCAGCGTGGCGGACGAGGTGCCGCCCGGCGGCGCCTGGGTGTTCTGGATTCCCTCCAGCATCTCCGCCAAGCTCATTCGGCAGGCGGATGAGGAGAACCGCGCGCACGCCGCCGCTATGAGAGAGCTGGTCACCACCTATGAAGACCGCCGCCGCGACGCCCAGCCCAAGCCGCCGCAGGCGGCCAAGGACGCACCCGTGGGAATCGCGGACCCGCTGCGCAAGATCACGGTTTGGAAAGAAGGCCCGGATGCGCCCGTGAGGGCGCTGCCGGATGTGATGCACACCGCCCACTAATCCGCACACCGTCATGAAATATCACATCACTCCGCTCCTGCTCGCCCTGCTGTCCGCGCCGCTCCTGCACGCGCAAATCGACCGCCCCGCGCCCGTGCCGCGCCAGCTCACGCCGCGCGAGACCGAGGCACGCGAGCAGGCCGTCCAGAAAGCCATCAACAGCCTCTCCACGCGCCCGCTGCCTCCCCAAACGGCCAAGCGCCTGCACGACATCCTCGTGAACCCCGACCGCGTCCGCATGGAACAGGCGCTCACCGCCTGGCTGGACGAGCTGCTGGAGAAGAAGCTCAACTCCGCCGTGACGGACGAGGAGGTGGCTGTGCTCACCTGCCTGATAGAGCAGTGCCGCACCGACACCGCGCAGCAGGCGGCGCTGGAGCACATCCTGGCGCGCGTGCGCCGCTGCTTCTCCACCCCGCAGCCCGTGGACGACCGCGAGCTGCAGGCCATGCTCAACCGCGTGGTCCGCTGGGAGGGTTCCGCCCTGCCGGAATCCATGGCCATCGTGGATGCCATCAACGGCGCCTGGCCCCGCTCCGCGGAGTATTTCGCCTACAAACTGGGAGCCGGATCCGCCCTGAGCCTCACCAACATGCTCTGGAGCAACCCCCGCGGCTACGCGCCCTTCCTGCTCTCGCTCAACAATCCCGTCACCAACGCACGCGCCGGCAACCTGCTGCATGATGCCGACACGCTCGAGCGCATGGCCCGCCTCAACGGCGTGCGCCACTGGCGATTCCCCTGGGGATGCGACCTGCCGCCCACCGTGGACCAGGCGCTCACCCTCATGGCCGCACGCAGGCATGCCGACATGCCCTCGCCCGATGCCGTGAAGAAGCTCGTGGAGTCCGGCAAGGAGTCGCCCGCCGGCATGCGCGGGTTCATGCCGCGCTGCGCGCTCGGCACCGACCCCGGGGCCGTGGCGTGGAAGCCGCTCTCCGACCCCAAGGCGTCGCTCTTCGAGATGCCGGACGTCTCCGCTGTGCAGCTCGCGCAATGGAAGGACTCCCTGCTCGGACCCAAGACCAAGCTCAAGGACGACTTCGCCGCGCTGGAGGGGCAGCTCGCCGCGCTGGTGAAGGACAAGACGCTGCCCGCCCTGCTGGTGTATTCGCTGGTGGAGGACGACCTCTCGCTGCCGGATGCCGGGCACCGCCCGTGGATGGACGTGGACGGGTACGACTCCTGCAGCGCGGTGGCGCTGTTCGAGGTGACCGCCGACGGCGTGGAGGTGGTGATTGACGAGAAGGGCCCGCACTTTTCCCAGAACGACCCCAAGCTGCGCGCGGCGTACCGCTCGCTCAACTTGGCGTTGCACCGCTGCGTGCTGCGCATGGCCCTGCTGGAGCGCGACGGCAAGACCGAGCTGCTCAACAAGGCCGCCGACCGCCTGGCCGCCGACCTCAACAAGAGCAAGGCCTGGCCGCTCCTGTGGAACCAGTACAGTCTGCGCGGCGTGAGCCCGCGCGCCTTCCTGCGCCTTATCGAGGGCTTCAAGGGACGCCGCAGCCTGCTCGCCGCGTTCCCGCAGGTGGTGGGTGGCGGCTGCGAGGACGTGGTGTCGGATTTGGAGGGCATGGGCGAGCGCTTCACCGCCAAGCGCGTGGCGGAGCTGCTGCGCGACTACTGGATTTGCTACGGCGTGCTGAAGGTCACCCCGCAGGAGCGCGACGCCGCCGTGAAGCGCTTCCTGGAGATGGAGCGCAAATACCTGGACAAGCCCGTGGCGGGCACGCTGCCCTGGCTCGCCGGCCTGCAGCTCCCGAATGCCCTGACGGACGCCACCTCGGACGCGCCGGAGCACTACCGCCGCTTCGCGCGCCTGCGCGGGCTGGCTTCCGTGGCGCGCGCCGTGGACAAGGGAGACCTGCCCGCCGCCAAGGCCATGTTCCGCACCATGGTGCCGGAGAATGACGGCACGGCATGGAGCTACCTCGGTACCAGGCTCGCCGCCGCGCGCATCGCACGCGCTGAGGGCAGGGAGGCGGAGGCCGCGCGCCTGGAGAAGGACGCCGTGGCCCTCACCGCCTACTACATCGGCATCCGCGGCAGGACCATCCACCGCCGCCTGGCCATGTTCGCGCTGATGCGGCAGGGCCTGGTGCAGGAGGCGGAGCGCCTGATTGCCCTGCTGCCGGCGCACGCGGGCGACACGCGCGAGGGCCTGGCGAAGGCCTACGCCGCCAAGGGCATGTACGGCGCCGCCGCGTTCCACATGGAGTGCCTGGTGCACAACGCGCTGTGCCAGTCCGCACCGTCATGCACCGGCTGCGGCACCCACCGCGACGTGGCGGCGTGGCGCACCGCGGCCGACCTCTACCGCGCCGCGTTCTTCCGCAAGAACGGCCACCCGGATTGGGCGGACAAACTGGAGCAGGCCGCCCGCAAGGCGCAGCCCAGGCTCGCCGCCGCGGTGGACTTGTCCGCCCCTGCCGTGCAGGAGGACTGCTCCCTGCCGCAGGAGCTGCGAAACAACACCAGCCCGTTCGAGTCGCCGTACTACACCTGGCACCTGCTCGGGTTGTACGACGGCCAGGGTGCCACCACGGTGGAGGCCAGGATTCTCTACGCGCACCTTTCCGAGTTCAGCTCGTCGTCCAACTGGGTGCAGCTCTCGCTGCGCTCCGGCCGCATCCTCTGCGTGGGCACCAACGATCTTCCCTCCGGCGACATCGCCAACCTCAAGGATTGGATGCAGCGCAACGGCCTGCAGCAGTGGCACCCCGCCCTCACCGTCTCCTTCTTCGGCAAGCCCCTGCAGATGGTGCAGGACAAGCCGTTCCCCCTGCGCGCACGCAAGCCAAACGGCATCCGCATCGTCAGCGGCAAGCGCGTGGTCTTCCTCAACATGTGGGGCCAGCGGTGCAGCCACTACACCGAGGCCATGAAGCAGCCCGACCGCGACACGCTGGAGAAATCCATGCAGCCCGAACACGGCCCTGACACCAAGCTGCGCACCTTCGCCACCGTGGCGGAGGCGGAGTGCGACGCCATGCTGAACAACCGCAATCTGCTGTGCCTGCTGCTCGGCAAGCGCGGCGGCCCCGCGGACAAGGCGTTCCACGCCATGGAGAAGGAATCGCCGGACACCGTGGGCGAGTGGAACTTCGCCTTCTCCATCATGCCCTGCTACTGCGACGACGCGGGCAACTGGGAGCCGGAGGCGCGCCGCGTGCTGGACTTCACCGCCCCCGCGCTGGAGCTCCTGCCCGCGCAGGGCACGCCCGCCTGGGAGCGCGAGCTTTCCTTCGGCATCGGCCTGGAGCTGCCCACCACCGGGTTCGGCAACACCGCCAACGAAACCTCCGATAGACCCGTCAACGTGCTGCCCCGCTTCATTGCGCCCTGCCAGGAGGTTTCCGATGCGCGCATCGCGGAGTTCTATGCCGCCGTGAAGGGCAAGGACGCCGCCAAGGTGGAGCGCATGCTCACGGAATCCCCCGCGCTCGCCAACTCGCCCCTGCAGATGGAGTACACCAACCCGCTGTTCGCCGCGCTCTTCACCTACAGCGCGCCCGTGGTGGAATCCCTGCTCAAGCACGGCGCCAATCCCAATGCGCTCAACAAAAACGGCGTCACCGTCCTGCACGCATACACCTTCCTCCCGCCCGCTCCCGCGGTGCTGGCAGCCCTGCTCAAGCACGGCGCCAACCCCAACGCCGTCTCCTGCGACTTCTCGCACAACACCTTCACCTACCCCGTCTGCGTCTGCAAGGACGCGCGCGACCTGGAGACGCTTATCGCCGCCGGCGCGGATGTCGCCAAGTGCGACGGCGGGGGCTACACCGCCCTTGCCGTCAACAGCTACAACGCCGCCTTGGTGGACCTCCTCTGCGGCAAGTTCAAGGCCAACCCTAACCAGCGCGCATACGACGGCACCCACCCCGTGGCGGGAAACTACATGGTGGCGCAGTATCCGGACGCTGTCGACAAGCTGCTGCACTACGGCATGGACCCCTATGCGGCGGTTGTTGATGCCGATGCCGCCAGTCCCAGGCCCATTGGCGCCACCAACCAGGTGCCCGGCGCGGATGTCCGCGCGCACCGCAGCTCCCCGGACAACAGGGCCGTCTTCGTCTACCTCCTCGCCTCCACACCCAAATTCCGTGAGATGCTCGATGTCGTGGAGAAGCACAATGTCGACTTCTCTCGCAAGGATGTCGACGGCAACGAGATCCTCGGCCACCTTCTGGACCGCGGCAAGGCGGGCACATTCGAGTTCCTCGACGAGTTTATCAAGCACGGCGCGGACATCCACGCCACCTTCAACGGCAAGCCGCTCCTCTACCACCTCGTGGAGGCCTCCTACACGCACCAGCCCTCCATGAGCCAGATGAATAAGGAGCAGAAACAGGACACCCCGTACCGGGACCTCCTGCGCGCACTGGACACCCTCGTCGCCCACGGCCTGGACCCCTACCAGCCCTTCGGCGCCTTCCAGGACATCTTCGAGTACGCCCAGTCCCATTCCTCCGGCCGCGCCAACGCCACCCCCGCCTTCAACGAGCTCCTGCAGCAATGGAAACAATCCCACCCCAAGGCCAATTGAGGATTTATCCGCCATCGCGTGGCGCTTCGCGCTCTTGCTACGCCGTGACAAGGGATTTGGGATTTAGGATATGATGAGTTCCCCGCGCCGCATGGCGCGGAAGATGAAACATTTTGGCCCGCGCCGTTAGGCGAGCGAACTTTAGTTCCGCAGGAACGTCTATCTTTAGCCACGGATGAAATCCGTGGGGCACCACCCACGCATACCCACCACGGAAAGTGCCCGACGGCCCCCGCAGGGGCGCACCGCTTGCGGTGCGGTAAGGGCACTTGGCCAGCCGCGCAGCGGCTGCCCGCAGGGCGAGCCACCAATGGGGTTGGTGGCGAGGCAACGCCCCCGTATGGGGGTGTGGACTCACGCCAAGGGGCGCTCCTCTCCGTGGCCCGCTGCCTCTAACCACACCCGAAAACCCGCATAATTTGGGGAATTTGGGCTTTTTACCCAGTAAAGAGCGCGATATTATTTATCCGGGGGATATATATATCGCGGGGTGTTTAGGGGGGAGGGGAGGGGAGTCCCGCGCGGTGCAGTTCGCGCGCTGCGTGCAACAACGCGCTTCGCCCGCTCGTTATGCTGCGGCATCCGCCCGCCTACGCCGAAGGCTGCGGCGTGACGAGACGAGCGGCAATGCAGTGCAAGGTTCGGCAGCGCGGCGGTACAACGGTCGTCAGGTTCTAGAGTGCGGCGTGGGGCTGCCGCTCCTATTCAACCCACACTATCTGAACCGCTTGAGAATATCATCGGCACACAAACAGCGCCGCGCGTTTAACCTATCCCCGAAAAGGGGGTGATTTCATAAAGCCCTTGCATCCAATGCCGAGCGAGGCTAAAACCGATGCCGTCCGCCGCAAGGCAGCGCGCGAGCCATTATTTGCACGTCCGTATGTGAACTGCGCGCGGAAAGCGTGTCAGGATGTACCTGCGGCAAAATCTCTCTCTCCATGCACTTGATACACTTAATGTCGAATTATGAAAACAAGAAATAAATGTATATTGTTTGGATCGATTGCAGTAATATGCGCGCTATACCCCTTTTTTCTCATGTTGATGTTAAAATGGGATTGGTTCAATTCTATCATCAGCGCGCGATTCCAATCATTGACGACATTGGGAGGCTTGTTTGGAGGGTTGAGTGCATTGTTCGCAGGACTGGCCTTTGCAATGCTAATTATTACTATCATAAATCAGCAGGCTGATTCAAACATACATGCGCAAAAGTTGGAAAAGTGGATTCAAATGCAGTCTTTTTTTCATATGTTTTCGAATTTCGAGTCCGCGACTCAAACAACTTGCAAGGTAGCCGCCCCTGATGTATTTCGAGATGCGTACTTTAAGCTGCTTAGGTCGTATGTCGCAAAAAGGTTCAACAACAATGCAGAGCGTTCGAATGACAAAGATAATATTTTGACTATCTGTAATTCGTACAAAGAATGGGAAAAGCCTTATTTTCGCCTTTCGTTGATATGTTTTCAAGCTAATGAATCTGTAGATAAAGGCGGGTCGGAGGAAGCAATCGATTATCATTCATATATGAGTTCATCCATTTCATGTCATGAGATGTTTGCATTTAGAGCAATAACATATTTGATTATTCCAGAATTGGGAGAAAATGTTGAGCGAAACCCATTTTATGATTTCATGGGCATAGGAAATACTGACAATGAGTTCATAAAAGAAATTAGGGAATCGATAAGGAATATAATTAACGAATTGTCGGCGAGTTCAAGGTGCGATATCCCGATTGATGTGGAGGAATTAACAAGAAACTTCATCCGCGACATCAGTATGAAAAATATAAATAATTGGAGTAATTGATGTTCTGCATATTTTGTGCGGATGGCGTGATGCCGTGACTAATTCTAGATAGGCAAAGTCTTGATGCTCTGTGCGCGTGCTTGGCGAGAGTATGATGCCGCAGCAGATGTGATGAACGTGTGGTCTATCCGGGGTGTACTTTTGGGGATAGACGGCGCGCTTGTTGTCTTTTTGGGGTAATGATGTCCGAGGTGTTGGGTATGTAGGCGTTATTCCTTCACTGGTTTTGGGACATCGCCGGGGAGGGGCTGGGGGATGGGTTCGGGAGCAGGGTTGGAGGTTGGCGGGGCGGCGGGGTTGCCTTGCGGGGCCGGGTTGGTTTGCGGGGTGTCTTTGACGTAGAGGCCGACGACGGCTTGGTCCGGCCTGTCATCGGGCTTTTGGGGGGCTTCCACGGGTTCGCCGGGGAGCTTTTGGGGTTCGGGGTCGGTGGCGGGAGCGGCGGGGGTGTCCTCGATGATGTATTTGCCGCGGGGTTGCTGTTGCCGGGCGGGTTGGTCCGTGGTGTCGGGTTCGGAGCCGACCACCTGTTGGTCGCATGAGGAGAGGGTGGCGGCAGCTGCGGCCACGGCGAGGGCGCGGACGGGGTATGCCACGGCGTTGCGGGTGCGTTGGGGCGTGATTTTCATGTTCCCCACCTTATCATGACGGCGCGGTGATGGCAAATTGTTTTTGCAGGAAAATGCGGATGCGGCGGCGGAGGGCATGCCGGCGTGAGTTTTTTTCAAAAAAGGTTCGGCATTTTGCTCGTTTTGTGCTTAAAGGGGGTATAGGGAACCGCAGACAAATGAAAAAGGCCTACCTCTATTCCGGCATTGCGCTGCTGCTGATTGCGGCAGGGGTGTTCGGTATCCGTGCATTCAAAAAAGGCCTGGAGTTTCAAAGGTCTATGCTTGTGGCAAGGACCCTGGCGGAGAACAGTTTGGCAGCCCGCTATGCAAGCCTGATGCTGGAGACGGTTGATTTGGAGCCGGGCGATTGCTTTGTTTGCAGCGCAGATGGTTTTCCGCCGAGCGGCAGCATCGAGGCGGGGAAGGTGAAGCCCTTTACCCACTACAACATGCTTGCCTACATTCTTTCCGGCGCGCCGATTGAAAGCGGCACCCTCCCCCTCACGGTGGCGGTTCACGGCATCGACTCGTCGGAAGAGATCACCGTCGAGGCGAAAATCACGCCCTTGACCAAGGTGTTGCACACCGCCGAGTTCCAGTTCCCGCAGGACAAGGTGCCTGAAAAGGTCCCGTCCTACATGAGCGTCAAATGCGGGGCGGGGGAGAAGTGCTCATACTACTTCTACATCGATACCATGCGCATCTCTCCCCAGTTGTTCCTGAGGGAGCCGCCCCACAACTCCGTGACGGGGAATCTGCCAAAGCAGCCCGAATGATGAGAACCAACACCATCCCACGATGGTGTTTTGCGATTAGGATTCCGGGGCATTGTTGGATTCAACTGTCGCAAATTTTGCGACAGTTGAATCTACTTTTTTCAAAAAAGGTTCGGCATTTTCCTCATTTTGTGCTTAAAGGGGTATAGCGAACCGTCATGAAAGCATCCACCATCAAAGAGCTTGGAATCGTATCCCTGGTTGTGCTGTGCGTTGTGTTGCTGTGGCAGAACCGCAGCATGCGCGACGAGCTGCGGCAGTACCGCGCCGTGGAGACTTTCCTGGCGGCGGAAGACCGCACGGGTGCCGAGTGCCGGACGGAGGTGGGCCGCCAGGATATACAGGACGAAACGGCGCGGCGCCTTCTGCGCATCATGGCGGCGCAGAAGGGGGACGCGCGCGCCCAGCTCGGCTTTGCCTTGTTTGAGTTGGGAGAATATCCCGCCATTCAGGACATCGATGCGAAAAGGGAGAAATGGCTTCTGGCAGCCGCACGGCAGGGTGAGCCCGAGTGCATGTTCGCCTTGGCGGAATTCTACAATCAAGGCGGCGCCCTCCAGCGGGCCTTCCACTGGTACAGGGAAGGGGCCCTGCGCAACGATGCCCGCTGCATGGCCATGCTCGGCCAGTTGTACCTGGACGGAGCAGGCGTGAAGGCCGATGCCTCCCAGGCGGAGTTTTGGTTCAAGAAGGCGGAGGCCGCGGGCTGCAGCGATACCCTGCTGGAAGAGTGGAAAACCCGCTGCGTCATACCGCAAAATGCGCGTTGACTTCCTGCACGGCAACTGCTAAAAGGTGCGCTCCCTGAACCATAAATAAGAAGAGATATGAAAAAGACACAGTACGTGATAGGCATGCTCGCCATAGGACTCGTCGTGATGCCGGCGGCCCTGGCCGATGACGACGACCCCATGCTCAACCGCGCCGCCAAGCGTGGCAACGTGCAGGAGGTCCAGCGCCTGATCCAGTCCGGCGCCAACGTGAACGCCGCCGACGAGGACGGCGAGACAGCCCTCATGGATGCCGCAGGAAACGGCTGCACCGAGACGGTGCAGTTCCTGATCAAGGCGGGTGCCAATGTGAACGCCACCGACGAGGATGGCGAGACAGCCCTCATGAAGGCCGCGGAGGACGGCTACGTGGAAGTCGTCAAGGCCCTGCTGGAGGCCGGTGCCGATGTGAACGCGGCTTCCCGCGACGGCAAGACCGCCCTCATGGAGGCTGCCGACGAGGGTTACGCCGCGGCCGTGGAAGCCCTGCTGGCGGCCGGAGCCAAGCGCGACATGCGCGACCGCAAGGGCGAAACCGCCCTCGACAAGGCCCGCCGCGAGCACCGCTCCGCCGTGGTGGAAATCCTGCAGAAGTAATAGGGCGGACAAACCCTCTTTCCCACCGCACCCCTCTTGGGGAGCGGCTTTTTTTCGTCATTTTTCATTTTTTCTTGTGCATTTGGCCGTTTTCGTGCTTAAAGGGGGTATAAAGACATGCCAATTCCGCCAATGAAAGCCAAGCTCCTGTTCCCGTTCCTGTGCCTGGGTGCGCTCACGCTGTGCGCCTGCGGCGAGAAACCGGAAGCCGACGACCCCCTTTGCGAGCAGGCGGTGCGCGAGGCGGACTGCGGCAGCATCCCCGAGGAAACGGCGAAGAAGGTGGTGGGCAACATCTTCAAGGTGGTGCGGGGCGAAAGGGTTTCCCACCCCATGACGATTGGCAGTATCAATATCGTGGCCTACGATGCCGACCATGGCGTGGTCACCTATTCCCCCGGCATTGACGGGCGAACGCAGGAGCCGGTGACGGAGGAGCTGCCCATCCTTTTCTTTCGGGCCGGGGACAAGGAAATCATGCTCGATTACGCGCAGCGCGGCAAACTGGACGAGATAGCAGTGCAGGGCATCATTGACGAGGAGTACAAGTGCCTCGCCTGCCTGCGTGTGGATGCATGGAAGAAGGATTTGCTCCCGGACACCCGTGATGAAGAGGCTGCCGGGGACGATGACGTCACGCCGTCGCCCGACGCAGCTTTCTCCCCCCAGGACTAGGAACAGGGCGTGCGCCTGGCGGAGGCGCTTCGCGGCATTGAGCCGGGCAATGTGGCCAAGGTGCTGGTGGGGGGAGAGAAACTGGAGCGCGAAGATGCCCGGCTGCTGGTCGGGGAGGTTCACCGGGCCATGAGGGGAGCCGCCCTCAACGCGACCAAAGGCGTGCCGGAGAAGTTCACGACACTGCCGCATTCCCTTGTTGCCGTCGAGTTCATTCTTGTGGACGGAAGCGGGGTGTCGTTGTTCATGCACTACCCGGATACGGACCTTTATTACGCGCCCGACCCCGCTTCCGATGGCTATCAAATCAGGATTGCCGTCAGCCAGCGGGAGGCGGACCTGCTGCGCCGCGCTGTCGCAGACCGGCAGCGCCGCGAGCGCGCCGCGAAATAATTTTTCAAATCCATTTCCGCCATGGAAAGGGTTGTCGGCATCCTGCCGGGCCTACTGGCTGCATGCGTTGTGGCCCTGGCCCTGCTCGGCAGCCCCTGCCTGAATCGATACCACCATGCCTGTGATTGACGATATCATCGCTCTGCTGGATTTTTTCCTGAATCTCCTCATCCATGGATGGAAATACATCCTGTGGGTCATCCTGGCTTTCGCCATCGGCATCCTTGTCTGTTGCCTGCTGCCGTGAACCGTCTTTATATTTTTGCGTATATACGCAATTTTCTAAAGTCTATTCCAGCGGAAGCGCCGCCTCGTCCAGCAGGAAATCATAGAGGTTGAGCATCAGGACGCCGTTTTCGTCATAGTGGCGCGGGATGTTGTCCATGGTGACGACAACCTTGGCGAAGGCGTCGTGAATGTGGAGCAGCGGGCGCAGCTCCTGGTTGAGTTTTTGTCGGTTGGCGATGTGGTAGGCGGCCTGGATATAGACGCGGGAGTGACCGCTGTTGCAGACGAAATCCACCTCCAGGGGTAGGCGGCGGCTGGTTCCATCCGCATCCTTGGTGTTGAGCGGGCAAACCCCCACGTCAACGGATGCTCCGCGGTGCCGCAGCTCGTTGTAGAGCAGGTTTTCCATGAGGTGGGTTTCCTCGAACTGCCGAAAGTTCAGCAGGGCGTTCCGCAGCCCCAAGTCCGTGAAGTAGTATTTGCTCGGGGTGCCGATGTACTTTCTCCCCTTGATGTCGTAGCGGGTTGCCTTCTCAATGAGAAAGGCGTCTTCCAGCATGTCGAGGTAGCGCTTGATGGTAACGGCTGAGATTTTGCTTTTCTTGACCGAGGCAAAGGTGTTTTCCAGCCGTGCGGGATTGGTGAGCCCGCCAATGCCCGATGCCACCACGTTGATGAGGTCTTCCAGGTCGTTGCCGGACTGGATGTTGTAGCGCTCGCGTATGTCGATGAGGTAGGTGTTGGCGAAAATGCCGTTCAGGTAGTCGCGCTTGTCTCTGGCGCGTTTCATTGTGACCACTTGCGGCAGCCCGCCGTAGGTCATGTAATCCAGCAGTGCCTCGTCGCGCGGCGCGTCGTGAACCTGCAGGTACTCCGCAAAGCTGAGCGGGTCCACGTGAATCTCGTGCCCGCGCCCGCGGAAGGCCGTCACCACATCCTTGGAGAGGAACCTGGAGTTGCTGCCGGTCACATACACGTCCACGTTCACGTAGTGCAGCAGGCTGTTCAGCACATCGGCAAAGTCGTTCACCATCTGCACCTCGTCCAGGAGGATGTATGTTCTGCCCCGCTTCTGTATGCGGTTGTCAAGATATTCGAGCAGGCGGTCCGGGTCCCGGTATTCCAGGTTGCGCCGGTCGTCCAGCGCGAGTGTCACCAAGTGCCGGTCGCTCACGCCCTCCTGCCGTTTCAGGTGTTCCGCAAAGATTTTGAACAGCAGGTATGATTTCCCGCTGCGGCGGATCCCGGTGATGATTTTCACCATCCCGTTCCCTCGCGCCTCCAGCAGTTCTCCCAGCAGCTTGTTCCGCTTGATCACCATGTCGCTTTATATTTTTGCGTATATACGCAATTTTGTAAAGCCTAAATTAACGTCATGCCGGATACTTGCCCAAATTCAACACCAGGGTTTCGGGACACATGTGCCCTCCCTGTCGCCGCCGGCAGTTTAGGCTTGAACAGGGCAGGGGGGCTGTGCTATAAGGAAGTCAACCGTTATGAATATTCAAGCGAAATACACGCCGGTACTGGACCCGGACTTCATAGCCCCGGTGCTCTGGACGAAAGCATACGAAGAGAAAGTGGCGGCGGAGCCGCGTTCGCACGTGGTGGAGCTGGCGCTGACGCGCCTGGACGGCACGTGCTTCCGTTGGAGCGGCAAGGTGCTGCCCGCGGAGGGCGAGAACGTGAAGCTCAACCACTTCTACATTGAGCGCATCGTGAAGTTCCTGCTGTGGATGAAGGGCGGCTGCACCATCCTGGTGGCGGGCGACGACTCCATAGCGGAGATGCTGGCGGCCACCTACAGCAAGGGCGGCGCGCGCGAGTTCGACTGGGATTTCATCGGCACGCAGATTTACGACCAGCCCATCGCCGTGAAGGCCGTTCCCGCCGCGGAGCTGCCTGCGGAGAATTCCACCTCCGTGGCCCTGGGCCGCAACCTGGACGGCTACCGCATCGGGTTCGACCTGGGCGGCTCCGACCGCAAGGCCGCCGCCGTGGTCAACGGCGAGGTGGTCTTCTCCGAGGAAGTGGTGTGGGACCCCTACCACCAGAAGGACCCGAACTATCAGCTGGAGGGCGTGGACGATTCCCTCATCCGCGCGGCCAAGCATCTGCCGCAGGTGGATGCCATCGGCGGTTCCGCCGCGGGCGTGTACGTGAACAGCGAGCCCCGCGTGGGCTCCCTCTTCCGCGGCATCTCCAAGGAGGATTTCCAGCGCGTCATCCGCCGCATGTTCTACACCCTGAAAGACCGCTGGTCCGAGCGCATGGGCAAGGACGTTCCCTTCGAGGTGGTGAACGACGGCGAGGTCACCGCCCTGGCAGGCGCCATGGGCATGAACGACGACGCCGTGCTCGGCATTGCCATGGGAACCTCCCTGGCCGCCGGATACGTTGACCCGGAGGGCCACATCATGCCCTGGCTCAACGAGCTCGCCTTCGTCCCCGTGGACTACCAGGAGGACGGCGGCGTGGACGAGTGGTCCAAGGACAAGGGCGTGGGCGCCATGTACTTCTCCCAGCAGGCCGTGGCACGCCTGGCCCCCCGCGCCGGGTACGACTTCGGCGACATGCCCTACCCGGAGCAGCTCAAGAAGGTGCAGGCCGCCATGGCGGAGGGCGACGAGCGCGCCCGCAAGATCTACGAGACCATCGGCGTGGAGTTCGGCTACACCATCGCGTACTTCGCCACCTTCTACAACATCCGCAACCTCCTGTTCCTGGGCCGCGTGGCCACGGGCGACGGCGGCCAGCTCATCATCGACAAGGCCAACGAGGTGCTGGCGGGCGAGTTCCCGGAGCTGCACATCAACCTGTGCGTGCCGGACGAGAAGACCAAGCGACACGGCCAGGCCGTCGCCGCCGCGTCACTCCCCAAGCTGGGGTGATGTACAATGTACAAAGGACAATGTACAAATCATAGTTTCGGCGGCTCCGCCGCATGATTTCCAAGCCCGCCCGGCGTTCTGCCGCGCGGGCTTGCTGTCTGCCATGCCCTGATTTCCCGCTTGCGCGGCGGGCGTGCGCGTGCTATGCTTGCGCGTATGAGCAGGACGTATTTGTACGCATGCCTGGGCGCGCTGGCCGTGCTCGGGTTGCCGATGTGCCAGCAGTTTGACGGCGCCATCCCCGCGGGCATGGTGAAGGCCGTGGATGCCGAGGCGGATTCCCTGATCGCCCAGGCGGAGGCCCTTGGCCGCCAAGGCAAGGTGGGCAGGGAAATCAAGCTGCTCAAGAAGGTGGCCATGCAGCACCAGGTGGCGCCCAACGCGGACAAGGCGCGCTTCATGCTGGGCCAGGCGTACGAGTCCACGGGCGACTACCGCGAGGCGTTCAAGCAGTACAGCCGCCTGATAGACCGCTACCCGCAGAGCGCGCTCTACCGGGATGCCCTCAACCGCCAGCTCTCCATGGCCATGCGCGGCGCGCAAGGCAAGCTCACCGTTCCCGTCCTCTGGGGCGCCTGGCATTCCAACATGGAGAGCGACAAGGTGGTGGAGTGGCTGCGCTACATCATCGACAAGGCGCCGTACAACGACATGGCCGCCACGGCAGCCTCTCTGCTGGGCAACTTCCTGGTGGAGAAACGCCGCTACGAGGAGGCTCGCATGGAGTACGCACGCCTGGTGGAGAAGTACCCTGACAGCGCGTACGCCCCTGCGGCGCAGCTCATGGTGGCGCAGCTGTGGGCATCCAACCGCACGCGCGGCGAGAACAACCTGGTGAACCTCACCAACGCACGCGAGGCCTATGAGGAATTCTGTCTCCGCTTCCCCCACCACAAGGACGCCCACAAGGCGCTCGCGCAGGTTTCCAACATGAAGCGCCTCATGGTCCAGCAGCAGCTGGACGTGGGCAAGTACTACCTCTACCGTTCCAAGGAGTACCAGTCCGCCATCTTCTGCTTCGAGGACGTGATGCGTCAGCGCTCCGTGAACCCGGATGCCGCCGCGGAGGCGGCGCAGCTGCTGGCCAAGGCGCGCGCCGCCGCCAACCGCAAGTGATTTTGCCGCCATGAACAAGCTCCTGCAAAGCATTGCCCTCGCCGCCGCTGGTTTCCTAGCCGTCTCCTGCGGCTACCGCCTGGACGGCGCGCTGAACCCCAAGATGGAAGGCGTGCACAGCTTTGCCGTGGCCATGTTCGAGAACAGCTCCTTCTACCCGGATGCCGGAATGATGGTGACCACCGCGCTCACCGATTCCCTGGAGCGCTCCGGCACCATGCGCCTGCGCACCCACGGCAGCGCGGACTGCTCCATCTCCGGCCGCGTGGTGCGCGTCTCCAGCACTGCCCTGCGCGCCAACCCCAAGGACAGCGTGCTCAGCTCGGAAATCGGCCTCACCATCCAGGTGGAGTACAAGGTGGTGGACAACCGCTCCGGCAAGGAGATTGCCAAGGGTACCGTTTCCGGTCAGGGCAGCTTCTTCAACAACGACCTCGGCAGCGTGCAGACCGCCGAGCAGAATGCGGTCTCCTACGCTGCGCGGCAAGCGGCGGATGACATTGTGACCGACCTCACGCTGCCATGATCGAGTACCCCGTCAGCTTTGTGGGGCTGCCCATCGGCAACCGCGAGGACATCACGCGCCGCGCGCTGGAGGTGCTGCAGGGGGTGGACTGCATCTGCTGCGAGGACACGCGCAACACGGGCATGCTGCTCACCCACTACGGCATCAAGAAGCCGCTGCTCAGCCTGCATGAGCACAACGAGGCGCAGCGCGCCCCGGAGGTGGCAACCCGCGCGCTCGCCGGCGAGCGTTTTGCCGTGGTCACGGATGCCGGTATGCCCGGCGTGAGCGATCCCGGCTACCGCCTCATCCAGGAGCTCAAGAGGCGCGAGGTGGCGTTCACCGTGCTGCCCGGCCCCTCCGCGGTGGTCACCGCGCTGGTGGGTTCCGGCTTGCCGAGCGACGCCTTTTTCTTCGGCGGCTT
>JAUNNT010000031.1 GCA_030531305.1 Akkermansia sp.
TCCTAATCTTAATCCTAATCCATAATTCCCATTGCCACTATGAAAACAAAATCCATCATCCGCACCGTCATCCCGGCACTCGTCCTGCTGGCCGCCGCCTCTCCCCTCTCCGCGGAACCCTCCGCGGAAGACAAGGCGTTCTACAACGAAAAAATCATGCCCGCCGTCCAGCGGAACGACTGGGCAGCCGTCCATAAACTCGCCGGGCAGCTCGCCGCGCAAACCAAGGATATGCAAGCGCAGATCCTCATGCGCCAGCTGGAGCTCCAGGCAGTCACCATGCAGGGCATTCAGGCCCTCCAGCAAGGCGATGGCGAGAAGGCCCGCCGCTTTTTCCAACAGGCCGCAAGCCAGGGGAACGGCGATGCCCTCAACATGCTGGGCCAGATGTACATCTCCGGCCTGGGCAACACGCCCATCAACGCCCAGTACGGCATCTCGCTCGTCCAGCAGGCCGCCAGGGTGGGCTGCCGCGCCGCCCAGGACTACCTCCGCCAGCGCCGCATCCCCTGGTAACCGGAATTTTCAAATAGTACATAGTACCTAGTACCTCGTAAATCCTATGAATATTGACACTACCGATTCCCGCGGCGACACCCTGCTCATCCAGGCCGTGGCGGCAAATCTCCCCCTCATGGCCCGCTTCCTGCTGGAAGCCGGCGCCGATGTCAACGCCCGCGGCGAGTACGGCCGCTCCGCCCTGAACACGACCCGCTCGCCGGAAATGGTCGCCCTCCTGCTGGCCCACGGTGCCGACCCCAACACGGCGGATATCCACGGCTGCACCCCGCTCATGGACACGCTCATCAACGAGGAAACCGCAGCCCTCCTGCTGCGCTCCGGGGCGAAGGTGGACGCTGTGGACGAGAAGGGCAACACAGCCCTGCTCCATTGCGATGACCCCGCCATCGTGCGCCTGCTCCTGGAGGCCGGGGCGGATGTCAATGTCACCAACCGCTACGGCCGCAACGCCCTCTTCCAGTCGCTCAACGCGGAACTGGCGGATATCCTGCTCCGCGCCGGCGTCCGAGCCGATGTGGTGGACTCCCTGGGCCAGACCCCGCTCTGGTATGCCAAGGATGCAGAGGCCGTCCGCATGCTCCTGCGCGCAGGCTGCAATGCCCAGGCACGTGACAACGACGGCCGCAACGCCCTTTTCCGCCAATTCGACACCCCCGTGGTTGCAGAGCTCCTGCGCGCCGGGGCCGACCCCAACGCACGGGACAACGATGGCCGCACCCCGCTCATGACGATGCGCGAGGCCGGCGGGGCCGATGCCC
Source organism: Akkermansia sp. (assembly GCA_030531305.1). GTDB lineage: Bacteria > Verrucomicrobiota > Verrucomicrobiia > Verrucomicrobiales > Akkermansiaceae > Akkermansia. Next base: position 1,281 of record JAUNNT010000031.1, read on the forward strand.
TCCTGCGCGCCGGGGCCGACCCCAACATCCGCGATGCTCGGGGCCGCACCGCACTCCACGAGGCCCGCAACTCCGATATTGTCGCCCGCCTTGTCAAGGCCGGGGCGGATGTCAACGCCGCAGACGAGAACGGCAGCACGCCCCTCATGGAGGCGCCGAATTCCGACAGCGTGCGCCTTCTCATCGCCGCCGGCGCAGATGCCCGTGCCGTGGACCACAATGGCCGCACGCCCCTCATGGGGGCACAGGATTCTGAAAGCACGCGCCTACTCATCGCCGCCGGCGCAGACGCCCGCGCCGTGGACCACGATGGCCGTACCGCCCTCCACAACTCATGCGATAATGGAGAGGTGGAGGCCCTGCTCAACGCAGGGGCCGACCCCAACGCCCGCAACAAAGACGGCGCCACGCCCGTCATGTACGTCTGGAACGCGCGCGGCCTGGAGCTCCTCCTCCAAGCCGGCGCAGATCCGCACGCCGCCGCCAATGACGGACAAACCGCCCTCCATTGGCACGCACAAAATCCGGAAATGATCAAAATCCTCCTCGAGGCAGGATGCTGCACCGACCCCCGCGACGCAGAGGGCAAGACGCCCCTCCACACCGCCTACGACGAGGAATCCGTCCACCTCCTCCTGGAACATGGAGCCGATCCCAACGCGCAGGATGAAGACGGCCGCACACCCCTCCACTGCGCAGACCTGCCGGAGAACGTCGCCAGCCTCCTCCGGGCCGGCGCCAATCCCAATGCCAAGGACAACTTCGGCCGCACTCCCCTCTTCTGCACCTCCAACCCGGCCGTCATCCAACTTCTCCTCGAACACGGCGCAGACCCCGCCATCAAGGACTTCAACGGCCAAACCGCCAAAGAGCTCCTGGCTGAGCAAACCTACCAAGACCCACCTCCCCACCGCCACCAAAGCGTCGAGAAAGAAGCGGAAATCTCCCTCCTCGAAGCAACCCGTGATGCCCTCGCCATCCTCCAAGGCCCTGCCCACCGCGAAAAAGACGAAACCAACCCACATGCCGCCCTACGCCTTCTCTCCAGGGCTGAGGACAAAGGAGAAGAAAATGCTTGACGACATGGCAGCAATGGAAGTAAACTGTAAGACCAACAAAAAACAATATGAAAACACTACTGTATTCTTGTTCTGATATTGCAGATTGCAGACTGAAAGGCGATGCAATTACTAAAGCAATTATTGAGGAAAGAAACGAAATAGATAATATGGATATTTGGGTATGCCCAGATAAATCTAAGTTTCCAATTTCTATTCCGGCTGTTCAGCGAGGTCTTGTCTGGTCAGCTGAGCAAGTTGGCAAACTATGGGATTCAATTGTTAAAGACATCCCAGTTGGATCAATGCTGGCATGTAAAAGAACGTTCATAGAAATGGGAAATAAAGTCGAATATATTGAATTATTAGATGGGCAACAAAGGTGTAATGCTATTAGATGCGGTGTCAGTCCTTCAAAGGAAGATAAAATACGAGTATGGGTATCACACGACGAGGAAGAAGAAAATGATGAATTACTATTCATGGTATGTTGTGAAAGCCATCCGTGGGGATACCAAAAAAACTTCAATTCATTCTCCAATTCGCAAAAGAGTGATTTTAATAAGAGGCTCAAAGAGAAATCATTCAAGCAATCAAATAATGACGACAATTCCCTGGAAGGATATTTCACAATAGTACCACTGTGCCAAGGTTACCCTATGTGTGACTTAATTGGCAAAAAACAAAAACGAATGATTTTTGTCCCTTTGCCATACGCGTTAGCTGAAGATACTGAAAAAGCATGGGAAAAGTGGAATAACAAGAACAAAGAAAATACAGAAGAAGCGCTGTTCAGGCATCCAGAGGAAATCGCCCAGCTATATGAAGAAGAAGTTGATATTAAGGGAGCTCTTATCGGCATCCATGACATCTTGATGAAAAAGATGTATGCTGAGCACGATAAAGAATATAGTATCCCTATTCATATCATTAGTGAAAACAAAAACTCTGACTATATACGTGAACTATTTATCAGAATAAATAAACAGGGAACTATCCTTTCTGATGAAGACGCAAGATATTCTGAAATATGCGTCAAAATGGAAATTGGGTTCAAAAATCTAATTGAAAAATTGAGTGTAGGATTCATGCCTCCTCAACGGCTGGCAAACTTTGCTGTAAGGTTATTCACCAAATTAGGCCACAACGGAGGGAATCTCGATGCACATATTATTGAAAAGCCAAACTACGATGATTATGTAACAGCAGCCAATGCAGATGATTTTCTTCCTTTTTGCAACAATCAACTTAGACAGATAATTTCAAGCACCAAAAAGTTATTTCAAAATTACTCAGGAGCTTCCAGGGTTGATCAGAATGTCGATAAAGTACCAGCATTGATATATTTAGAAAAGACAGACGATAATTGGCTGACTGTAATAGCATGTATAATTCATAAATTCAAATCGTTATTTGAGCAAAAGGAATCTGAGGACTGGTATCACTTGCTTGTGCTCTTACCTGATATTGTTTGTGCTCGCTCAAATATGCACAAAAAGTTCATAACAGAGTTTTGGAAAGGAATATCACCATTACTCGACAACCCTGAAACACATGCTGAACTAAAGTTGCTAGACATTCTAGTATTGGGTACACTAAATGCAGCCATAGAGGAAGGGACATTTGTATACCCATACACGTACACCACGGATAACGTAAATATTTGTTATGAAGGTGATGTCTATTCCAATTTGAGATTTCGTGATTTATTAGCGCAATGGTGGAATTGGGAAGACTCTAACCAAAAATATTCTAATCGCGCTCTTATTCCATATTTTCATAATAATCACATCCTGTATTATGCACAACGTTCCTATCTTGCATATATATTAAAAAACATTCGACCAGAGTCAAAGGAACTTTGGGGTGAAAGCGCAAACAAACCTTTTGACATCGACCATATCATACCACGAGAGTGGTGGAATGGTAATCCAATGATGAATATTTTGCCTAACAAACAAGTATATTATTATCGATCTAATAGGGCTAAGAAAGATAATTGTGCGGGAATAGATGTTCATGATGAGTATGTTGAGGAATCGAAATATGACTTCTTTTGCTATCCTTCACAAAATGTTTATAAGCAGTGTTCATTTAATAAAGATAAGCCTGATCCGAATCAAAAGGATATATATGAAGACGTAACAATTCAGCGCTGGCATCATATTATTAAAACAGTTCTTTCAGATTTGAAATTCGATAAATTCATTTTAGCCATCGAATCTCTTGCACACGGAAGTTCTCATCTTGCTTCTATAGCATCGAAATCTAATCATCTTCGATGGGCGATCCTTAGATACAAAATTTTTGACTATATACGTAAACAATTGGCGCCTATGGATTTGAATTGGGGTGCTGTACTATATCGAGGAAAAGTTTACCATGCTTACAATGAGTTTGGCATGTTCGAGGTCGATTCAGATCATGATTTTTATCATTCTTTGACGAGGGATTTGTCACTTGGTTATGAGATGCAAAGTTGCCCTAAGTTTAACAATATGAAGGTATTTAAATGCGTCTCTATTGATGTTACAAAGTATTCTATCTCTATAAAACGTGGCTATCGAAGACCATTTAGAGTCTCAAGTTATATTGATAACCAGGAGTTTTCCAAATGGCTTACTAATAATTCTAACATCTGGTGGTTGCCTGTCGACGTTAAGTCGTATGAACTTGCCGAAATTGTTTCTGAGAATAATGAAATCATTTCTAATGGCGCGATAGACGATATCATTGATTTTTTACGAAATAGTAACTCTTGATGAATGCGTAGTTGCCATAGTGTCCAAATGAAAGAGAAATGTAATCAATTCCTCTCTACTACATTTCAGATCTGCGGTTCCATCAGTGGAGGTAATGCAGCAGATGATGGGCGTGGTGCCGGCGCTTATGGCTATAGGCTTACCACAAACATTAATACCCCCCCTTATGCAATCCTTCGAACAGACGCTCGGAGGGGTGCAGGTGTTGGCGCTCATACGCCCCGCCGACGGGCGGCGGGACTCTCTGCCGAAACGTCCGACGTGGTTTCCCCCCACCCTTCCGGGATGGGGCTAACCTTGAGGCGCCATCGGAATGGCTCACATAGAGCGCGCCTGACGGCGCGGGGTTGACATTTATTACTGCTCCGTATACAAATCTCGCATGTCTACTACTAACACCCACTACATCTCCGATGAGCTCCACTACCGGGAGGTGGTGGAGCGGATGGTGGGTGTGAAGAGGGAGTTGTGGATTGGGACGGCGGATATTAAGGACGTGTATGTGAAGAAGGGGCGGAAGGTGGTGCCGTTGCTGGGGGTGCTGGCTTCGTTGTTGGAGCGCGGGGTGAATGTGCGGCTGATCCATGCCAAGGAGCCAGGGCCGGCGTTCCGCAAGGATTTCGACAAGTACCCCATCCTTGCCACCAACCTGGAGCGGGTGATGTGTCCGCGGGTGCATTTCAAGCTCATCATCATGGACCTGGAGACGGCCTACATCGGGTCGGCGAACCTGACAGGCGCGGCTCTGGGCATGAAAAGCGCGGAGCGCCGCAATTTCGAGGCGGGCGTCCTGACCACGGATCCGGAGCTGGTGTCACGCGCTATCCGGCATTTCGATTCCGTCTGGATGGGCCAACCCTGCGCCGCCTGCGGTCGCAAACGTTACTGTACGGATCGGATTGTGTGAGTCGGCCCGCAAGATGTGATTATTTTTATTGAATGATTCCATACGCATTGCTGCTCACGCGTTTGCAGCATGTTAGATTGTAATACAAACTAACAATTATTTATTTATCTTGACAAGTGCTGCGATGTGGAATTAGACTTCCAACATGGACATTACATTAAACAACGCGTTTTCTGCTAGTCAAAGGCAGATTGGATGTGTTTTCATTGAAGACGCCTATTGTTACCAAGTGGAAGCTATGCCGGCAATCTTTGCCGATGACCCTGCCTACGCAAATGTTGTTCAGGGCAATCTCTTTGTCTCATTTTATCGTGATGAGCAAAGAGACCCGCATAATCGGGCGGGCGTCATCATAACTCCCGCTCAATTGGAAGAGTTGGAACGAAAGTGGAAAAAAGGACCTGGTTTGACTCCGCTTTCTGGCAGTACTACTGGGATTGTGATTGATACACCAATGGATTAATCATACCGATTACAAATTCGCCTCATCATTCTTCTACACAAGAATGGGAAGGATGCCGCGTGAAAGAGCGCCCATCTGGCGGGATGCCAGATGGGCGCTTTTTTCACGCGGCGCGGGGCGCGTTGACTTTACAAATTGTAAATCGACAGTCTCGGCGTAGCTTCAGTTGAGACGGATAAATTGTAAATCAGTCAGCCCTGCTCGGCTTTTAGTTTTCGGTGGAGTTTTTGGCTCCCCTCTTCATGACCTCGCGGATGGAGCCGCATTCGTCGATGAGCATGACTATGCGGCCGAGTCCGAGAGCGATGCCGCCGCGGTGTGTTGTCAGTCATCCCCGGTAGTAGGCGATGACGTATTCTTTGGCACCGGAACAGGTGAGGCAGAGGGTGGTCTTTCTTCCGATAACCTTGTGGCGAGGGTTGTAGTCAACGCGCTTGAAAACGAGCTTGCCGAGGGTTTCCTCCTTGCGGCCGAGGATGAAAAGCCTATCGCGGGAATGCCTGATGTGCTGGCTGGGAGGGCGGCTGGGCGGGAAGTCGACGAGGGTTTCCCCGGAGTCTGCGCGGCAGAGGATCCAGTGGCGCTTGAGCCTGGGGTAGGTGATGGGAGCAACGTAGAACGGGTGTCGGGTGGCAGGGCTGATGCCCAGGGCGCGTGCCACTTTCTTGAAGGTTGGGCCGTGCCCGGCGCGCGAGTACAGTTTCATGTCCAAAGCGTGCGCCATCTCGTGGAGCAGAAGATGCTTGATGTGCCTGCGTGCGTGCCTTGCAATGACGGCATCTACAAAGGCGGCGTTGAGGCTGATGGTGCGGGTTGCGGGCCTGCACCAGCCGAGGTTCTTTCTCACTTTGTCGCTTAACACGACTTTCCAGCCGTCCTGCAGCCCGAGGGCGCGGAAACAGGCGTTGGCGTAGTCCAGCAAATCTTGGCGGGAGACAAAGATTTCATCATGCGGTGGGAGCTGAAAGGGCTCCAAGGGAGCGTTGGGGTCTAACATAGGGGGAGGGAGTTGTCGCGGGCGCGTCATGCACCCACGCGGATATCGTACTCCGGCGGCAGCTCGTTTTCAAGCGCAAAACGCCCATCTGGCGGGAAGCCAGATGGGCGAAATTCTTAATCCTGATCTTTATCCTAATCTTAATTGCCTTCCTTTTCCTGGGCGGCTTCCGCTTCGAGTTTTTGGCGGAGCTTCTCCGGGAGTTTGACCTGGATGTGGATATCGCGGAGCTGGACGGCGTCGACGGTGTCGGGGGCCTCGCACATGAGGTCGACGGCGCGGTTGTTCTTGGGGAAGGGAATGACCTCTCGGATGGATTCGCATTCACCGATGAGCATGACCATGCGGTCCAGGCCGAGGGCGATGCCGCCGTGGGGCGGAGCGCCGAAGGAGAACGCGGAGAGGAGGTGTCCGAAGCGCTCGTTGATGGTCTTCTCGTCCAGTCCGAGGGCGCGGAAGGCGGCGTCCTGGAGGTCGCGCTCATGGATACGCAGGGAACCGCCGCCGAGCTCGTTGCCGTTGAAGATGACGTCGTAGGCCTCGGCGCAGAGGTCGGTTGAGATTTCGCCGTTGAGGACCTTGTCCACGTGCTCCGGGATGGGGCGTGTGAACGGGTGGTGGATGGCCACGTAGCGGCCCTCCTCCTTGTCCCAGGCGAACATGGGGAAGTGGGTGACCCAGAAGAGGTCGATGTCGTGGTTGTCCTTGAGCAGCTCGAGGTATTCCGCGCACTGCAGGCGGACGCGGCCGAGGATGGTGCAGCTCTGCTCCCACTCGCCGGCGGCGAAGAAGATGCAGTCTCCGCTCTCAATGTTTAGGCGCTCGCGGAGAGCCTGGAGCTCGGCATCGGAAAGGCGCTTGGTGACGGGGCTCTTCCACTCGTCGCGGTTGTCGACGTCGCGCACCTTGATGAAGGCGAGACCCTTGGCGCCGGCCTCCAGGGCGGTCTGGGTGAGGGCGTCCACCTGGCCGACGGAGGGTGCGAACGCCTTGGCGTTGATGGCCTTGACCACACCGCCGTCCGCCACGGCGCCGCTGAAGACGCGGAATTCGCTGTTGGCGAAGATGTCGGAGCAGTCGGTGATCTTCATCTCGAAACGGCGCTCGGGCTTGTCGGAGCCGTACTGGTCCATGGCGTCGTGCCAGGTCATACGGGGGAAGGGAGTGACGATGTCGCGGCCGACGGATTCCTTGAAGACGCGCTGGAGCATGGCCTCCATCCAGCCGTAGATGTCCTCAGGGGTGATGAAGGAAGCCTCCACGTCCACCTGGGTGAACTCGGGCTGGCGGTCGGCGCGCAGGTCCTCGTCGCGGAAGCAGCGGGCGATCTGGAAATACTTTTCAAGGCCGGCCACCATGAGGAGCTGCTTGTACTGCTGGGGGCTCTGCGGGAGGGCGTAGAACTTGCCGGGGCTCACGCGGCTGGGCACCAGGTAATCGCGGGCGCCCTCCGGTGTGGACTTGGAGAGGATGGGAGTCTCCAGCTCCAGGAAGCCCTGTTCGTCCAGGTAGTCGCGCACGGTCTTGGTGATGCGGTGGCGGAGCACCATGTTGCGCTGCATCTCCGGGCGGCGCAGGTCCAGGAAGCGGTATTTGAGGCGGATATCCTCGTTGGCCACGCTGCGGTCCAGCTGGAACGGCAGCACCGCCGAGCGGTTCAGAACCACCAGGCCGTCCGCGTCCACCTCAATCTCGCCCGTCGCCAAATCCGGGTTCGTGGCATCGATCTCGTCCGTCTTCAAGCGGGCCACCACCTTGCCGGTGACCTGGATGACGGATTCCACGCGCAGGGCCTCCGCCTGTTTGGCGAGGTCCGCATGGTTCTCCGGGTGGAAGACCACCTGGGTCTTGCCCTCGCGGTCGCGAAGGTCGATGAAAATCACGCCGCCGTGGTCGCGCACGGTGTCCACCCAGCCGACGAGGCGCACGCTCTTGCCCTCGTCGCTCAGGCGGAGTTCATCACAGGTATGGGTACGGTAACTGTTCATTGCTGTGTAATGGTGGAATGGAGATGTTGCCTCCGCGCGCGAGAAGCCCGCGGGAGCGCGCAGAGTATACGCACGCGCGCTGCAATGTCAAGACTGTTTTTTGGCAGCTGGAAGAATTGTGTGCGCGCCTGGACGGGGCATGGAGAGATGCAGGCGTTGGTGCCAACGAGCGCGGTTTGTAAGCATGCGTTGGCGTGAGTCCTCTCCAAGCGTTTTTGTGGGACAGCAATGATTTTAACAGGAGAATTTCCGGCAATGGGAAAGGCGTGGCGCTAATCCTTGCTCCAGGGGGCGAAGAACGCACCCACGGCAATGGCGGCACACACCACCGCCGCAATGGCGGCAAGGGGCATCAGGAGCACCGCCCACTCGCAGTAGCCTACACAGCAGGAACATGCCAGCAAATCGCTCGCATAGGCTCCGGCGGCCAGCACGGCACACGCCACCGCGCGGCGCAGCCAGGCCACGGGGCCGCGCCGCTTCATCCGCCAGGGCGGCAGCATGAAGAGGCAGAAAAGCACCGCCACCACCGGCAGCACCTGCCGCATGAGCTCACAATAGTCAACCAAATCCCCCATCTGCGGATCATCGGGGATGAACCACCAAAGGCGCACGCAAGCACCCACCGCAAGGGACAGCAGCAAAGCCAGCACCCCGGCAAGGGAAACATGCCTGCGAATCCAGGCACAAAAAGAAGCGGCGGACATGGCGGCATGCTATCACGGCACGGGCGGCGAGTCGAGCGAGAAAAACGGCGCGCTTGAAATTCGCGCGCGGGTGTGGTATCATGCGGCGGCCCATGAGCGAGGAGAAGATACCGGTATACAAGCAGCAGAACCCGAGCACGATACAGCAGATGTTCGGGAACTACTACCTGGAATATGCATCGTACGTGATATTGGAACGCGCGGTGCCGCACATTGTGGACGGGCTGAAGCCCGTGCAGCGGCGCATCCTGCACTCCATGGACAGCATGGACGACGGGCGCTTCAACAAGGTGGCCAACGTGGTGGGCGACACCATGAAATACCACCCGCACGGCGACGCCTCCATCGGCAGCGCGCTGGTGACGCTGGGGCAGAAGGGCTACCTCATCGACACGCAGGGAAACTGGGGCAACATTCTGACGGGCGACTCCGCGGCGGCGCCGCGATACATCGAGGCGCGCCTCTCCAAGTTCGCCAAGGAAGTGGTGTACAGCCCGAAGGTGACGGAGTGGAAGCTGAGCTACGACGGTCGCAACAAGGAGCCGGTGGCGCTTCCCGTGAAGTTCCCGCTGCTGCTGGCGCAGGGCGCGCTGGGCATTGCGGTGGGCATGAACTGCCTGATCCTGCCGCACAACTTCAACGAGCTCATCGATGCGGCCATCCACTACCTTCGCAAGGAGGATTTCGAGCTGTACCCGGATTTCCCCACGGGCGGCCTGCTGGACGTCTCCGGCTACAACGACGGCACGGGCAACAGCCGCCTGCGCTGCCGCGCCCGGCTGGACACCTCCACCAAGAAGCTCATCCGCATCACGGAAATCCCCTACGGCACCACCACGGAGTCCATCATCCAGTCCATCGAGAACGCCATGGAGAAAGGCAAGCTCAAGGTGGCCAAGATTGAGGACAACACGGCCGCCACGGCGGACATCCTCATCCACCTTCCCGCCGGGCAGGACGTGGAGAAGACCTGCAACGCGCTGTACGCGTTCACGGAGTGCCAGGTGAGCATCTCACCCAAGGCGGTGGTCATTGTGGACCGCAAGCCCGTGTTCATGGGGGTGAGCGAAATCCTGAAGCACAACGTGGACCACACGAAGGAGACCCTGCGCCGCGAGCTGGAGGTGCAGCTGGGCGAGTTGCAGGAATCCTGGATGCAGGTGAGCCTGGAGAAAATCTTCATTGAGAACCGCATCTACAAGGAGCTGGAGAAGAGCGAGAGCTGGGAGCAGTCCCTCACCATGATCGACAAGAAGCTGCAGCCCTTCGTGAAGGATTTTATCAGGCCCGTCACGCAGGACGACATCGTGCGGCTCACGGAAATCAAGATCAAGAAGATAGCCAAGTACGAAATCCACGAGGCGGAGAAGCGCATCGTGGCGCTGGAGAAAGACATCGCGCAGTGCCGCAAGAACCTGGACCAGCTCACGCGCTACACCATCCGCTGGTTCGAGGGGCTGCGCAAGAAGTACGGCGAGCAGTGGCCGCGCCGCACCGAGTTGTGCGAGTTCGAAAGCGTCACCCGCGCGGAAGCCTCCGTGGAGAACGAGACCCTGTACATCGACGAGGACGGATTCGCCGGATACGGCGTGCGCAAGGGCGAGCCCGTGGAGAAGTGCTCAAAAATGAGCGACATCCTGACCATCGACAACCAGGGCGTGCTCATGGTGCGCCGCGTGCAGGAGAAGTTCTACGTGGGCAAGAAGCTCCTCGACATCCGCGTGCTGCGTCCCGGCGAGGACTGGGTGTTCAACATGATCTACCGCGACGGCAAGGAGGGCGTGACCTACGCCAAGCGCTTCCACATCGGCGGCTTCACGCGCGACAAGGAATACGACCTCACCCAGGGCACCAAGGGCAGCCGCGTGTTCTTCTTCAGCGTGCACAAGACCGAGGAGGACAGCGCCGGAATCGCCGTGAACGTGTACCTCAAGAACCAGTTCAAGCGGCTGCGCAAACCCGTCACCTTCGACTTTGCGGAGCTGCGCGTCAAGGGCCGCGCCGTCATGGGCAACATCGTCACCAAGAACCCGGTGGAGCGAATCGCGCGCATCATGCCCACCGCCGCACCGGCGGAAACGGCACCGGAAAACGCGGAAACACCCGCACCCGCCACGGAGGAAACACCGCAGGAAACGCCTGCCCCGCCGCCCGCCGACGACACACCCGTCCCCCCGATGGAGGACACACAGGGCACGTTCAACTTCGACGATTGACGCGCGCAGCCGTCACGGCAGCGGGCATTGGCGCAGCTCCGCCAGGCGGCGGATGACCTGCTCAATCACGTTGGCGGGGCATGATGCACCCGCGGTGATGCCCACGCGCGCCAGACGCTGCAAATCCGCCGCACCGCGCGGCAGCGGGCGCTCGGTCTCTTTCCGCGCCTCAAAATCATAGCAGCGGATGCAGTGGGTGTCCACCAGGCAGGAAGCGTCCTTCACAAAGAAGGTGGGCACGCGCTCCGCGGCAATCTGGGCCAGGTGGGTGGTGTTGGAGCTGTTGTAGCCGCCGATGATCATCATGGCGTCCAAATCCTGCTCCAGCAGGCGGAACAGGGCGTCCTGGCGGCTCTGCGTGGCATCGCAGATGGTGTCGAACACATGGAAGCGGTCCGCATGGCCGTCGCGCTCCACCACGGCGGCGCGCAGGATTTCCTGGATGCGCGCGGTCTCGCTCTTGAGCATGGTGGTCTGGTTGGCCAGGCCGATTTCCTTCAGGTGTTCCGCGGGGTTGAAGCCCGCCGACACGCGGTCGCCGAACTGCTGCAGCAGGGCCGCCGCAGAAAGCCTGCCGGTGATGGCGTCCGCCACCATCTGCGCCTCCCGCTCGTCCAGCACCACGATGAAGTTCCCTGCCCCGTCCTGCCCGCATGACTGGGAAGCGGTGGCCATGCTTTCCTCATGGAGGGCCTTGCCGTGGATGACGCTGGTGACGCCCGCGGCGGCGTAGGAGCGCACGCGCTGCCAGACCTTGATGACGTTGCCGCAGGTGCTGTCCACCAGCTGCACGCCCTGCGCCTCCAGCTTGGCGCGCATGGCGCGGGTGACGCCGAAGGCGGGCATGATGACCACGTCGTCCGGGGTGAGTGCATCGTAGGCGGGGTCGTTCTCGTTCCACGAGAGGTGGCGCAGGCCGAGAGAATCCAGCTGTTTGTTGACCTCGGGGTTGTGGATGATTTCGCCGATGAGCCAGATGCGGCTGTCCTTGAAGAGGCGGATGGTGGCGTAGGCGATTTCAATGGCGCGGCGCACGCCGTCGCAGAAGCCGAAGGCGTCCGCCAGGCGGAGGTCCAGGTTGTCCAGCAGCAGGCGGTTTCCGTTGGCGCGGATGCGCTCCACCAGCGGGCTGGCGTAGCGGCTGATGTCCTGCATCACCTGGTCGCGCACCTCCGGGCGGCGCACATTGACGGGGCGGCGTGGCTTGGGCGTTTCCATGGCGTGCGGCGGGATGAATTACAGCGGCAGGCCGAGGGCCTCGAAGGCGAGGATGCGGCAGCCCTTGAGGTCCATCTTGCCGGTGGGCAGCACGGGGATGGTCTCCACGGGGATGATTTCGCGCGGGCACCAGAGGCGCGGCAGGCCGCTGGCCACCAGGTGTTCGCGGATGGCGTCCATCTCCTTGCCCAGCTGGGAATCGTGCACGGCGGAGAGCAGCACCAGGGCCTCGCCCTTCTGCGGATCCGGCACGCCCACCACGGCCACGGCGCGACCGGTGAAGCCCTGCGGCACGGTGACGAAGGCGTCCACGGCCTGCTCCACCACCTCGTGCGGCACCATCTCGCCGCCAATCTTGGAGAAGCGCGCGCGGCGTCCGCCGAGGGAGAGGATGCCGTTGAGGTCCATGCTGCCGAGGTCTCCGGTCTTGAACCAGCCGTCGCGTATGACCTCGCGGTTGAGCTCCTCGCGGCCGATGTAGCCGTTGAAGATGTTGGCGCCCTTGATCCACACCATGCCCTGCTGGGAGAGCGGCAGGCGGATGGAGTCGTCGTCGGGGTCGGTGATGCGCACGGCCTGGCCGGGCAGGAGCTGGCCCACGGCGCCGCGCTTGTACGCCTGCACGTAGAAGGGCTGCTCCGGGGTGGGGCCGGTTTCCTCCAGGCAGCACGCCACCACGGGGGAGGCCTCCGTGAGGCCGTAGCCCTCCATGAGCTTCACGCCGCACTTCTCCTGGAACTCGTTTGCCACGGAGTCCTGCAGGCGCTCCGCGCCCACCACGAAGTAGTGGACGCTCTTGTAGGTGTCCTGGTTGGCGCGGCGCAGCATGCTGCGGGCGAAGGTGGGAGTGGTGACCACGAGGCAGCACTTGTGGGTCTCGATGAGCTCGTTGAGGCGCTTGGCGTCCAGCGGGGAGGGATAGGTGACCATCTTGATGCCGAAAACGGCGGGCATGAGGGTGCTGACGCTCAGGCCGAAGCTGTGGAAGATGGGCAGGCTGGAGAGGATGGCGGCATCCTTGTCCAGATCCACCTTGCAGAACATCTGGAGGATTTGCCCCACCAGCATGGTGTGGGTCATGCTCACGCCCTTGGGCTCGCCGGAGGAGCCGGAGGTGAAGAGCAGCGCGGCCTCGTCGTTGCCGCTGCGGGCGTCCAGGTCGAAGGTCTTGTTCACCAGGGCCATGGGGGCGAGCTTGGCGAAGGCCACCCAGGTGGCGATCTTGGACATGCCCAGCCCCTTGAGCACGCGCTCCAGGTAGATGATTTGGTCTGCGGGCGGCCAGGGGAACTGGGGCAGCTTGGCCATGAACGGGCGGGCGGTGATGAAATGCTTGATGCCGCTCTGGCGGCAGATGCTCTCAAAGGCGCCCTCCGACGAGGTGTAGTTGATGTTGACGGGCACCACGCCGGCCAGGATGCAGGCGAAGTTGGCAATGACGCCGCCCTTGCCCGGCGGCAGCAGCACGCCCACGCGGGCCTCCGTCACGTTGGCGCGAATCCACCGCGCCAGCGCCATGGAAACGCCCAGCAGCTTGCCGTACTCGATGCCCGTGTTGTCCAGCCCGTCCTCCAGGCGCACGGAGGCGTGCTTGCGCATGCCCTCCACCAGCAGGCGCGCCAGGGAAACCTGCAGCTGCGGCAGCTCCGCATAGTGGCGGGCGGACGCCTCCAGCCAGGCCTCCAGCGTGCGGTCGCCGGCCAGCGGGCCGGGCTCCAGCTTGGGGCGCACGTCCACCACGGCGGTGTCGTAGCGGGCCTCCTCGGTGACCACGCGCACGTAGCCCTTGCGGTAGAACCCCACGTACACGGGCACGGGGGCGATGTGCAGGGCGGCCAGGTGCATCATGAACGGCATGGGCACATCGCTCACGCACGCCAAATCTCGGTTGGGGATGCCGGGCACGTAGAGCACATCGTGCCCCTGCTGCAACTGCTCCATGATTTTCTCACGCATGTCGCGGCTGTCGCAGTTGCGGAAATCGAATTCCAGCACGTGGCCTGCGGACTCCATGAAGCGCATCATGCGCGGCTCCGGGCGCAGGTGCTTCTCCATCAGGAAGCACACGTCGCCGTGCCCGCCCATGGCGCGCACAAGCGTTTCCAGCGTCTCCCGGTCCAAGCGGCACGGCAGGTAAAGGGACGGTTGCGGGGTGAGATTCTCCTCTCCAAAAATGCGGACCTTGCCCATAACTCCGCCAGTATAGCACCGGAACGCCGTTTGTCAAGGTGATGACGGTATGTGTTAGGGCGCGAGGGCGGCGTTCACTCCTTGTGGCGGAGGCGGCGGGAGATGGTGCGGATGGAGCGGAAGAGGCCGTGGCCGTAGAAATGGCGCAGGAATGCCTGGAGGCGCTGGATGCGGGAGCGGCGGACGGCGCCGGGGCCGCGCTCGAAGATGCGGGTGAAGAACGCCAGCAGGCGCGCCTCCGCCTCGTCCAGCGCGTGCGGGTTGAGCAGGGGCGGCTCGTTCAGGATGGCCGCCATGCGCCCGTAGTCCTCCGAAAGCTCCAAAATGTGCTGGATGAAGGCAGCCTCGTCCTTGAAGCGGCGTGCGTGCAGGAAGGCCTTGGGGTTGAAGGTGTCCTCCACGGTCTCGTCGCCCCAGTAGAGGGGGATGCAGCGCGCCTGGAGGGCGTCCGGCAGCTTTTCCGTGAGGTAGCCGGGGAATTCATGGTTCTCGTACGCCACACCGAAAAGGTGCTGCGCCATGAAGGCGGTTTTGTCGTCCACCAGGTGGCCGATGTTGTTCATGAGCGGGCCTCCGCAGCTGACTTCCCTGTGGGGCATGAGGTGCTTGACCAGGTGGTTGCGGCGCTTGCAGACGGGATTGCGGACCACGAAGGCGCAGAACTTGCGGTTCTGGGCGCGCAGCTCGTCGGCGGTGATGGGCTTGCGCGGCTCGGTGAGGCTGCGGCGGCGCTCCGCGTTGAACAGGCTGGAAAGCACCCAGTACGGGAGGTACATGCGACGGTCGTCCTCGCGCTTGTCGTGGGTGAGGCAGTAGTCGAAGTTGGCGAGGTCGGCGGGGTGGTGTTCCACGGTGACGAGGATGCGCACGCCATGGTAGCGTTCGTAGACGCTGTTGAAGGTGTCGCAGATGAGGAAGTCCGCCTCGCGGAAACGCTCCGGCGGCAGAATGCGCACGGGGAAATGACGCTGCAGCCACCCCAGCAGCTGCGTCATGTCTGCGCATCCGGAGGTTGCCACGCGTATCTCGTGCTCGGCGGTCATGGCTGGATTGAGGCATGGACGCGGCGGTGCACGCGCAGCTTGTTGAAGGCCTCCCCCAACAAGTTGGCGGGGTTGCGGCGCAGGAAGTGCCGGTTGTAGATACGCCCGGCGGGGCGTTCGGGCGTGGCGGCGGCCTCATGCTCCGCCACCACCTGCAGCACCTGGGAGTACAGGTTGTATCGCTCGATGATCAGGCGGCGCGCCTCCACCAGCGCGGGGAGGCGGCGGGTATACTCGTCGTTCTCCACGGCGGACTTGATGATGCGCAGGGCCTCCGGCGGGTCGTCCACGGGGATGCGGATGAAGCTCTCCGGCGGCAGCACCTGCTCCAGCTTGGGGTCCCCCGCATAAAACGGCAGGGAGAGGCAGAGGATGGGATCCGCCAGCTTCTCCGTCCAGTGGTAGGGCTGGATGGTGTTCTCGATGGCCACGTGGTAGCGGAAGGCATCCAGGGCCTCGTACTTGTGGTCGATTTCGCAGATGCCCTGCCCCTTCCACACAAACCCCGGCAGGTTGGCGAGCAGGTACTCCAGCAGGCGGTGGCGCTTGAAGTGGTTGGTGTGCTTCATGAGCTTGCGGGAGCACACGTTGGACACCATCTGCGTCTTCTCGAACTCGGGGGACCGCGCCAGCTCCTCCATGGTGTGCCCGGTCATCTGCACCAGGCAGCCGCAGCCGCGCCGGTAGTGGCGGTGCCGCAGCACCTGCGGATCGCACGTGGTGAGCACATAGTTGAACTGCCGCGTGTAGGCCGGGGACGGCACCTTGATGAGCTGCGGCTCCTGGGTCACCAGGATGGTGCGGTCCAGCGAGCACGCCAGGTCCACATAGTCTGTTTCGCGCGGCAGCTCGTCGTACACCACCGCCCAGTCGTAGTCGCGGCAAGCCTCGTCGCGTGTGAATTCCACGCCCTGCCACAGCGTGTGCTCCGGCAGGAAGCGGGTTTTCCACGACGAGATGATTTTAACGACCATGCGCGCTGCCCGCCATTGTAGGTGCGGGGGGGTGGTTTTGTCAAGGGCATAACTTCTTGCGCAAACAGGGGCACCTTGCGGCAAGATGGCGCGGCGGCAGGCGGAATGGCCCGGTTCATGCAGAATATAACCTTGAAAACATTTTCCGCCAATGGTATAACAGGCATGCTAAAGATGCAAAGTCCCGACACAACAGGAGGCGCAGGTGCACACCTTCCACACACACCGCCTCCCGCGCTTCTCCAAGCCCTCGGCACGGCCGGGCATGTGGTCTACATGCCGAATCCCGGCAACATCGGAGATGAGCTGATTGCATTGTCGACCACGGACCTGATGGACCGGCTGGGCATGGACTATGAGGTGTACAGCGAAAACAAAAGCTACCCGCAAGGCACCACCTTGGTCTACGGAGGAGGCGGCCTGCTGGCCGGGGGCTGGGACTACACACCGCTCATGGAGCTGGTGCTGCAGCCGCGGTGGGAACGCGTTATCATCCTGCCCCATTCCCTGCGCGGGTGCGATGATCTGCTGAAGCGCATGGACGGGCGTTTCACGGTGTTTTGCCGGGAGCAGGCCAGCCTGGCGTACTGCCGCGCCCGCAATACCGCGGCACACTTTGAATTGGCGCATGACATGGCGCTCTACACGGACACGGCGGCCCAGCCGGAGCTGGAAGAACTGTTGCGCCGGTACCCGCGCCCATGTGTTTTCACGCGCATGGCGGAGCGACTGTTCGCCAAGGAGGGGGCAAGCATCCGCCTGTGCCATTTCTACCGCAAAACGCATGAGCGCATGAACCGGCACCTACGGGAGCGCCTTTACCGCGGCGCGGGCGGCGCCAAGCTGGCTTTCTTCATGCGCGCGGACGGGGAGGCGGCTCCCGGCATGGCGGCAGCGCTGCCTGCGGGGGCCGTTGCCATGGACATAGCCCGCTACGGCGGGGGCAACTGCCGCCTCCGCCATCTCAACCGTTTGGGCGTGCTGCAAATGTGGCACTGCATGCGGCAGGCGGACATCATTGTCACGGATCGCCTGCACGTGGGCATTTCAGCCGCGCTGCTGGGGCTGCCCTGCATTCTGGCAGACAACAGCTACGGCAAGATATCCGGCGTGTACGAGCAATCCCTGCGCGGGCAACGGGGCATCACCCTCTGCTCCACTGCAGAGGAGCTTCGGGCGGCCATACAACCCCACCTCCCCCAAGGGCAACCAACCTCATGAACGGACAAATCACCATACACCGGCCGCAGCGCCAAGGCTCCGACATCATCCTTTCCGCCACGCTGAAACACGGCATGCGCTCATGGACGCAGCACCTGTGGGTGCACGGCACAGCGTACGCCCCGGACGACCTGGACAACAGCGCAGACGTATGGGCGGTGCTTTTCCTCTTCAAGATGATGGAGCTTGGGGGAGAGTTCAGCATCGACGCTCCCATGAGCGCGTCCCTGCATGCCAACGTGGACCGCTATGCGCGTTCCTGGCTGCTGCTGGCCCCGGAGACGTGCCGTCCCATCAAGCTGACACCGCTGGAGATTGCGGACGACAGCGCCGAGCCGTGCAAGAGGAAAGCGTTGGCGTGTTTCAGCGGCGGGCTGGATGCGTGTTTCACGGCGTACCGGCACGCACACGGCCTGGCCGGAGCGCAAAACCAGGAGATAGACGCCTGCCTGATGATACACGGCGCGGATATCCGCCGCGATTACGTGGAGGAATGGGAGGGAGCGGCAACGAAGGCGCGGCTCCTGGTGGAGGATTTGGGTATACCCCACTTCTACACCATCACCACGGATTTCCGGGATATGCACTGCCCGTACGGCTACGCGTACTTCACCATGCTGGCGGCGTGCATGCGCGTGTTCGGCAAACAGTACGGGCACCTGATGCTCGGCAGCGACAATTCCGTGGACAATTTCGCCTACCCCTGGGGCAACAACCCGGTCACCAACCACTTCCTCTCATCCCGCCGCAATGAAATCATCACGGACGGCGAGGATTTCATGCGCACGGAAAAAGCCGCACTGGTGGCGCGCTGGCCAATGGCCCTGGAGCACCTGCGCTGCTGCTACAGCGGCAATGACCTTTCCCGCAACTGCGGGCACTGCCCCAAATGCCTGCGCACGCGGCTCAACTTCCTGGCCGCGGGAGTGACGGAGCTGCCCTGCATGCCGCCGCTGGAGGATGAAGGCCTGCTGGAGCGGGTTCCCATCACCTCTGAAGTGGAACACCTGGAGCTCACCATGCTGACCCGGTATCTGGACCGGCACCCGCTGCACCCCGAGCCCGCCTGGGTAAAGGCGCTGCGCAACCGTCTGCGCCAATTCAACTACTGCAGGGAAGGGCGTCCGGCGCTTGCCGAGCGCATGCGGCGCAGCCTGCAACGAATGGGCGCGCATATCAAATTGGCAGCCGCCAAGGCCCAGATACGCGAGCTGCTGGAAAGCGACGCCACCGGTGAGCCGCAGCAAAGCCCGGACGAGGTGATGCGGACAATGCACCGCTTGATAGACAGCGGCAGCGCGCTTTCCCCCGCCCTGCTGATTCCGCAGTTTTTCCACCTGGGTCTGCATCACAGGGGAGCAGACCCCGCACCGTACGTATTCACAGAGGAACTCTCCCCCTACCTTTGCTCCATCCGCCGTGCCCTGGGCGGTAGGGTTCCCGATATGCCGGAGCTGCAGGAGAAAGGCGTACCCACCTCAACGGCACCCGGCAGGCAACACCCGCTCCTCACCGCACTCCACCCGCACGGCCCCTGCCCGTTGAGGCTGGTTACGGCGGTGTTCTCCTCAGGCAAGCCATCCCTGCTGGCGGCCACCCTGGTCATGGGAGATTACACCTGCAACGTGCAAGAGGACGGCTCCCTGTACCCCCTGGCCATCCCAGTGAACTACCCCCGCACCCCCGCCGTGGCGGAACACCCGGCAAGCCATGCACCCTTTGCGGGCACCGTGCTGCCGTTTTGGCGAGAGGCGCAGGAGCTGGTCTGCCGCGCCCACAGCCTTTTCCCGCGCACCTTCGATATAGCCTGGGAGCTGGCGCTCACGCCTGAAGGCCCCGTGATAACGGGCGTGCGCGAGGATTGGGATGCCGTCATCCCGCAATGGGGGCGCGGCATGCGCCCCCTGTTGGACAACCGTATACGGCCGGAATGGTACCGCCAAACCAAGGGTTCCAAATTCAAATTCACCCCCAACTCATCACATCTGGTATGATTGCCCTCTGGGAAAAGGCATGTTTGGCACGCAAGAAATGGAGCGCGCACCGCAAGCTGGAAAAGGCCCGCGCCCGCGTGCAGGCGCTCCTGGCTTCCGACAACACGGAGGTCCCGCTCAAGAGCCTGGATGAAATCATGCAGCACATGCACAGCATGATTGACACGGGAAAGGCCTTTCCCGTGCGCGCCCTGGTGAACGACTATTTCTTCTTTCGTCTCCACCACCGCGGCGCGGATCCCGCGCCATACGTCTTTGAATCGGAATTCATGCGCTACCGCGCACCACTCCTGGCGGTGCAGGGAGAGGAGAACGCCTTGTTGAACGACAAGAGGGCCCTCAACCGCTTTTTGCTGAGCCATGGGGTGCCATCCACGCGGCAGTTCGGCACCATCCGCAGCCATGGGGAATCCCCTACCGTGGAGGATGGGAACGGCGGCACGCGGGACCTGCACGACCTGCTGTTGCGGCAGGGAAGCCTGTTCATCAAGCCTGTGGACGGCATGCAGGGCCAGAGCTGCACCCTGTGGCTTGCGGACGGCGGGGACCGCGTTGTCCAAAATGGGCGGAACATGCCATGGAGCGAAGCCGCAGCCACCATCAGGGACGGCATGCTGGTGGAGGAGGTGGTGCGCCAGCATCCGGACCTGGCGGCGCTGCACCCGCACTCCCTGAACACCCTGCGCATCACCACCGTGCGCGGGGAGGATGGGGAGATTGTCCTGATGCCGGGCTTCCTGCGCATTGGCGTGCACGGAAAATGCGTGAACAACCTGGCAGCGGGGGGGCTGGGCTGCTGCATCTCTGACAATGGCACGCTCTTCCCCACGGCCCGCATCGAGGAACCGCCCACGCTGCCGGACTTCACAGAGCACCCGGACACGCACGTGCGCTTTGAGGGGGTGCGCGTTCCGTATTGGGACGAGTGCCGCAACCTAATCAAGCGCGCGCACGCGCTCTTTCCCCGCACGCACGACGTGGGGTGGGATGTGGCGGTCACGCCGGATGGGCCGCTCATCATTGAAGCCAACCCGGAGTGGGGCTTCATGGTTATTCAGGGATTGGCCCCGGACATGGGGCTGCGCCAGTACCTGAAACCTCTCTTTGCGCAAGCGGCCATCCGTGCCGGAGCGCGGAACATTGACGGGGCGTGACCGGCTACTTCACGTGGCGGCGTGGGCCGGGGAAGCCCCACAGCTCCGCGCGAACAAGGGTGCGCATGGAATTGAGACGATGCTTTGCGAGGCGGAGGGGACGAGCCAACCTATGCAACCAGCCCCTGAAGGATTCCAGCGGATAGGGGGGGCCGGCACAAACGCTGCTGTTTTTCGAAACCTCGCAGCCGCCAATGTCGGACACACCACTGGCTTGGGAGAACAACAGGGGGTATACGGCATATACCGGCAATAACCCGTCACCTCCCACGCATTCCCGGTAGAAGGTGTCGATTGCCCGGTGGCGCGCTATCCATTTCCACACCGTCTCCTCCGTGGGCAGCAGGGAAAGCAGGATATCATAGGCTTCCATGGGTAGCACGTAGGCATGGGTTGCCAACACGCCGTCCACCTGCCACAATTCCGCCTTTCCGCAGGCAGCCTTGCGCCTTCCGTACGGCACGGGGTGGTTGTGTCCCAGGTAGAGCATATAGCCCCCCTGCAATTGGCTGCATGCCGTGCTCAGCAATTCCACCACATCGCCCGATGCGGAGGCCACCGAATCGTCTTCCAGAATCAGCACCTTTTTCCAGCCCCTCTCGCGCGCCGTCTCAATGCACTTCCGGTGGGATAGGACACATCCCGCCGCGCCGGCCCAGGTTCCCGCACGCGCACCGGTGCGGGCGGTAAACCATGGATGCACTCCATAGCCGGGCAGCCCACGCCCTGCAACGGCGCTCAAACGCTCCACGCGCTCTGCCGGCAGGCTTCCTTCCGCCGCCCTCCTGAATGCCTCATACCGGGCAACACTGCTGTCCAGGTTAATGACAAGAATGCCGTCAACCATCTCCCGCAAGATGTCCTGAAGATTCTGGCTCATAGAATGGTTTGCACTGGTGTCCTTTAACCGATTGGGAATGCTTTTTGCGTTCATCAGGCACGCTGGGCGCAGCCTGTGGAACCGATAGGCGGTGTTACATGTATGGGTCTTCCGTGTTGAGGAAATTCTGCACGTACTGGCGCACGCCGTCCTCCAGGCGTGTCATGGGCTTGTCGTAGCCAACAGAGCGCAGCTTGGTGAGGTTGGCCTTGGTGTAGTACTGGTACTTGGGGCGCAGGGATTCCGGCATTTCCTTGTAGCCGATCTTGGGCTCCAGCCCCAGCGCGGCGAAGGTGGAGGCCGCCAGGTCATAGAACGAGCGCGCCTCCCCGGAGCCCACGTTGAACAGACCGCTCACCCGCGGGTGGTCCAGCAGCCACAGCACCACGTCCGCTATGTCTCCCACCCACACGAAATCGCGCAGCTGCCAGCCGTCCTTGTAGTCCGGATGGTAGCTCTTGAAGAGCTTGACCTCCTCGTTCTGCCTGGCGATGGGGAAGATGTGGGCGATGACGCTCTTCATGGTGCCCTTGTGGTACTCGTTGGGGCCGTAGACGTTGAAGAACTTGAGCCCGGCATACTGCGGGGGCACGGGGCGGAACTCGTCGCGCTCGCGCGCCACCTTGCGGTCGAACACGGCCTTGCTCCAGCCGTAGCAGTTGAGCGGGCGCAGCGCGTTCAGGTGCTCCTGCGTGTCCGTGTCGTCGAACCCCAGCGAGCCGTCGCCGTACGTGGCCGCGGAGGAGGCGTAGATGAACGGGATGCCCGCCGCCGCGCAGAAATCCCACAGCTTCAGGCTGAGGGTGAAGTTGGTGCGGGCGATGAGGTCGGCATCCGTCTCCGTGGTGGAGGAGATGGCGCCCATGTGGATGATGGCGGAGATGCGCTCGCGGTGGCGCTCCAGGAAGGCGTCCGTGTCGTCCGGGTGCACGCAGGCGGCAAGCTCGCGCTTGGCGATGTTCTTCCACTTTTCATCCGTGCCCAGGTAGTCGATGACGGCGATATCCCCCTTGCCGGCCCTCTCCAGGGCGGCCACAATGCATGAACCGATGAACCCGGCTCCTCCTGTGACGATAATCATGTTCCTGTTCATTCTACCAAACCCCTGCCCCGTGTTCCAGCAAATTCGGCAATGGGGGGCAAGGAGCGGACATGACGGGAGTGATATGCACGGAGAATTTGCCGGATTCCCCCATTTTATACTTGCGGCGGGTGGCATTTGTGGTAGACTGTAATTGTATATCGCGGGACTGGAAACAGTCTCATTGCCTTTAACTGAATACTAAACAAATATGAAACCACATCTCCCCAAGATGCTTGGGGCAGCGCTGCGTGCGGCACTGTCCTCCTTGTCCTTTGTGTCCGTTGCCACGGGAACGCTCACAGCACTCATCCTGGCCGGGGCCGCCCCGCAGGCTTCCGCCGCCGACCCGTACATCTGGACGGGCGCGGTGAGCCCGGTGTGGGACACCGCCACGGAGAACTGGACGCAGGGCGGGGCCGCGGCGCACTTCACGAGCGGCGGCGCGGCCACGTTCAACAGCGGCGTGCGCGCCAACACCGTGGAGCTCACGGGCAACATCACCGCCGGTGTCCTCACCATTGAGGGCTCCTACACCTTCACCGGCACGGGCCAGGTGACCGCCACCTCGCTGGCGGGCGCGCCCACCCTCACCATCAACGAGGGCGTGACCATCAAGGCCGCCGGAACGTTCACCGTTCCGAACGGCAAAGTGTTCACGACGAAGGGTGGCGGCACCCTCTCTCTGGAGACGTTCGCGGTGGCGGGCGGCCAGGTGAAACTCGCCTCCAACACGGCCATCACGGGCGGCGGCAACGGCCAGGGCTCCACCAACAACCAGAAGGGGCTCTTCCTCAACGCCAACAGTGAGGTCACCATCTCCGGCGGCACCACCACCGTGGGCGGCGCCACCTACATGGGCAAAGACAACGGCGACACCAAGCTCATCATCGGCGGCGGCACGGATGCCGCCACGCTTGTCACCACCCGCCTGGAGACGGGCGACACCCCCGGCGCCAGCAACTCCTACATCAACATCGGCAACAACGGCAAGCTCGTCATCCTGGGCGCGGTGAACTCCACCGGCTACAAGGACACCAGCCTGGTGCTCAGCGAGTGGGGCGGCACCACCAGCATGGACATCTACGGCGAGCTCTACGCCCAGGGCGCGCAGATGCGCAGCGGCGACCAGATGTCCACCGTGAACATCCACAAGGGCGCCACCGTGGCCGTGAACGGCTTCACCCAGATTTCCGGCAAGAAGGCCACCAAGTATGTGGTGGAGGACGGTGTCAAGCTCGTGGTGGGCGCGGGCGGCATCACCCAGACCGGTGATGCGGCCAGCTCGTTCACCATCGGCTCCGCGGAGCTGGGGCTCTCCACCTCCAGCGTGACCGTCAGCACCGCCCTGACCCTCACCGGCGGGCAGGGTCTGGTGTTCAACACCAGCCAGTACGTGTGGGGCGCGGACAAGATGTCCCTCACGCAGGGTGAGACCGCCGGCACCTTCAACGTCACCGGCGCGCTGGGCGGCATCGGCAGCATCGTTGTCACCGGCAAGGGCACCGTCAACCTCTCCGCCGCCAACACCTACCGCGGCAACGTCACCGTGGAGAGCGGCACCCTCCGCGTCACCAGCAACGGCGTCATCGGCACCGGCGTGGTGCGCGTCCTGGCCGGCACGCTGAGCGTGGAGAAGAACCTGGACCTCTCCACCTGCAACCTCACCACCTCCGCCGGGTCCACGGTGAACGTGCTCTCCGGCAAGACGCTGACGCTGGGCATCGCGAACCTGGGCGCCGCCATCCAGAACTCCGGCGTGGTCACCTTCTCCAACAACCGCCCGGTGACGACGGACAACCTGGCGGTGCAGTACGAGGCCGCAGGGTACATCGACGAGACGGGCGCGGCGAGCGACCAGGGCTTCCTGCAGGGTGCCACGGGCTATGTGGAGCTGGTGCACGGGGGCATCTGCGTGGACAACGGCGCGAAGTTCACCTACAAGGGAGATGCCGTGATTTTCGACGCCGCCACCGGGCGCGCCATCGTGAGCACGAGCGAGGACACCGACTGGTCGCGCTTCGAGCTGCGGCACGACACGCCCGACATGCGCGCCATGATCGACTACGCGGCGGCGCGCGGCGGCAGGCTCACCACAATTGACATGTACGGCGGCAGCCTGCAGGTGCCGGTGGACTTCTCCTACGGCACGGTGAACGTGTACGGCAGCGGCAAGATTGGCGTGGAGACCACCCGCTCCATCGGAACCGTGAACGTGTACGGCACCGGGGACGACGGCCTGGAGTTCAACCAGACCTTCAGCCCGGTGGGCAACCTCGTCATGCAGGCCAACGGCACCCTCAAGGGAACCGTGAAGCCCGTGAACTTCACCGTGCGCAGCGGCGCGGAGGCCACCCTCCGCGGCAGCGTGGACGCCGCCAACCTCTCCGTGGAGCAGGGCGGAACCGTCCGCGCCCTCGGTGACGGCAACAACCTCTTCGCCCTGAACGGCACCGTGGAAGGCTCCGTGTACGCGGACGAGCGTGGCGCCGTCTATGTGGGCCCGGTGGGCAGCGGCTCCGGCACCGTAACCGTGAACGGCCTGGTGGACATCGCCTCCGGCAGCGAGCTCTGCGTCCGCCAGCACGGCAACCTCATCGTCAACGGCAGGGTGCACCTGGCCGGCGGCAGCACTTTCACACCGGACGGCACCATGCAGGTGAACGCCGCGGGCGAGGTGGTGGCCGGCGACGGCATCGAGCTGGGCACGCTCAACGTGAGGGGCAGGCTCACCGCCGAGGGCAGCGGCGCCACCATCTCCGCCACGGGCGGCAGCGTGGCCAACCTCAACCTGGGCGCCGGGCAGACCCTCGTTTCCTCCGGCAACCTCACGCTGGAGGCCAACAGCGGCGGTGACGGCAACCTCGCCGTCTCCGGCACGCTCACCGCGGCCGGAAACCTGCACCTGGACAACGTGCAGGCCGACGCCGTGGCGCTCACCAGCTCCGCCACCCTGGTGGCCGACAACACCCTGGATGCCGGGAGCGTGACGCTCAGCCGCGTGAACCGCGAGAGGGTGTACGTGACCGCCGGAAGCCTGACCGCGGGCAACACGAACTTCATCGTGGACGCCGCGGCGGTGGAGGCCATGCGCCTCAACGACGGCATGACGCTCACCCTGGCGGACATCAACACCAACCTCGCCGGAACGGTTTCCGTGAACGGAGGCCAGAGCGTCTCCGTGGTGGGCAGCGACTACGCCTACTACATCTCCCAGGATGCCGCGACCAAGGATATCATCCTCACCGCGCGCGAGAAGGAGAGCGACTACATCTGGAACGGCGGCGACGGCGACTGGAATGTCCCCGGCAACTGGCAGAAGGGCCTGCTGCCCGATGGCGACAGCTGGGTGCAGCTGCGCTCCGGCAGCGGCGCCATCACCATCGACTCGGATGAGGAAATCGCCCGCATGACCACCTACCAGGGCACGGACTACACCCTGGCAGGCGAGGGCAGCCTGGATATCGAGGGCGCGCTCAACATGCAGCAGAGCTCCCTCCACATCGGCACGGACTCGGACTCCTTCTCCGTCACCACCGGCTCCATCCGCCTCTCGGACGGCTCGGCCCTCTCCGTGGCGGACGGCTCGGACTTCACCACCGGCTCCCTGAGCAGCGACGGCACGGGCGCCTCCCTCTCCGGTAGCGTCACCGTCACCGGAAACGGCGGCGTGTACCGCGGCTCCTACGATGACGCGCGCGTCATCCTGGAGCGCCAGGCCGGATACAAGGGCGCCGTCAGCCAGACCCTGGCCGCGGATGCGGAACTCACCGTGGGCGGCACGGACGGCACCGTCACCCTGCTCTACGGCGCGAACGCCCACCTGGGCGGCCTGGATGCGTACAACATGACCGTGGTGCTGAACTCCCAGACGGAGGACGCCGTGGACAAGCACCTGACCATCGACACGCCCGCCTCCATCATCGGCGGCACGCTGGCATTCGGGCTGGATCCGGAATCCACCGCCGCCACGCTGGACACCCGCAAGGCGCCAGTGGTGCTCACCGCGGCCGCCGGGCTGGACCTCACGGACTCCACGGTGGTCATCGGCCAGGGCGGCTCCTACAGCAAGGGCGCGCTGGTCATCGACACCAAGGGGCACACGGAGGACCTGGTGCTCGCGTACGTGGGCGGCGAGGGCACGAACGCCGACGATGTGGAGCTGAGCGGCAAGCTCTTCAACAAGTACTACACCAACGCACGCCTGGTGGACGGCGCCGTGCTGGTGGACCTCCGCAGCGGCTACTTTGAGCAGGATGTGGTGCAATCCACCGAGCACAACACCCGCGCCGGCGCCGCCATGCTGGACGAGGCACTCAAGTACACCAACCCGCAGGTCAACAACCCGGACGGCGAGCTCGCCGGAATCATGGACGCCCTGGAAAGCGGGCATATCTCCCACAACCGCGTGCAGCAGATTGCCGCCGGCATCTCCGGCGCCTCCACCGCCGCGCTCGGCATGGCCGCCTCCCAGGATGTGGACCGCCAGCTGCGCGCCATCCGCAACCGCACCACCACCATGGGCGTGGGTGACGGCGCCGACCGCACAGGCATGCCTTTCGTCAACGCCTGGATCAATGCGGAGGCCGACTACCGCCAGCTCGACGCCGACAACACCCTGGCCGGGTACAAGATGACCAGCTGGGGCGGCACCCTCGGGTTCGATGTGGACTGCACGCCGCGCTTCACCTTCGGCCTGGCCGTCTCCGCCCTGCACGGCGACTTCTCCGCCAAGAGCGCCGAGACCGCCGAGGGCGACCTGGACCGCACCTACCTCACCGCGTTCGCCCACTACACCCACAGGGCCTGGGCCCACACGCTCATCGCCACGGGCGGCTGGTACGACACCGAGCTGGAGCGCAGCATCAACTACGGCACACGCACCGCCAACACCAAGGGCGATTCCGACGGCTCCGCCTTCGGCCTCATGTATGAGGTGGGCTACACCATCGCCCTCACCGAGGACGCCACCACCTGCATCCAGCCCCTGTTCAACGTCAGCTGGCGCCACTCCTCCATCGGCGGCTACAACGAGAAGGGCAGCGAGACCGCCCTCACCGTGGGCGACATGGAGGCCAACGTCACCACGTTCGCGCTGGGCGCGCGCCTGCAGTCCGCCTACGGCGCCAAGCCCTGCAACCGCTCCTCCCTCTTCGAGGCCCGCGCGCTTGCCAAGCTCGCCTGCGGCGACAAGGACCTGGACGGCAAGGTCAACCTCTCCGGCCTGCCCACCCACACCGTCAAGAGCGCGGAGATGGGCAACTTCGGCGTTGAAATCGGCGCCGGCGTCACCATCCCCATGCTCCGCGACAACGATGCCCTCTTCCTTGACCTCTCCGCCGAGTTCTGGAGCGGCTTCGCCAACGTGAACGGTGTCGTCGGATACAGAGTGAACTTCTGATGTACTAAGTCAATTATAATTCGACAAAAAATTCAAAAAGGTCGCTTATCTCTG